>DATLHE010000130.1:0-20799 GCA_035540335.1 Thermomicrobiales bacterium | reverse complement strand
CCGTCACGCTCGTGCAGGTAGGCCGCGACCGCGGAATAGCGGGGTAGCGCTGGGTCGAGCTCCGCCAGGGCGGCCAGACCAGCCCGCGGGCCGTCGGCCTCGCCGACCGCGACGGCCCGATTGAGTCGGGCCACCGGGCTGTCGGTGAGGCGCACCAGTTCGTCGTACCACTCGACGATCTGCACCCAGTCGGTCTCGTCGGCCGCCCTGGCGGAGCTCGACCCAGCGCTACCCCGCTATTCCGCGGTCGCGGCCTACCTGCACGAGCGTGACGGTGACCCAGTGACCGCGGCGCGGCTCTACGCCAACGCTGCCCGATTGGCGCCCAGTATCCCCGAACGCGACCATCTCACGCGACAGGCGGCACGGCTCAACGCGCAGCTGCGCCATTGAGCCGTGGAGCGGGCGTTCAATGGCCCATTGGGGACGGTGTTGCTCACCTTGTTGGCCGGCCGGCCCGCGTCACGTGCCGTTCTTGAGGCCGATATCTTGTGCTCCTCGCTCCTGATGGCACCAGTTGAGCGCGCTGGAGATGGCCGCGGTTTCGGCTCCGAACGGACAGGCCGTTGACCGCCGTCCCCTTCTCGCGTTGAATGACGCTTCGAGGCGCAGCGAGACACGGTCAGGGCGAGGCGGCATGAAGATCACGGCGGTCACGGGGTATCCGGTCCACATCGGTCATCGCAACCAGTTCGTCGTCAAGGTCGAGACCGACGCCGGCATCTCGGGTGTTGGGGAGGGCGGCATCTCCGGTCGCGAGCTGGCGATGCAGGGCATGCTCGACCATTTCCACGCCCTGCTGATCGGCGAGGACCCGCACCGGATCGAGCATCTCTGGCAGCTGATGTACCGGGGCGCCTACTTCGAGGGCGGCAAGATCACCGGCGCGGTCATCAGCGCGATCGACATCGCGCTGTGGGACATCCTCGGCAAGTCGCTGGACGTGCCGGTCTGGCAGCTGATCGGCGGCAGGGTGCGTGACCGGGTGCCCTGCTTCGCGACGCCCGGTGCGCTCAGCGGCCCGGAGATCGTCGACGTCGCGGTCGCGGCGGCCGATGCCGGGTGGAACATTCTCCGCTTCACGCCGGGGATGGCGGATGAGGGCTGGACCGGCGTGGATGGAGCCGTCTACGAGCCGCTGGAGTCGATCGACGTGGCCGTGGCGCTCTTGCACCGGCTGCGGCGCGAGCTGCCGCCGCATGTGCGGCTGGCGGTCGACTTCCATCACCGACTGAACCCGGCCGAGGCGTCGTATTTCTGCCGGCAGATCGAGGACGTCAACCTGCTCTTCCTGGAGGAGCCGATCCGCTGCGAGGATCCCGCCGCCTATCACCAGCTGCGCAAAGCGACGAACATCCCGTTCGCGATCGGCGAGGAGTTCTCGAGCAAGTGGGCGTTCGCGCCCTATCTGGAGGGCGGGCTGATCAACTACGCGCGTGTCGACGTCTGCAACGTCGGCGGCATCACCGAGGCGCGCAAGATCGCGGGCTGGTGCGAGACGCATTACATCGACCTCGTGCCGCACAACCCGCTGGGACCGATCTCGACCGCCGCACTGGTCCACCTCGGAGTCGCGACATCGAACTATGCGTGGCTGGAGCATTTCCTCGGCTACACGGTGAGCACGCCGCGCGATCTGTTCCCGGCGATGCTGGACATCGAGGGGACGGCATTTGAAGCACCGACCGCGCCGGGGCTGGGCGTCGAGTTTGACGAGTCGGCCGTGCCCGACTACCCCTACCAGGAATGGATGGCGCCGCGCTGGTTCCGGCGGGATGGCGCGTACACAAACTGGTGACAGCTACGCACAACATATCCCATCGACCGTTTCGATGCTTCAGTAGAGATTATCGATGATTTGTGTGTTCAATGGGATATGTCGTGTTGGCAATCGGGAGAACACCGATCGCAGCTGCGAGACTCGGCGCTCCAGGAAGGTGTGGCGTCTTGCACACCTGACGCAACGGTGAGGAGCGCGTCTGCTGGTGTCGGTCGCCGCCCAAGAATGACATGGCGGCCCCAGATCTCGTATCCGGGGCTACGGATCGACCCCTTGTGGCGGCACATGACGCATCTCGAGCGAGATGAATGCGTCGATCATCGCGCGAAAGGTCGCTTCCACCACGTCGGGATCCGCGCCGGCCTCCATCGCGGCGGACCGGACGCGGGCGATGACCTGCTCGACGCGGTCGGGAGCGCGCACCGTATCGGCGTCCTTCTTCAACGCGCCGGCGGCCTCGACGAGCTCCTGCCGGCGGGCGATGAGCGCCACGATCTCCCGGTCGAGCGCGTCGATCGCCTGCCGGATCCCATGCAGGTCCATGTGCTCCCCTCCCCTACGGGCGGACGACGGTGCCGTCGCGGCGACGGATCTCCGGCCAGGCGCCGTTGAGCGGGTGCTCGGGCAGCGGGTACTTCCGCGCGAGGTCCTCATCGATGTCGATCCCCAGGCCGGGGCGATCGTTGCTCCACATCGCGCCTTCCCGGATCTCCGGGCAGCCGGGGAAGACCTCGCGGGTGAGCTCGTCGAACTCGTGGACCTCCTGGATACCGAAGTTCGGCGTCGAAAGGTCCAGCGCGAGGTTCGCGGCGTGGCCCACGGGCGAGACGTCGCCGGGTCCGTGCCATGCGGTGCGCACGCCGAAATACTCGCAGAGCGCGGCGAGCTTCCGCGCCGGCGTGAGGCCGCCGATGTCGGTGATGTGGACGCGGATGAAGTCGATCAGGCGCTGGCTGATCAGCGGGACGTACTCCGCCTGGTTGACGTAGAGCTCGCCCATCGCGATCGGAACGGAACTGTGCTGGCGGAGCAGCGGGAAGTAGCCGTTGTCCTCCGGCGCGAAGGGGTCCTCGAGAAAGAAGAGCCGGTAGGGCTCGAGATCCTCCGCGAGCCGGATCGCCATGATCGGCGGCACGCGCTCGTGGACATCGTGCAGCAACTCGACCTCGTCGCCGAGCGCGCCGCGGACGTCGTCGAAGAGGCGGGGGATCGCGCGGCAGTACGCGGCCGGCTCCCAGCGGGCGTCGCCGGGATCGAGATGCAGCGCGTACCGCTGGCCGCTGGCGTGCCCCTGCTGGTGCGCGGCGCCGTAGGTCGCGTAGCCGGGGATGGCGACCTGGCAGCGGACGTGGCGATAGCCTCGCGCCATCAGCGCCTGCGCGTTGGCGATTACCTCGGCGCTGTCGCGGCCGGAGGCATGAGCGTAGAGGTCGGCCGCCGCCCGGCTTTTGCCGCCGAGGAGCTGGTAGAGCGGCAGGTTCGCGATCTTGCCCTTGATGTCCCAGAGCGCGATGTCGACGCCGGCGAGGGCGTTGTTCAGGACCGGTCCGGAACGCCAGTAGGAGCTGACGTAGGCCGCCTGCCAGATGTCCTCGATGTCGTGCACCGGGCGGCCGATCAGGAACGGCTTGAGGTAGTCCTCGATCGCGGACACGACGGCGAGCGGACGCTGCGTGAACGTCGCGCAGCCCAGGCCGTAGAGACCCGGCTCCGTTGTCTCGATCTTGACGACCACCAGGCGAATGTCGCTCGGGGCGGTGAGGATCACCCGCACGTCGCGAACGCGGATGGCACGGTCGCCGCCGTAGGGATCCCACGGGGCTGGCACGACGGGCTGGGGCGACTCGACGATCTCGTCCGGCATCGCCCTACCCTCGCGTGAGCGCGGTGGCCCACTCCTGATAGTCGGCCTCGATGTGTCCCGCCCATGTGCTGACGTCGATCTCGCCGGAGGTGTAGACGCCCTCGGCGAGCCGCTGCTTGCCGAAGACATCTCGCTGCCGCGTGTCCTCGGAGCGCTGGACCACCTCCTGGAGCAGATGGGGCGGAATGAAGGTGATTCCCTCCCGCGTGCCGAGCACCGCGTCGCCCGGCATCACCGTGGCGTTGCCGATCCGGATCGGGCCGTTGACCTGCACGAGGGTGACGTCGGCGATCGCGCTGGGATGAACGCCACGGCAATACACCGGGAAGTCCTTCAGCTCGTCAACGCGCTCGAAATCTCGAATGCCGCCGTTGATGACCATCCCGGTCCCGGTGCGCGCCCGGGCGGCAGTCGCCAGGTTGTCGCCGATGAAGGTGCCGTCCTCGACCTTGCCGAAGAGGTCGACGACGAGCACGTCGCCGGGCTGCAGCGAGTCGATCACCCACGTGTTCTGGCCGCCGGAGCGACCCTCTCGCTCCCCGGTCGCCTGGACAACGCCATGGAGGTCCGGCCGCTTCGGCACAAATGCCGCGGTCACCGCGCGGCCGACGAGCACGACGTCCTCCTGCAGATGGCGCCAGCCGCCCTCGAACTGGAAGTGATAGTCGTGGCCCTTCTCGATGACGCCCCATGCTTCATCGTTGGTGACCAGCCGGAGCCGCTCCAGCAACTCGTCCGGCACGCAGGGCCGGCCGTCGGCCAAGCGATCGAAGGGGTTGTCGGGGGTGAGCGCGCGCACCCGCTCCGGATCGTTGAAGATCACGATGTGCAGCTCCGTTGAGAGGCTCTCGGCCGCGAATCTGACAAGCGTGGCCATTCTATGGGCAACACCGAACGCGGACAATGACGTGGCGAGCGGCAGTCGCCGGGCATGCCGAACAGACCGGGGAGTTCCGGCCTGTTCGGCATCGCTCCGGAGAGCGCGTGCGGCGGGAAGGGTGGTGCCTTCATTCCCGCCAGGTATGCGACGGGGAGGGTGGAACGATCATCCCCGTCAGGTCAATAGTCGCGTTAGCTCAGCCGTCGCCCTCCGGAGACGCGTCTCGCCCCGGCGCCGGCGACCGCCAGCAGCAGCGAGGCCAGGGCGAGCGTCTCCGCCCGCACCGGGCTCTGGGCGGCATGACCGCTTCCCGCGCTCGGCAGCGCGGTGGCAACGACGGGCGACGTGGCCGGGCGCCGCATCGTGAAGCCAGCGATACCCCGCGAGGTGCGGTCGATCGTCGTCATGCCGCGCTGGCTGTTCTGCGAGTGGACGACGGAGAAGTTGCGGATGTAGGTGACCCGGTGATCGACCCGGCGAATGATCGTCGTGGTGGTCCGGGTGTTGTTGTTGGATGTGGGCGGTGTGCTCGGCGCAGCCGGCGTGGTCGGCGCGGGCACCGGCAGCGCCGGGCTCGAGTCGCGGCCAATGCCCAGCAGGTCGTCAATCGCGATGTCGCCGAGGTCAATCACGGCGCCGGCCAGCGGGCCGTCGCCTGGCAGGATCGCACCATCGGCAATGCCACCAATCAGGCCGCCATCGCCCGCGGATCCGTCATCGGCGCCATCTCCAAACAGGTCAAGGCCGACGACACCGTCGAGCAGGCCGTCGTTCAGGACGCCGCCGTCCGCGACGTCGCCAATGAGGTCAACGTCGAGCAGCCCGTCCTCAGCGCCGTCATCCAAGACGCCACCGTCACCGAGCAGATTGACGTCGACGACGTCGTTCAGAAGCCCGTCCCCCAGGGTTGCATTCGGCAGGATGCCATCGACGCCAATGCCGTTGAGCACGCCACCGTCGATCACGTCCGAGATGACGTCCGTGGCCAGCGGCTCGTCCGCCAGACTGCCGTCGAGAACGTCAACGCGATCCCCGATGACCGTCAGGTTGTCGAGCGTCTCGCCGGTCAGCACGCCGCCGTCGACCGCGCCGTCGAGGACGCTGAGGCCGTTGAGCAGGCCGTCGTCGGCATCGACCTGAGTGCCAGGCAGCACATCCCCGTCGATCACCGTCACGTCGCCGACATTGACGCCGCCGTCCGCGGGATTGGTGAGCACGTCGGCGTCGGTGCCGTTCAGTGCATCCCCGAGCTCGACCAGGCCGCCGTTGAGGGCGTCGAGGTCGTTGAGCGCGTCCGCGGCGCCGAGATCGATGACGTCGACATTCTCGACGAGGC
Organism: Thermomicrobiales bacterium; assembly: GCA_035540335.1. Lineage (GTDB taxonomy): Bacteria > Chloroflexota > Chloroflexia > Thermomicrobiales > UBA6265 > UBA6265. The sequence continues at coordinate 14,939 of DATLHE010000130.1, read as the reverse complement.
CGTCCTCGGCGTTGACGACGCCGCCATCAACCGTGTCGTCGACCTGGACAACGTCGTTCAGGCCACCGTCGAGATCCACGACGTCGAGGTCATCCACCGGCACGTCAGCGTCGGTCCCGGAGAGCACGTCCCCGGCGTTCACCACATCCTGAACCGTGGTGGTGTCCAGGACGTCTGTCTGGTCGACGTCCGCGACATCGACATCGTCGAGAGAGGTGCCATCGACGAGCGTCGTGTCGCCGAGGACGGTGGTGTCGTCGATGGGCGCCTCCACGACGTCCTGGACGACCGTGTCCTCCACGATGAAGTCCACGACCTCGTTCGCGGTGGTGTCATCGACCACCGGGACGTCTCCGATCGTCGTGTCGACGACGTCTTCGACGGCGGTGTCATCAAGAACGGGGACGTCATTGACGGCGTCGTCGACGATCACGACCGTGTCGTCGAGAAGCCCCTGGGCGCCGGCGCGGGTGGCCCCGGCGAAGGCGGCGGCGAGGATCAGGGCCAGACTCAGCCCCAATACGCGTGCAATGCGTTGCATGGCAGTGTTCCTCCAGTATCGGCGCGCACCGAGTAGCGGTGCGACACCGGGTAGCAAGGTCTCGTCTCAACGCGGGCGCAGGCGTACCTGCCCCACGAGCGAGGAACTACCCCGGAGGAACCGGTATGGCCTGGCTTAAGGAGGAGGGAATCCGGACACAATGTGCCCAGAGACGGGACCCGCGCGCGAAGGCGACGAGGCCCACGACGAGCACGAGCACGACGGCGACACTGCTCCCGGAGGGGGTAGGTACCGTCGTCGAAGACGCCGGCGGGACAATGTCGGACACCGCGTCCGGGAAGGACGCGCGGCCCTCGCCCGAGGCGACGGCCGGCGTCTCTGCACCGGCGAACACGGCGGCATCGACCAGCGCCGCAACCGTGCGCGGGAGCTGGTCGATCGACAGGCTGGAGGGGACATCGGCAAGACCACGCGGCAGCCCGGCCGGCACAATCGCCACTTCGGTGTCTGGCGCGGTCGTCGTCACCGTCTCCGCGCGCTCCCGGGCGGGACGCGGAGCGGTGACAACGGGGGACGACGGCTGGGTGGCGGGCGACTCGACCACGGGCTGGGCCGGAGGACGTGCGACCGCCGGCCGCACCGGTATTGGCGCGGGAGCCGGCGGCACCACGGAAACGACGGTGTCAGTCACGGGGTCCACGATGGGCGATACGGGGTCGACAATCGGATCGACGATCCGCATCGTGGGCTCGAGGACCGTGAGCACCGGATCGATCACCTGGTCCACCACCGGCCGGACCGGGTCGACGACCGTCCGGAGCACGGGCGCGACCGCGTCCCAGACGTCGCTCACCGGCTGCAGGTTCGGCGTGACCGGCGCGATTCCCGACACGACGGGCCGCAGGACCGGCTTGGCGCTTTCCAGGACCGGATCGGCAACGGGCACGATACTGTCCGCCGCGGGCTCCAGCGCGAACGCCACGGCGGAGAGCACCGGCGCGACCGGCCGGGTGACCTGCGTAACGAGGGCGCCAGCCGGTGACAGCACGGGTGTCGTGACATTGGCGGCGCGCTCGCCCACCGGCGCGACGATGGCCACCAGCGGGGTCATGGGCCGCAGGGCGCGCTTCATGGGCGGGACGACGGTGTCGAACACCGTCGTATCCCGGCTGGGCGGGTCGCCCGCGAGCAGGTCAAGATCGCCGGGGATCGTTTCAAAGACAGGGAGATTCTGCCCGGCACCAGTAAGCGGCTGGCCGACCGGGAGGCTGGCCAGACCGCCAATCACGTCGCCGGTCGGCAGGATGTCGGTGGGGATGTCGATCCGGGGCAGCACCGGCTCAGGCGCCGGGGCCGCGGGGACGTCAACAGCTGGGAGCGGCGCCGGCGCGCCGGTCACGACCTCGACCACCGGGTCGAGAACCGGCGCGGCGATCTCGCTCACCGGCTCCGCAACCGGCGGGGCCGGCGCCGGGTCCGTGATGGGCGCGAGCGCCGGCTCGATCACGGGTTCGACGACCGGCGCCACCGGCTCAACCACTGGCGCGACAATCGGCTCCGCCGCGGCCGTAACGGGCTCCACCACCGGCGCAGCCGCCTCGACCACGGGGGCCGCGACGTCCTGCACCGGCGCGGCGATCGGCGCCGCGGTCTCGATCACCGGGGCGACGATCTCCTCGACCGGCTCGACGACCGGCGCGGTCGTCTGATCGACAAGCCCGGTGATATCGCCGAGCGTCCGGGCCGCGACCGGGCCGGACAGCACACCCAGCAGCAGGATGACCCCGAGGGTCACCCAGACCATTCGTGCGATTGTGCGTCCGCGCCTGGTCATTGCACATTCCGGGACGATACGTCGGTCATCGGTATTTTATATGTCGGCTATTGCAACAAACATGCCACCCATGTCGTCGAAACGCAAGAGCGCTCGCCTGTCGAACGTATAACGCGCGGCATATGGCATGCTTGTTCCGCTTGGCGAATGTGCGTTCGGCGTTGGCGGCGAGGGGGATATCGTGGGAAGGATAGGTCTCTTGGTGGCGGGCTTCGCCCTGTTCACGCTCGCCGCTGGCGTGGTACCAGCCACGGCACAGGAACCGGCCCTGTCGGCCGCGATCCAGGCTGGCACCTGCGCCTCGCCGGGCGAGGTGACCGCGCCGCTGACGGTGCCCGTGGTCGCCGGCGGCGCCCCGGCGGGAAGCAGTGAGGCAACGAGGGCGGCGACCTCCTTCTCCGCGGTGCCGCTTACGGTCGACGCGCTTTTGGCAAGTCCGCACGTGGTGCTCGCCCGATCCGCCGACAATGCGGTCGTGGCCTGCGGTGAGGTCGGAGGCGCCATCGACCAGGGCGGCGCGCTAACGATTGGCCTGCGGCCGGCGGAGGGCTCGGCGTACAACGGCATCGCCTACCTGGCGCCGGTCGCCGGGGATCCGTCGCAGACCGGTATCTCGCTCTTCCTGGCCGGGACCGTCGTCAGGGTAGCGCCGACCCCGACGCCCCCCGCGACGGAGGTCCAGGATTATCCGGGCGCCGTGCGCGGGCAGGTCACGCTCCTCGGCGGCAGCCTGCAGCGGGTGAATGCGCTCTTCGACGAGCCGAAGGTCGACGATCGTGCATGGATCGACCAGGTGACGGCCGAGCTGGCCCTATGGCGGCTGCTCTACCGGGACGCCCAGGCGCTGACCCCACCGGCCGGGCACGCCACCTTCCACGAGCGCTATCTCGTGGCGCTGGCGCTGCTCGACGGCGCGGCCGAGGATGTGCGCGTCGCGCTGGACACGGGCGACGCGCAACGTCTCGCGGACGGCAGCGACAAGATCCGGCAGGGCATCGAGGCACTCCGCGCGCTGGACGCCCCGGATCCGGCCACACCGGCCGCGTAGGTCGAGCTAGGCGCCGTTGGCGCCGGTCGGCGCGCCGCCGCGGTAGAGCTGCTGGAACCACTGCTGGACATCGAAGGGCTCCTCGCCCTTCGCCGGCTTGACCGGCTTCCATGTCCCGTCCGGCCGGAGCTGCCGCGCGTTGTGCGTGTCGCGCAGGTAGGCCTTTAGCACGGTCTCATATAGATGCGCCTTGAGCTCCGGTGCCTCGACCGGCGTGATCACCTCGACGCGGCGGTCGAGGTTGCGCTCCATCGCGTCCGCGCTGCCGATGTAGACCTTCGGATCGCCGCCGTTGCGAAAGACGAAGATGCGACTGTGCTCCAGGAAGCGCCCGACGAGGCTGATGACGCGGATCGACTCGCTCCAGCCCGGCACGCCGGGCCGCAGGCAGCAGACGCCGCGCACGATGAGGTCGATCTTCACGCCGGCGCGCGAGGCCGAGTAGAGGGCGCGGATGACCTCGCGGTCGACCAGCGAGTTCATCTTCATCGCGATGTAGCCCTGGCCGTGCGCGCGGTGCGCTTCGATCTCGGCGAAGATGGCGTCGATCATCTTCCTGCGCATGGAGGCCGGCGCCACCCAGAGCTTGTCGTACGTCACATGCTCCGAATAGCCGGTGAGGACGTTGAACAGCTCGGTAACGTCGCGGGCGATGTCGTCCCGCGCGGTGAAGAGGCCGATGTCCTCGTAGATGCGGGCGGTGTTGGCGTTGTAGTTGCCCGTGGCGATGTGGCAGTAGCGGCGCAGGCCGCCCGGCTCGCGGCGGACGACCAGCGTGAGCTTGCAGTGCGTTTTCAGGCCGGTCAGGCCATAGGCAACATGGACGCCGTGCCGTTCCAGCGTCTGTGCCCAGGAGATGTTGTTCTCCTCGTCGAAGCGGGCCTTGAGCTCGACCAGCACAGCGACCTGCGTGTCGTCGTCGCGCGCCTCGATCAGCGCCGGGATGAGCGGGGAGTCCTTGCCGACGCGATAGAGCGTCTGCTTGATTGCGACGACATCGGCGTCCTGCGACGCGGCGCGCACGAAGTCGACGACGCCGTTGAACGACATGTAGGGCAGGTGCAGGAGCATGTCCTTCTCGCGGATCTGCGAGAAAATGACGTCCGCGGTCGCCGCGGCGTCGCTGGCGCCGTTGCCGCCGCGGCCCGGGATCATCGGCGCCGGCACCAGTGGCGGATCCTTGAGGTCGGGCCGATCCAGCCGGGTGAGCTCGAAGAGGTCCTCGAGCCCGAGCGGCCCATTGATGACGTAGAGGTCGCTCTTGTCGGCGTGCACCTGCTCCAGGAGCCAGTTGCGCACGGCCGCCGGCATCGTGTGGTCGATATCGAGGCGGACGACGGTGCCGAAGGGGCGCTGGGAGAGCGTCTCGCGCATGATCTCCAGCAGGTCCTCGGCGTCCTCATCCTCCTCGTCGGGTTCGACGTCCGAATCCCGGATCAGATGGAACGGGTAGGAGGCGACGACCTCGCTGCCGGGGAAGAGGCGATCGAGATGAGCGGAGATCACCTGATCCAACAGCGCGAACCGTTGCTTCTTTCCGCTGCCATCGGCGAGGCCGCCCGCAAGCACCTGCCCCGACTCGCCCTCGTCGACCCCGGCCGGGATGGGGACGAAGCGCGGCAGGAGCGCCGGCACCTTGACCCGCGCGAATCGCGGGCCGTGGGCGCTGCGGAGCACGACGATGAGGTTGACGCTGTCGTTGGACACGTGGGGAAAGCGCCGGCCGCGATCCACGGCCTGCGGCGTGAGCACGGGAAACACCTCACGCTCAAAGACGCTGCCCAGCGTTGCGCGCTCATCGGCATCGAGGTCGCGGTAGTCGACGATCTCGATGCCCGCCTTGCCGAGGGCCGGCAGGAGCTCCTTGGTCACAACGTGAGCATGGGCGTCGAGCAGCTCCTGGGTGAGCTTGTGGATGGCCCTAAGCTGGTGGACCGGCGTGCGCCCGTCCGGCCCGCGGTCGGGAATGCCGGCGACGACCTTGCGCTTGACGCCGGCCACGCGGATCATGAAAAACTCGTCAAGGTTGGAGGCGAAGATGGCGGCGAACTTCACGCGCTCGAGGAGCGGCGTCGCCTTCTCCTCGATCTCGTCCAGCACGCGGCGGTTGAACTCCAGCCAACTCAGTTCGCGGTTGATGTAGAGGTCCGGCTCGAGCGCCGGCAGCGCGCTCTCGCGCCCCTCCGGCGCGGGCGGCGCCTCCGTGATCGCATGTGGGGTGTGCGATTGTGCGCTCATAGCTCCACGAGCCCCTTTCCCGTCGACGTCACCTGCGGACCGGCCGGTGACCGGTCCGCCGCATAGAGGCATTATCTTCCAGCAGTCGCCGGACGTCCTCCCCCATGCGGGTGCAAAATCATTCGTTCATGTTTCGCCCTCGCACGATTTTGGTACGGTGAAGATGGATTTTCGATGACCAATAGGGATATGTCGTGTGATTCCGCCGCGCCAAGGAGCCCGCCGATGCCCCACCTGCCGCTGACCAAGATCGTCGCGACCGTCGGCCCCGCCACGGCGTCGCCGGAACGGCTCGCCGCCCTCATCGCGGCCGGCGCCAGCGTCATCCGCATGAACTTCTCCCATGGTACGCATGACGAGCACCGCGAGATGTTCGTGCGCGTCCGCGAGGCCACGACCGCCAGCGGCCGTCCCGTGGCGATCATGCAGGACCTCCAGGGGCCGAAACTGCGCGTCGGCGAGCTGAAGGACGGCGGACCCGCCGTCTTGCACGTCGGCGCCGAGCTTCGCATCTGCACGACGCCCGTGATGGGCGACGCGACGCGCGTCTCGACCAGCTACGCGAACCTGGCGCGCGACGTCCGGCCGGGCGACCAGATCCTGCTCGACGACGGTAACCTCGAGCTGCGCGCGGAGCGCATCGAGCGTTCGCCCGAGCACGGCGCGGAGATCGTGACGACCGTCGTCCATGGCGGCGTCCTGAAGCCGCACAAGGGCATCAATCTCCCCGGCACGGTAATCTCCTCCCCCTCGCTGACGGACAAGGACCACGCCGACCTGCGCTTCGGCATCGGGCTCGGCGTCGACATGGTCGCGCTCTCGTTCGTCCGCCAGCCGGAGGACATCGTCCGGGCGCGGGACGCGATCGCCGCGCTGGGCGGCAACCAGCCGCTGATCGCCAAGATCGAGAAGCCGCAGGCGGTCGGGCACCTGGAGCAGATCGTCGAGGTGGCCGACGGCGTGATGGTCGCGCGCGGCGATCTCGGTGTGGAGATGAGCCCGGAGGCGGTGCCGCTGATCCAGAAGCGGCTAATCCATCTCGCGAACCAGGCCGGTATCCCGGTCATCACGGCGACGCAGATGCTGGAGTCGATGATCGACGCGCCCCGACCCACTCGGGCCGAGGCGAGCGATGTCGCCAACGCCGTCTTCGACGGCACCGACGCCGCGATGCTCTCCGGCGAGACGGCCGTCGGCGCCTACCCCGTCGAGGCGGTCCGGATCATGGGGCGAATCGCCACGACGGTCGAGCGCGACCCAATGTGGCGCGCCACGCTGCGCCATGAGGCGCACCGCGATCCGACGTCGCAGGACGCGGCCGCGGCGGCGATCGCGGCCTGCTCGCTGGCGGAGGCGCTCGGCGCCCGCGCGATCGCGGTGCTGACGGAGACCGGGCTCACCGCCCGCCGGGTGTCGCAGGCGCGCCCCGGCATCCCGATCGTCGCCCTCACCAGCAACCAGCGCATCGCCAACCAGCTCGCGCTGTGGCATGGCGTCGTGCCGACCGTCGCCGAGCTCGAACGGTCGATCGATGGCCTCGTCGCCCAGGTGGACACCCGTGTGCGCGCGCTCGAGGTGGCCGGTGCCGGCGACACGATCGTGATCGTCGGCGCCGTGCCGCGCGGCACCGGCACACGGTCGGTCTTCGTCGAGATCCGCCACCTGGTCTGACCAGGAGGACACAGAACCGGCACCCGCGAGGCGGGTGCCGGTTCGAGCGCGTACTGTGCAGGGCGGCCTACTGGCGGCCGTCGCCCGTGGTGTAGCCGGCGGTCGCGGAGGGGCTCCGCTCCATGCCGACCTCGTGGTCCTCATGACCCGAGGGGGTGCCGAAGATCTCCACCACGGCCTTGCCGTCCAGCGTCTCCTTCTCAAGCAACGCGGCGACGAGAGCCTCCAGCCGGTCGCGGTAGCGGCGATTGAGCTCGACGGCCTCGTTCAGCGCGTTCTCGACGATCTCGCGCACGGCGCGGTCGACCCGCTGCGCGGTGGCATCGGAGAACGACTTGTCCTGCGTGATCTCGCGGCCAAGGAAGACGTGCTCCTCGCCGGTGCCGAGGTAGATCGGCCCGACCTCGGGGCTCATGCCCCAGAGGCCGACCATCCGGCGGGCGAGGCTGGTCGCCTGCTTGAGGTCGTTCTCGGCGCCGGTGGTGATCTCGTTGAAGACCACCATCTCCGCCGCGCGGCCACCGAGCATGCCGATCAGGCGGCCGAGCAGGTAGGTGCGGCTGTAGAGCGCGCGGTCCTCCTCCGGCATCTGGATCGTGACGCCGCCGGCGGAGCCGCGAGGCACGATGCTCACCTTGCGCAGCGGGTCGGAGCCCGGCGTGAAGTGCGCGGCCAGCGCGTGGCCCGCCTCGTGGTAGGCGACGACCTCGCGCTCCTTCGGATCCGCCAGGCCGCTCTTGGCGACGCCGAGCAGGATCTTGTCGAGCGCCTCGTCGAAGTCCGCCGGCAGGATCTCCTTGCGGCTGCGGCGGGCGGCGGTCAGCGCCGCTTCGTTGACGAGGTTGGCGAGGTCGGCGCCGGAGAAGCCGGTCGTCGAGCGAGCGATGTGCTCCAGGTCGACGCTCGCGTTCAGCGGGATGCCGCGAGTGTGGATGCCGAGGATCGCGACGCGACCCTTGCGGTCGGGCAGGCCGACCGTCACCTGGCGGTCGAAGCGGCCCGGGCGCAGCAGCGCCGGGTCGAGCACGTCCGGCCGGTTGGTAGCGGCCATGACGATGACTTCCTGGTTCGTCTCGAAGCCGTCCATCTCGACGAGCAGCTGGTTCAGCGTCTGCTCGCGCTCGTCGTTGGAGCCGCCGAGGCCGGCGAAGCGCTGGCGGCCAACGGCGTCCATCTCGTCGACGAAGATGATCGACGGCGAGGCGGCCTTGGCCTTGTCGAAGAGGTCGCGCACGCGGCTGGCGCCGACGCCGACGAACATCTCGACGAACTCCGACGCCGAGACACTGAAGAACGGCACGCCGGCCTCACCGGCGACGGCCCGCGCCGTCAGCGTCTTGCCGGTGCCCGGAGGGCCGACAAGCAGGACGCCGCGCGGCAGCCGTGCGCCGAGCGCGTGGTACTTGGCGGGGTTGCGGAGGAAGTCGACGACCTCCATCAGCTCCTGCTTCGCCTCGTCCTCGCCCGCGACGTCGGCGAAGGTGACCTGCGGCCGCTCGGGATCGTTCTGACGCGCCTTGCTGCGGCCGAAGCCGAAGACGTTCTGCTGGCCGCGGCCCATCTGCCGCCCCATGAAGAGGATCAGGCCGAGGAAGAGGAGGAATGGCAGGAAACTGAAGAGAACGCTGGTCCAGATCGAGCCGCTGGTCGTGCGGCCAGCGATCGTCGCATCGGTCGCCTCCAGGCTGGCGAGCAGCTGGGTGTTCTCGACGCCCTGGGGCAGGGTCGCCTCGATGTCGCTGGTGCGCTCGATGTTGGTCGCGCCCTGCGGCGCCGTCGGGTCGACGCGCTCATTCTCGGGATCGTAGTTGATCTCCTTCGTGAGCTCGAGGCGGATCTTCGTTTCCGAGAGGGTAGCCTTGTCGACGTTGTTGTCGGCGATCTGCTGCGTCGCGACGCTGTAGGGCACGGAGGTCGCCGCGGTGCCCTGGTCCGGGCCGAAGAACTGCCAGATGTACCAGCCCACGAGCGCGATGATCAGCGTCGCGACGACCCAGGTGGGGATGCGCGGCGTGCGGCGCGGCGGGATCTGCGGCCCGTTCGGGCCATCACCTCCGCCCCGTTGCCGCTGCTGACGTGACCGATCCTGATCGGGTCGCATCAGCGGGAACTGCGGTTTCTTGGGATCCTGCTGACTCATTGTCGCTCTGTCTTTCTCAGATACGTGAGCGCCCGCCAGTGCTGATGACGGCGCTCGTACATTCAATCGGCCGCATGACGCGGCGCAACCGTCGTTCGGGCGGATGGATGTGCGATGGCGCCGCCGAGGGTGGTCGTCAACGAAGTGCGATTGCTCGGCAGGCCCGCCCAGGCGCACGTGTCAGGGCCGCTACAGGTTGCACATTGCTACTGTAGAACAACCCGTGTGTCCAAAACACGTCTTTTCGGCTGCCTTTGTGGGTAGAACCCGGGCAGAGGTGACGCAACCGGGGCGTCAGGCGCCGGAGGCGGACGCCGCCCCGGCCTCCGGCCCGTCCGTCACGTGGCCGGCGTCGACGAAGAGACCGATGCGATCAGAGGTCGCCATGCCGGCGAGCGAGCAGGTTGCCCGCGCGGCGAAGCGCACGGCGCCCGCGGTGGGAATGGCATCGGAGACGACCAGCGCCACGCCGGCGCGGGCGGCGGCGCGGACGATCGCCTCGTCGGGGATGCCGCGGACGACCAGGATCCGCGTGTCCAGGTCGCGGCCATCGAGCAGCGCCCAGCCGAGCACCTTGGCGACCGCGAGGTCCGGCCGCAGGTCCCGCGCGATGCACTGCACCGCACCGGGCGCGGCCACCGCGGCGTGGCTGTACCCGGCCGCGCCGCCGTCGCCCGCGAACGCGCGAAACGTCCGCTCCACGAGGTCGGTCAGCGCCGCCTCCGTCAGCGCGAGGGGGTCGCTCGCGATCGGGACGACGCCGGTCCCGGCCGTCTCCTCGGGATCCCGCCAGCCGACCGCCTCGAGCCGCAGGCGGTCGGGGTCACCGCCGCCGTCGGCCATGATCGAGACCCGCCCCTCCCCGGCGGTGACGTGCTCCAGCGCGTCCGTCGCGGCGATGAAGCCGTGCATGAGCGCCCATCCGACGCCGAGCTCGCGTGGGGCGTCCGGCAGCGCCCGCACCGCGCCGGCGAGGCAGCCGTTGACGTCGATCCGCAGCACCACCTCGGCCGGGAACTGGTCCGCGATCGCCGCATGGTCGAACCGGACGATGCGCGGCACCACCGGCGCCGGGCGCGCCGAGTGGCGCTCGCGAGCGGGCGTCGACCCGGGCGCGTCGGCCCGGCGCGGAATCTGGATCGGTCGGCTGTACATGGGGCGCCCCCGGGCCACGAACGGTGCTGACTCTGTGGCACACAGTGTAGAGCCTGTACGTACACCATGTACAGCCCGGGCGTTCAACCGGCGCCGGCCATGCGCCACCAGGCGGGCACCGAGTACTCGTCGGCCTCGCCATGCGCGAAGCCGGCCCACTCGACGAGCGCGGACTTCCGGAGGGCGCCGGGCACGATCTGCCCGTGGACGACCATCTTCGACTGCCGCTCGTTCTCGCCCCAGGCACGGAGCGCGGCGTGGTAGGCGCGGTTCGTCTCCGGCACCGAGAGCATCAGGTCGATGAAGTCGTTGGTCGTGAACTCCTCGCCCTCGATGCGGCGCAGCAGGTCCTCGACGTATGGAAACATCTTCTCGATCAACTCATCGACCGTGACACCGTTCGGGCCAGTGTCGTGATCGCGGACGGACATCGTCGGGTTCTCCTTGCCATCGCGACCCACGGTCGCGCGACGGAAGGCTCATTGGCCCCCGCATCATTCTCACGACGCGCCGATCTCGTCCCCGGTGCGCAGCGCCACATAGCTGGCGTAGCGCTCCGGGCCGATCTCGCCGGCGTCGACCGCCGCGCGCACGGCGCAGCCGGGCTCGTGCACGTGCGTGCAATCCTGATAGAAGCAGTGGCCGAGGAACGGCCGCATCTCGATGTAGCACTCGTCCAGGCGCTCGCCTGGGATCGCGTGCATCGCGAGCGCGCGCATCCCTGGCGTGTCCGCCACGAACGTGTCCTCGTCGATCTCATGCAGGCGCGAGCCGATCGTCGTGTGACGCCCCTTGCCGGTCGCCAGCGAGACATCGCCGATGGCGCGGCGGTCGGTCGGGTCGATCGCGTTGAGCAAGCTGGACTTGCCGACGCCGGAGGGGCCGGCCACCGCGGAGGTCTTGCCCTTCAGCGCCGCGCGCAGGTCGGCGATCCCCTCGCCGGTGTGGGCGCTGACGAAGTGCAGCGGGTAGATGCCGCGATAGATACCGAACGTCCGCTCGGCGGCGGCCCGCCCCTCTTCGTCGTCGAGCTCGATCTTGTTGACGACGATACGGACCGGGATCTCCTGCAGCTCGGCGAGGATGATGAACCGGTCGAGCATCCGCACATGCGGTTCGGGGTCGCGCACCGCGAAGACGAAGAGCACCTGGTCCGGGTTGGCGAGGATCACCTGCTCGGTGTCGCGCGTGTTGCGGGCGGTGCGGACGAGCGCCCGCGTGCGCGGCTCGACGTACTCGATCGCCGCCTCGTTGTCCGGCAGCTCGACGACGCGGACACGATCGCCAACGGCGACGATGTCCGTCTGACGGCGGTGCTTCTTGAGCTGGCCGCGGACCGTGGCGATCAGGACCTGGTCGCGCCGCGGCCCCTCCAGCAGCTTGACCTCGAACCACAGCCCGTGGGCGCGGACGACGATGCCGGCGATGGCATCCGGCGAGACGACGACGCGGCCACTGGGCACGGCGGCGCTCGCCTCGCGGCGCGACGGGGAACGACGGGTATTCGATCGTGGCAAACGCCACCCTCCTTCGCCGGACGGGATGCCGGCCGTGTCGAGCGATGCATCCACATCGGACGCGCATGACGTAAACTTATCTATAGGGAGACAAGACACCACGTGCCGCGCCTCGCGCACGTCCATTATGGAAGATGGGCGAGATGAGCGATGATAGGCGGCGGCCCGTCGCGGTCAGTCGCTTCCGGACCGGTAGCCGCTCCGCATCTTCTTGACAGAATTGCGGATACGACTATGCTTACCGAATGGAAGCGGGTTGAGCGCACTCCCCGTATCGGATCACGACCATCCAGTTTGCCGGAGGCAAGATTCACATGATCACGATGACCCCGGAAGCCGTATCGCAGCTCAAGGATTTCCTCACCGACCAGGGCACGCCCGATCACGCGCTGCGCGTCTTCGTGGCGCCCGGCGGCTGCTCCGGTCTCCAGTACGGGATGACCATCGACGAGACGTCCGACGAGGGCGACGAGGTGATTGAGACCAGCGGCGTCCGCGTGCTCGTCGACAACTTCAGCGCCATGTACCTGCAGGGCGCCGAGATCGACTTCGTGAACTCCCTGATGGGCGGCGGCTTCACCGTCCGCAACCCTAACGCCGTCGCCTCCTGCTCCTGTGGCCACTCCTTCGACACAGGCGGCAACGCCGAGACCTCGCAGGGCTGCGGCTGCGGCGACTAGGCTCCCCCGAGCCGCGTCCGCCCTCACCGGCCCGGTGACATCCAGCCCCGCACGCGCTCATTGCGCCTGCGGGGCTATGTTGCGCCCGGCATCGCCCAAGAACGATGTTCGTTAACTACTTCACAAACCCATAACGTTCTGTTACAATCTGTAATTGAGACGGTGTGCCACCCAACCGGCGGCAGGCTGTCACCCGCATGACGCCTCAAACGGTTGAGGCGTACCCCAACCGCAGACGATCGTAAACGAGCTTCCATTTCGTCTTTCGGCGCAGCGACCGCTGGAGAAACGAACACGTCTCAGATGACGAAGGCTTTCCACTGCTCCGAGAGTCGCGGTACGAACTCTGCGATAGCACCACGAGCAGAGTGCACCGCCAGACGGTAGTGCCTCCATGCCCGCTGTGAGGAGCTTCTTCAAGGAATGAGTGATCAGATGTCGACCTACGATGTTTCCAATATTGACAAGCTTGTCAGCGACAACATCAATGGCGATGAAAAGCTTGAGGTCCCCGAAGAGATTACCACACAAATGGAGCCGGAGCCGGACGTCGAGCCCGACCTCGAACGCGACCTCGACGTGCTGCAGCGTCTGGATCCGAACTTCATCAACGACCCGGTCCGCCTCTACCTGCGCGAGATTGCCGAGACCCCGCTGCTGACCCACCAGCAGGAGATCGACCTGGCGAAGCGCGTCGAGGAGAACGACCTCCAGGCGGTGCAGCAGTTCGTCCGCGCCAACCTCCGCCTCGTCGTCTCCATCGCCAAGCGCTATGTCAACCGCGGCCTGACGCTGCTCGACCTCATCCAGGAGGGTAACATCGGCCTGATGCGTGCCGTCCAGAAGTACGACTGGCGCAAGGGCTTCCGTTTCAGTACCTACGCGACGTGGTGGATCCGCCAGGCGATCACCCGCGCCATCGCCGACCAGAGCCGCACCATCCGCCTCCCCGTGCACATGGGCGACTCGATCTCCCGCTACCGCAAGACGCTGAACCAGCTCGCGCAGCAGCTCGGCCGACAGCCCACGCCGGAGGAGGTCGCCGAGGCCATGGAGGTGGCCCCGGAGAAGATCCACCAGATCGTCCAGGCCGCCCAGCGCACGATCTCGCTCGAGACGCCGATCGGCAACGAGGACGACACAAGCCTCGGCGACCTGATCGCCGACGAGGTCTCCGAGACGCCGTACGAGGCCGCCAGCGAGTCGATGCTCAAGCGCGACGTCAGCGCCGCGCTCGACACCCTCTCCGCCCGCGAGCGCCTGGTCCTGCAGCTCCGCTTCGGGCTCGGCCAGGGCCACCAGCACACGCTGGCTGAGGTCGGCGAGCAGCTCCAGATCAGCCGCGAGCGCGTTCGCCAGATCGAGAACGAGGCGCTGCAGAAGCTGCGCCGCATGGACGGCGACCGCCTCTTCGCCTACCACCAGGAGCTGTAACCGGCTCGCGGACAATCCAGCCATCGCCAGACGGGCGGCCGCGCAAGCGTGGCCGCCCGTTTCCGTCCCCGCCGCGACGGGGACTGCCTCTCGGCGCTATACTCGCCCCATTGTTACCATTCGTAAGCGGATCGCATCCGCTTGTTGTGAAAGCACACCCCCGTGCCAGATTACGGACATCCCCTCCAGTTCGGAACCTTCATCACCCCGCAGGCGCAGCGGCCGGAGGTCGCCGTCGCGCTCGCCCAGCTCACCGAGCAGGCGGGCCTCGACCTCGCCACATTCCAGGACCACCCCTACCAGGCCCGGTTCCTCGACACGTGGACGCTGATGACGTGGGTGGCCGCGCAGACCGAGCGCATCACGGTCGCGCCCAACGTGGCCAACCTGCCGCTCCGCCCGCCGGCGGTGCTCGCCCGCGCCTCGGCCAGCCTCGACCTGCTCAGCGGCGGCCGCTTCGAGCTCGGCCTCGGCGCCGGCGCCTTCTGGGACGCCATCGAGGCGATGGGCGGCACGCGCCTGACGCCCGCCGCGTCGATCGCGGCGCTCGCCGAGGCCATCGACATCATCCGTGACCTGTGGCGGGGCGACGAGCGTGGCGGCGTCCGCCACGACGGTGAGCACTACCGCGTCGTCGGCGCCCACCGCGGCCCCTCCCCGGCCCATGACATCGGTATCTGGATCGGCGCCTACAAGCCGCGCATGCTGCGCCTGCTGGCC
>DATLHE010000129.1:0-11284 GCA_035540335.1 Thermomicrobiales bacterium | reverse complement strand
ATAGGCCGGGCCTGGTGGGAGGGCATTGAACGCGCACCAGGTCGTTGACCCTTTAGGTGAGTGAGCGCG
The DNA here is from genome assembly GCA_035540335.1 of Thermomicrobiales bacterium. GTDB lineage: Bacteria > Chloroflexota > Chloroflexia > Thermomicrobiales > UBA6265 > UBA6265. Next base: position 11,215 of record DATLHE010000129.1, on the reverse strand, counting down.
TTCAATCCCTCCCCTACGGACGGTGTGCGATATCGAGCGGACGCGAACAGCGCCTCGCTCAGAGTTTCGCCCCCACCCCCACTCCATGCTCAGGGTCCGGGTCTGGGTGGGGAGGTTCTTGTGGGCACGCGTCCATCGTCGTCGCCGCGCACCTCGAAGTGTGTGCGCCGGTCGGCCCGCAGGGAAATATCGCCGTTGTCGGCAGCACCGCTTCGCGTAGGGTTCCCACGCTGCGCTCTGGAAAGGTTCTCTGGCCGAAGGCCCGCTCCGCTTCTCGGTGGCTGAGCCACCTCGGCCATGGCCCGAAGGGCGAGAAGCGGTAGCAGGCCCTTGCTGCGCTCAGGATGAGGGGAATGCGGAGTCCGGTAGGGACGGCCACCATGTTTACTGGCCCCGGGTACGAGACCCAGGGCTACAGGGGCGGTCCGCGGCTCGGGTCATGAGGCGAGTGCGGACGCGACTTCGTCGACGGTCAGCCAGTGGTCGCCGAGGACCTTGTTGACTTGCGTGGAGAAGGTCAGCGAATCGGTGAGGACGCTGGTGGGTGGGCCGTCGGCGACGATCGAGCCGTCGCCGAGGAGGACGACACGATCCGCCGCGGCGGCGACCATCTCGACGTCGTGCGTGGCCATGATGACCGCGACACCATCGGCCTGGATCGCCTTGAGCAGCGCGATCAGCTCGCGCCGGTGCCAGGGATCCATGCCGCGCGTCGGCTCGTCGAGGACGAGCACGCGCGGTTGACCGGCGAGGATCGTCGCCAGCGCCGCGCGCTGGCGCTCGCCGCCACTGAGATCGCGCGGGTGGCGCTCCGCCGCCCATGCGAGGCCGAGACGGTCGAGCAGCGCCTCCGTGTCGACGTCGATGTGCCGCTGGCGGGCGGTGAAGCGCAACTCGTCGATCAGGCGCTCCTGGAAGAAGAGCGATCCCGGCTGCTGCGGCACGTAGCCGATCGTGCCGCCGAGCTCGGCGGGGTCCGCGCCGGTGCGGTCGACGCCACCGACGGCGATCCGTCCCTGGCGGACCTTCTGGAAGCCGAGCAGCGAGCGCAGAAGCGTCGTCTTGCCGCTGCCGTTGCGGCCCATGAGGGCGACGAACTCGCCCTCGCGCACGGTGAGGTCGACATCTTGCAGGACCGGCCGCCGGTCCAGATCGACGCCGAGGCCGGACACCTCGACGACCGGCTTGCCGGGCGATATCCGCCGTGCCGCGGGGTGCACGTCCGCCAGCCGCGCCCGCAGGCCGCCCAGGGCGGGATGCTGCCGCGCCGACTTGATGGTCAGCGGCAGGTCGTCCCATCCCAACGCCCGCCCCAGCGCCGTCACCGGCGGCAGCGCGACCGGGTCGAGCAGTCGCGCCATTGTTTCGGGCGTGGCGTCGAGCGGCGCCTTGCCGGCTTCAAGCATGCGGACGGTGTCGACATGCGCGAGCACACGCTCCAGCCGGTGCTCGGCGAGCACGACGGTCAGGCCGAGATCCTCATTGAACCGCGTCAACGCCGCGAGCACCTCCTCGGCGCCCCAGGGATCGAGCTGGCTCGTCGGCTCGTCGAGCACGAGGAGGCGTGGCTGCGTGGCGAGGGCGGCAGCGATTGCCACCCGCTGCCGCTCGCCACCGGAGAGGCGCGCGGGCGAGCGATCGCGCAGGTGGACGATGCCGAGGAGGTCGAGCACCTCCTCGACACGCTTACGCATGGTGACCGGCGCCACGCCGTGCTGCTCCAGCCCGAAGGCGAGCTCCTCGTCGACGCGGTCGGTCAGGAGCTGGGTCTCGGGGTCCTGGAAGACGAAGCCGACCGTGCCGGAAAGGTCACGCGGGCCATTCGCCCTTGTGTCGCGGCCGGCGACGTGGACGGCGCCGCCGAAGCGCCCGCCGGAGAAGTGCGGCACGAGCCCGTTGAGGCAACGCAACATGGTGGACTTGCCGGTGCCCGAGAGGCCGATCAGGAGCGCGAAAGAGCCCTCCGCGATCGTCCACGAGACGCCATCGAGCACGGCGGCGCTCGTCCGCGGGTACTGGTAGCGGACGTCCTCCAGGACGGCGATGCCGGCGTGGTCGAGCGATCGCAGCGCGCTCATTGCCGCAACTCCGGCCCCGGCACGATGAACGCCGGGGCGAGCAACGGCGCGAGGCCGAGCAGCATCAGCAGGTCGGTCGTGGGCCAGGCGAGATCGGGATAGGGATTGAAGACGGCCGCCTCCGGCACGGCCCACCGCCGCCAGAGGAAGAGTGCCAGGGCGACGCCGGCGCAGGCGGCCACGAGCCAGTCGGCGGCGTGCCAGGCAGCCTCGCGGTAGCGGGTCGGCACGATCTCGGGATGTCCGCCGCGGAGGACGAGGAGCATCAACAGCGCGCAGGCGAGCATCCCGCCAAGCGCAAGGGCGCTCTTGCCAACGGCGAAGGCATACGCGGCGAGCATCCCGGCGCCGAGGGCGCCGACGAGCACCCAGCGGCTCCAGGAGCGCGCGGGCGAGGCGCTGATGGCGCTCCCAAAGCCGCGCGCCTCGAGCGCCTCGGACATCGTCATCGCCCGCTCCAGCCCGCCGCCGAGCAGGGGGACGACCAGTGGCGGGAGGTCGCGCACGCCGCGGATGCGGTGCCCGCGCGCGGCCTGCGACTCACGAATCTCTCGGAAGGCGTTCGCCGTGCTGGGCAGGAAGGACCACGCCACCGACCCGGCGATGGCGAGCGGGGCGAGTCGGGGCGGAAGGGTGCGCATGACATCGGCCCAGACGATCCCCGCCGCGACGGTCGTGCCGACGAGGATGAGGACGAGCACAGTGACGCCGCTGACGATGCCGTAGGCAAGCGCGTTGAGTGTGATCGACCCACCGAGGAGCGGGATCGCGTCCGGGATGGTCGCGATCACCTGGTCTCCCGCGTGGACGGTGAGCACGTTGAAGACGACGCCGATGACCATGAAGACGGCCGCCACGCGGACGATCCAGCGCCAGTTCTGGGTCGCCTGCCCGCCCCAGACGGCTCGCACGGCCAGAACGATGACGAGCAGCTCCAGCACGACCAGCGGGTGGCGGGCGACGAGCAGCGGGATCATCGCGGCGAGACCCCAGAGCAGCCAGGCGCGGCTGTCGAGGCGAGCGGCGGTCACGACGTCCCCGCCGTCACGGAGCGGGAGCGCCAGATCGCGAAGCCAGCGAGGAGCGCGACGAGGCCGACCGCGATCGAGCCGCCGATGATCGCCGTCGACGCGCCACCATCGTCCGCCGAGCCGCCCTCAGTCCGCACGGCGGCCGGGACGGCACCGCTGGCATCCTTCAGCGCGGCGGGATCACCACCCGCGCGCGTCGCGACGTCATCGAGCGAGAGCGCCGGGAGCTGGGGGGATTTCCCGCTCCACGTCCATCCCTCGATGTCGCCGTCGCGCACCTTGCTGGCGTTGGCGCCGAGGGCGTAGGGCGTCCAGACGCCGGGCTCGGTCTCCTGGACGTATTGCCAGAAGGGCGATTCGGGGTCGGAGGTCTGGCAGAGGCGCGCGCGGCACTCGGACACCGGGCAGCCGGTCGTCTCGATCTGGCAGACCCCTTCGCCGAGCCCGCCGAACCCGACCGTTACGATGTCGAGGCCGCTGCGCTGGAGCAGCTCCATGCCGGAGATCTCATCCTCCGCGAACGGCACCCACGCGTAGGACATGCGGCCGTCGCCGTAGTCGACGACCAGGCCGGCGACGTTGAGGTCCGCGCTCGCGGCGGCGGGAAGGCGCAGCGCGAGGAGGGCGAGGACGCAGAGGAGGATGAGGATGGCCCGCCCATGGCTACCACGCAGGGTCGCCCCTGACGCCCGCGCCTGCCGGGCAGCGGCTTCGCCTGGGTGAAGTCTCACCCCGGACACAAGGTCCGGGGCTACGGAGTCACGGAGGGTTGGTTTCATTGGTGCGTTCCAGCCGCGATCTGATGGCCGCTACGCCGCGGCGAGCCAGAGGCCGGCCGAGGGCAGGGCGTCGCCCGCGGGCAGGACGGGCAGGGCCAGCCCGGCGAGCGCGGGGATCGCCTGCACGGTCGAGAAGAGATTGTCCGTCGGGTCGCTTCCCTGGTAGAAGAACGCTCCGGACGGTCCCTGGTAGGTCGTCAGCGCATTCTCGAGAGTGGCAGTGTTGTCGTTCTCCGTGACGATCATGGCCTGCAGGACGAGCGCGGTCGAGTTCGCATCCGCTATGGCGCCCTCGTTGACGGCGTAGACCGCACCGGTGGACGTAATCGACGACTGCAGGTAGGCGACGGCCGGCTCCATCAGCTCGCTGTCGCCACTGCCGGAGGCGACGAGCGCCTGGACGACGAGCGCGGTGGTATTGGTGTCCGCCGAGGCAGGGTCGGTCGAGGCGTCGAATGCCCAGCCGCCGTTCTCGGCCTGGGTGGACGCCAACGCAGCGAAAGCGCTCGCCGGGACCTCGACGCCCGCCGAGGTGAGCGCCATGATCGCCAGGGCATGGTCGAAAATGCCCGTGCCATAGATGCCGCTGTCGCCGTCCTGGCCCTGCTCGACGATCGCGAGCGGATCGACGCCGCCGATGTCGCGTGGGTCCTGGCCGGCGGCGATGAGGCCAAGGACGAGCTTGGCGGCCTGCCCGACGCCCGTCTCGGTGTAGACGCGCGCGGTGTCGTCGCTGCCGAGGTAGGCGATGGCGTCATCGGTGGCGGAGCCGGTGTCGATGCCAGCCTGATCGGCCGCGACGAGGGCGACGAGCGCATCGAGCGTCGTGCCGGGATCGCTCTCGCCCGAGAAGCCGGGGAAGCTGCCATCGCCGCGCTGCTGGCTTAGCAGCCACGCCGTGGCCCCCTCCAGGCCGGTGCCAGCGACCGGCGTCGCGTTCGGCAAGGCCACGGGGGACGCGGCGGGGGTCGCATCCTGCGCGCCAGCGTGGCCGGCGAGCGGCACGATCGCCAACGCCAGCGCCCACAGCAGCACGGCGAGGCGCGTCGTCAGTCGTTTGATCATGAGTGTCCCTGTCCTTTCACTTCTCGTGAGAAGAAAACAAAAAGCCCGCTCATCGCGAGCGGGCCTGACCATCGAGGACGGGGCGTTGCGCCCGGGGTCCTCGTTGCGTTGTCCTGCACCCTTGAAATCGCGAAGGGTCTCAGACGCACTCTGGGAAGGTGACCTGGCTTCGACCGTCGGGAGACGATCGTTACAGTTGCGCGACAGCGCCGGACTTGCACCGGCTTCCCCTGTACCCGGAATGCGATGAGCGGATTGTCAATGTGCAGACGACGAGGCACATGCGCCGTGTCGTCGTGGGGCAATCATACTCCAGGCGGGCGCGGCGGGGGTTATGCGAGGCGAGCGGGAGTGGGACGTTGTCCCGGGGCGCATCTGGATAGCCGCTGAAGCGGCCCTTTGAACGTGCTTCGCACGGGGATCCTTCGCTTCGCTCAGGATGACGAACTCTTGGAGGGACGCACGGCGCTCGGCTTGCGCCCCTATTTCGGCGATCTGGTGGTATAAGGATTTGGGCGACGGATTCGTCGTCCGGGACAGTCAGTGGGGGACCCCCGTGGATCTCGATTACTCGCTAGCGCTCGGCCTCGCGGCCGCGGCGGCGGCCATTCTGGGCAGCATGCTCGGCCTGGGCGGCGGCGTCTTCATCGTGCCGCTGTTCACGCTCTACCTCGACGTCGACCCGAAGATCGCCGTCGGGGCGAGCGCCATCGCCGTCGTCACCAACTCCGTCGTTGGCTCCTCCAACCACCTGCGCAACGGCTTCACCAACATCCGCCTCTCGATGCTGCTGCAGATCAGCACGGCGATCGGCGCGATCATCGGCGCGATCATCGCGATCTGGGTGGATGCATCGTTCCTGAAGGTCGTGCTCGGGCTGATTCTCGTCTATTCGGCGTTCAGCATGATCCGCAGCCGCAAGAAGGTGTATCCGAACGCCCCGCCCGATGCTCCGGACCCGCTGGCGCTGCGCGCGTCGTTCACCGAGCCGACGACGGGCGGCGAGGTCTGCTACGTCCCGCAGCGGGTGCCGGTCGGGGTGTCGATCAGTACCGGCGCGGGCGTGCTCTCCGGGATGCTCGGCATCGGCGGCGGCGTCATCCAGGTACCAATGATGAATCTCGTGATGAAGATGCCGGTCAAGGCCGCGGCGGGCACCAGCGCCTTCATGGTCGGCATGACCGCGGTGGCGACGGCGACCGTCTTCTACAGTGAGGGCAAGATCGACCCGCAGGTGGCGGTACCGGCCATGCTGGGAGTCTTTCTCGGCGCGAGCGCTGGCTCGACGCTGACGAAGCGCCTTCCCACCGACCGGCTGATCGTCCTCTTCTTCGTGATCCTCACCTACCTCGGCGCGTCGATGATCCTCGCCGCGTTCGGGCTCAACCCCTTTGGATAGCGCCATGATGGACACGATCTCCCCCGACACGCTCGCCACCGACTCCCGGCGCGTCACCCGCGCGGCGATCACGGTCCTGACCTTCGGCTGGCGCATCTCATTCGCGATCATCATCGTCGGGCTGGTGCTGGCGATCGTGCGCGACGAGCCGCTCGCCGCCGAGCTGGGGCGGATCAGCAAGGTGATGGACGACCTCGCGGGCGGCCACTCCAACGGCTTCCTGGGACTCGGGATCCTGGTGATGATCCTCTCCCCGATCGTCGCGACCGCAACCATCGCCGTCAACTTCTTCCGCATCGGGGACCGCCGCTACGGGCTCATCTCCAGCACGGTCTTCATCGTCCTTGTCGTCTCGATCGCCATCGCGATCGGCTAGCCCCAGAGGATCGTTCACCGTGTCCACCATCGTCTCGCGCCCGCTCGTCATGATCGTCGCCATGGACAGCGAGCTGCGCCACCTGCACGACCTCGTGCCGGATTGGGAGGACGCCACGGACGGCGTCTGGCCGACATTGCGGACGACGCATCGCGGGCTGGAGCTGGTCGTTATCCGCTGCGGGATCGGGATGGTCGCGGCGGCCGCGGCGACGGAGCACGCGATCGCCCGGTTCGATCCGCGCTGGATCATGAACTTCGGCTGCGCGGGGGCGCACACGCGCGAGATCCTGCCGGGCGACGTCGTGATCGGCACCGGACTCGTCGCGCACGGGCGGATGCGCATTTCGGCGACGGAGGGCATCGTGCCGCTGACCTTCGGGTTCACGGTCGCCGGGGAGCCGAAGGCACGGGACGGGGCGCGCACTGACCCCGCCCTCGTCGCGCTCGCCGAGGAGGCGACCCGGGAGCTGCCGCTGGACGCCTGGCCGGAGGAGTTCCGGCTGCCGGCACACGCGGCCGACGGAAAGGTGACGGTTCGCACCGGGGTCGTCGCGTCGGCGGACATCTGGATGCAGGATCCGGCGTGGCTGGACCGGACACACGCGCGCACGGGGTCGCTGTGCGAGGACATGGAGGCGGCGGCGATCGGCCAGATCGCCGCGCACCACGACGTGCCGTTCCTGACGATCAAGGACATCTCCAACAACGAGTTTCACGCCGTGTCGGCGTTCGAGGGCACGGAGTCGGCGCTGCCGGTCAGCGAGGTCGGCAAGCGGGCGGCGGTGCTGACCGTCGCGACAATCGACCGGCTGATCGACCAGTGTGGGGCGGCATGAGAAACGCCTACTCCGCGCGGTGGTTCGAGCTCTTCCTAACGACGACGGATGGCGAGCAGACGGCGCGGGAGGTCGACTTCCTCTGCCGTCAGCTACCGCGAGACCGCGTCACGTCCGTACTCGACCTCTGTTGCGGGTATGGACGCCACGCCGCCCGCCTCGCGGGCCGTGGATACGAGGTGACGGGCATCGACCGCGATCCCGAGGTGGTACGGACAGCCCGCGAGATGCATCAGGCGCGCAACCTCCGGATTGCGGAGCTCGACATGACACGGCTGGACGCGCTGCCGGATCGCTTCGACGCCGTGATCTGCATGTGGCAGAGCTTCGGCTATCACGATGCCGGGACAAACCAGCGGATTCTCGAGCAGATCGCCGACAAGCTGCGCCCCGGTGGACGGCTCGTGCTCGATGTCTACAACCGGGCATTCTTCGAGTCGCGCCAGGGGACCCGCACGACGACGCATGACGGCGTGGAGATCACCACCACGCAGGCGCTGGCGCGCGACCGGCTGACGGTCGAGCTCATCTACGGGAACGGGGAGGGCGGCGACGTCTTCGACTGGCAGATCTTCACATCGGGGACGCTCAGGTCGCTTGTCGAGCCGTTGGGATTCCGGACGGTGGCGTGCTGCACGGGGTTCGACGAGCGGCACGAACCCTCGGCGGACGTGCCACGCATGCAGCTGGTGTTCGAGACGACGACCACGGGCTGATCGCGCGATTGGCGTCCGAGCAGGTGTCCCAAATCCTGTTGTTATTGTCAGGTTGCCAACGCAATTAACCTGGCCGGTGGTCACCTTAGGGTCTTCGTGTCAAGGGGAAGATTCAGTTCTCGTAGACCGGCGGGCGGATGACGATCGTGCCCTGGTCGGGGGCGATGTCGAGCACGAACTCAGGGTGATTGGGGACCAGCAGGTCGCCCGCGGCGTCGGGGCGGTCGCCGATGACGAGGACATCGTGAGCGCCGGTCTCGATGAGGTCCGTCACCGTGCCGAGGGACGTGCCGTCCTCGGTGACCGCATGGAGGCCAATAAGCTGGAAGAGGAAGTACTCGCCCTCGTCGAGCGGCCGGGCGTCGGTGCCGTCGATGCGGACCGGGATGCCGTAGAGCTCGGCGCCGGCCTCGGGGGACGTTACGCCGGCGAGAGTGATGAGCGCCATGCCCTGATGGAAGCGGACATGCTTGAGGGTGGTCGGTGTCGCGGCATCGCCGAGGTAGACACTCCGGATCGTCTTCAGGTGCTCGGGATCGTCGGTCAGGATGCGCATCTTGAGCTCGCCGCGCACGCCATGGGTGCCGGCGATGGCGCCGATGGTGAGGCGGACATCGGCGAGCGGGGTCGCGGGCTCGGGGCCGGCCGTCTCGATCAGGGCGCGCGCGGGCGACTGGCCGCGGCGGCGAGGATTGCTGGCCGGGCGCTTCGGGCGGCGCGAGGACGCGGACGGGGAGCCGGCACGCGGCTCCCCGTTCTTGCGTGTCGAGGATTGGGTGTTGGAGGGGGTGTTATCCCTGGCCTTCAATGTCCAAGCTCACTCGCAGGTGATAGCGGGACCCGGCGATCATCAGCGCGGTGCGGATCGACTTGGCAATCCGGCCGCCGCGGCCGATCATCTTGCCCAGGTCGTCCTCCGGCAGTCGCACCTGGATCTGGACCATGGAGCCGCGCTGGTTGGCGTCGACGGAGACGTGGTCTGGCTCGTCGACCAGATGTCCGACCAGCCAGACCACGAGGCCGCGCAGCTGCTCGACGGGATCGTCGCCGTTGGCCGCCGCGGTATCGAGCACCTCGTCGATGGCGTCCTCGGCGAAGGTCTCCTCGTCGACCTCAGCGTCCTCGTGCTCCAGGGTGTTGTCCCGCTCGTCGGTAACCATTAGGCGGAGGCTTCGGCGGCCGGGGTGGTCTCCTCGGCCGGCGCGGCGGTGGTGACACCGGCACGCTTGAGCAGGCCGGCGACGGTGTCCGACGGCTTGGCGCCGACGCTCAGCCAGTAGCGAGCGCGCTCCTCGTTGACCTTGACGGTGGCCGGCTCGGTGAGCGGATCGTAGTGGCCGAGGATCTCGATGAAGCGGCCATCGCGAGGCGAGCTGTGCTCGGCGGCGACGATACGGTAGAACGGTCGCTTCTTCGCGCCCATGCGGCGAAGACGAAGCTTGATCACGTGCGTCACTCCCTGTCGGAGACAGTGTGGGCGTCGATGCGCCCCAAACGGTTCATAGCAGCATTCAGACCGGCGCCACAGGGACGACGGGATTCCTCCACGCGGCGCTGAGGAGCGCACGCACATGGGCGGCGAGCTGCACTGAGGCCCACCAGGGTCATCCGCAAAGCGACCCGAACCGGTCGTGTGACCGGTCTCCCCCACGCGGTTGCCGGCGACGGAGCCCTCTTGGGCTTTTCGCGGCACGCATGCAAGAAGAGACCGCCGGGGGCGGTCCTGAACCGGAAATGTAGCACAGCAGGGCGAAAGGGGTCAAAACGTGGCCGCGCCGAGGCGCCCTGGCGGCACATCCGGTGTGTCGTCGGTTGTCGGGTTGGTTCAGGACTGGGGGGCGGACCCGTTGCTGGAATAGTCAGCGTAGGCCAGCGCATACGGGGACGTGTCGGATTGCTTGCAGCAAGCGGCGACGACGGCGGTGGTCAGGCTGCGGGAGAAGCCGAGCTGGCGGGCGCGATTGACGACCTGCGCCGGCTCCTGACGGTCGATCAAGGCTTCAGCGATCACCTGGCTGGGACGAAGCCCGCGGGCATCAGTGTTCGAGGGTGCGCTGCTCATGTCGAAAAAGTTCCTTTCTGTTCATCCAGGTAATGTACGATCCGGTACGCGGCAGAAGGGCGCACGGCAGTCCACAAGAGCGATGATCCCCACGGCCCACATCCATGAAGATATCGTTATCTCGCTGCCATCGTAGCAACGATGCGGACCCTTCGCAACTCTTATCTCATGCACTGGTAGCCCAAACGAAAGCGTTTACCGCAAACCATGAACGTACACGGGGTGTGGGGCTAGATCGACCGAAACAAGAGTCGCGATTCGAAACAAGCGCAAGATCGCTGCCCACGATACCGGCGGGTCGCGCCGCGGGGTCGCGTGGCTTCGTCAACTCGGGATGACGGCGAGGCGGCGTGGCGGTGGGGAACGGACTGGTTGCGCACAGCGCTTCGCGTAGGCTTCCTCACATTCGCTCGGAATGAGGAGGATTGTTGCGCGCAGAGGTCGGCCACCGCCCGCAGCCGCGGCCCGCAGGGGCGCCCGCAGGGGCAGGGCCGACCGTACGGGCCGACGTTGTGGCGGCCCTTCCAAGCCGGCCATAGGTGCGGCACACGAGGCCCGGGGTTACGAAGAGCAGTCATGTCGCGAATGTGGCAGCCCGTGCGCCGGGCCTAGACGGATGCCATGGCCGGGATCCCGCCCCTGGGGAGCTGGAGGGCGATCTCGTCGTGGAAGCGCTGGAGCTCGGCGAGGGCGATCATCGTCCGCCGCAGGAGCGCGTCGGCGAGCGTCTGGGCGTGCTCGTGGGTGAAGGCAAACGGGATGACGGCGGCGATCGCCGGCGTCGCGCCGCCGAGAGGCTCGCGCAGCGATGGATCCCGTTCGGCGAGGGCGACGACATCGCGGGCGCGGGTGCCGTAGATGGTCAGCAGCC
>DATLHE010000128.1:0-9040 GCA_035540335.1 Thermomicrobiales bacterium | reverse complement strand
CTACCCGAAGGTGGCCTACAATGTTCGTAGATCGGAGAATCAGCCGCTTTTGCATCGGAAGGCGCACCTAGCGTGGCAGTTCCCGGGTTTCAGGAGTTCATGCTGCCGCTTCTCCGCCTCGTGGGCGGACGCGAAGAAATGACGACGTCCGCATACTGCGAGGCTCTTGCCAACGAATTCCGGCTCTCTGCCGAAGACAGAGCCGCGTTGTTGCCAAGTGGAAGGCAGGCTGTCTACATCAATCGAGCGACATGGGCATGTACCTATCTTGTCAAAGCGGGGCTGCTAGAACGACCTGCACGGGGACGCGTGCGGATCACAGCACGTGGTCGAGAAGTCCTCAACAACTCGCCGGAGCGGGTGGATATCGCGTTTCTTGGGCAATTCCAGCAATTTGAGGACTTTCGTACCGCCCGCCCTAGCGACCCTCCAGAACCCACAAACCCGAATGGAGCTACTGCAGAGTTGTCTCCCGACGAGCGTCTGCTTCAAAGCTATCACCAACTTCGCACATCAATAGCAGAAGACCTCCTCGAACGGATCAAAGCCGCTCCGCCCGCCTTTTTCGAGCAGCTCGTCGTCGATCTTCTGGTTGCGATGGGCTACGGCGGATCGCATGAGGACGCTGGCCAGGCGATCGGCAAGAGCGGCGACGGCGGGATCGACGGCATCATCAAGGAAGACCGACTCGGCCTCGATTTCGTCTACATTCAGGCCAAGAGGTGGGAGAACGTCGTCGGGCGACCGCAGATTCAAGGGTTTGCCGGCAGCCTTGAGGGTCAGCGGGCGCGCAAGGGCGTCTTCATCACGACGTCCGGTTTTACCAACGGCGCTCGTGAGTACGTGACCTTCATCGAGAAGCGCATTGTGCTCATCGACGGTCAGCAACTCGCTGAGCTGATGCTCGACTACGGCATCGGAGTCACTGAGACCGCGACGTACAAGGTCCAGCGGATCGATCTCGATTATTTCGGCGAGGAATAGGCGGAGACGCTCGGATCAGTCGGATGGGATGATGAGGGCAGTGACAGCCCCGGGCCTTACAGCCCGGGGCTGGGGGAAGCGACCAGTCCTGCATCGGACCAACGTGATCGCGACCGGACCCCCGGTACAAGACCCGGGGCTACCGAGGTGAGCGGCCGTCCCTCTGCCGTGACAACGCGTATGAGGTCGACCCCGGGTACAAGACCCGGGGCTCCCGAGGCAGGCATCGTCCCCGTCCCCGGACACGAGGTCCGGGGCTACGAATGGGCAGGCGATGGGAGGTGAGAAGCCATGCGCTACGGGACGGAGACGAAACGGACGCCGGAGGAGGTCCTGGAGCGGGCGCGGGCGTTCTTCGGGCCGGGCGGGGATGTCGGGCTGCCGGAGACGGTGGCGCGGCAGGGCGTCGTGACGTTCGCGACGGAGACCGGCGGGGTCAGCGTCAGCGCCCGCTCGATCGACGGCCGCACCGAGGTCACCGTCGTCAGCCGCGAGTACGACTATTGGGCGGAGAAATTCATCCGCGCGCTGCGCTAGCCGGTCGGTCGCCCCGCCCCATCACCGGGGCGATGTCCACGCCGTCGTCCCGGCCAAGGACGGCATCCAGACGGTCCAGCACGACGAGCAGCATCGACAGTGTCCCGATCAGGAGCGCGATCCAGGTGTGGGCCGCGATGAATCCGGCAATCGCCATGTGCCGTGTCCTTCCGTGACTCGTCTCGTGGCACCACCACCGGCGCCTGTCTCCATTGCAGCAGACGTCATCCCGGATCGTGTCAACGAACGATTGAGTTCGCGCCCCTGGTGCATGAGAGAGCCCGGGCCGAATGCCCGGGCTCCGCGGTGCGCGTCGTCACATCGTCTCGCGCATCGATCGTCCGTCGTGCCGCGCGAGAAAGTCGGTCATCAGCGCGGCGATGGCGTCGCCCTCCTCCTCGAGCGCGAAGTGGCCGGTGTCGAGCAGGTGGATCTCGGCGTGGGGTAGATCGCGCGCGAAGGCACGGGCGCCGTCCGGGCCGAAGATCTGGTCATGCTCACCCCAGACCGCCAACAGCGGCGGCTGATGGGCGCGGAAAGAGGCCTGCCACGCGGCGTAGAGCCCCGGGTTCGTCCCGTAGTCGAGGAAGAGCGCCAGCTGGATCTCCACGTTGCCGGGCTGGCGCAGGTGCGCCTCGTCGAGCACCCAGGTGTCCGGACTGACGCGGGACACATCGCGCACGCCGTGGGTGTACTGCCAGATCAGCGCATCCCGCTCGACGAACCCGCGCAGCGGCGCGGCGTTGGCCGGCGACGGGTCCGCCCAGTAGGCGCGGAGGACGTCCCAGAAGGGGGTCAGACCCTCATCGTAGGCGTTGCCGTTCTGGCTGACGATCGCCCAGACGCGCTCGGGCTGCGCCGTCGCCAGCCGGAACCCGACCGGCGCGCCGTAATCCTGGACGTAGATGGCGAAACGGTCGACGCCGAGCGTGTCCAGCAGGCCGCGCACGATGCCGGTGAGGCCATCGAAGGTGTACGGGAAGGTGGACGGGTCCGGCATGGCGCTGTGGCCGAAGCCGGGGTAGTCGGGCGCAATGACGTGATATGTCCGCGCCAGCTGGGGGATGAGGTTGCGGAACATGTACGACGAGGTCGGGAAGCCGTGCAGCAGCACGATCGCCGGCGCGGCGGGATCCCCGGCCTCCCGGTAGAAGAGCTCGATGCCGTCGACGGTCCGCCGGCGGTGATGGACGGGTGGCTGCATCGGGGTAGGCATCGACGCGCTGGCGGCGTCGCTCGTGCTCGTGGTGATCATGGTGAAGCTCCCTGTGTCGTGAAACCGATCGCGCCCGCCCCGTGGCGGGTCATACGCTGGATGGTGTCCCTGCTCGCGCGGCGCCTCCCCGTCCGCCATATGTCCATTCCAAAACCACGAATGACATGTACATGACGGACGATAGCAGCGCCGTATGTCCATGTCAATACATCATTTCCTTTGTATAATCTGACGACAGACGAGGCTCGACGACAGGAGCAGGCATGGCGCGCGACGACACGGCGGAGACGACACCAGCGAGCGGCGAAGACGCGACGTTCTTCTTCGTGGGCGGGGCGCTGGCGCTGGACTTCGTGAACACCGAGGTGGTGATCCGGGGCAAGGCGAGGGACCTGCTGGCGTCGCCGGGCGCCTGGGCGGCCTGGCGACGGGCGGCGGGCGCGCACTATCCGGAGATCGACCCGCGCGCGCCGGTGCCGGCTCCCGATGAAGCGACGGCGCGAGCGATGACGTTTCGCGGCGCGCTGCGGCGGCTCTTCGGGGCGGTCGCGGCGGCGGAGCCGGTCGACCCGGCTGCGCTCGACGCGCTCAACGGGGTGCTGGATGTTGGGCGAAACGTGGTGGAGGTGGCGGAGGGGGGCGGCTTCGCGGCGACGGTCCGGCCGCGGGCGGAGGATCCGGATGCCGGGCTCGTCCCGATCGCGTGGTCGGCGCTGGAGGTGCTCACGCGCTCGGATCTCACTCGCCTGCACGCCTGCGCGAACGAGCGGTGCACGCAGATCTTCCACGATACGACGAAGAGCGGGACGCGACGCTGGTGCAGCGTCGGGTGTATGAACCGCGCGCGGTCGGCCGAGCGCTACCGGGCGGCGAAGCGGGGCGCGGCCTGAGGGGCCGGCCGGTCAGGAGCGGTTGATCGCCCGGTCGTGGCGCTCGCCGGCGCGGAACAGGTCGGCGGCGTCCTCCTCGACCACGCCGGAGTCGAACGCCTCCATCACCACCAAGGCGAGCAGGAGCGTCGCGAGCAGCAGGGCGACAAGCGCCTTCGTCGTCATCAGATCGGCAAACTCCATCGTGCCAAATCTCCGTTCCCGTGGGTCCGAACGTCATCATGCACGTCTATCCCACCACAATCCTGCACCCCGTACGTCAACGAACCGTCAACGCCGCACCAGAGAACTGCCGTGGTCCTGGTATTCCATCCCCCGTCATCCCGAGCCGCCGACGCGAAAGCGGTGAGGGCTCGGCCGGGCGGAGGTGTGTTGGGAGTTCCGTGCTCTCCTCAGGGCGCCACTCCCGAAGCCGCAGAGATCCCTCGACGTCCTGAGCTTGCCGAAGGATCGCCTGCTCCGCCGGCTCCTCGGCTCGGCATAGGCCGCAGGGCGAGTAGCGGTAGCGAGCCCTTGGGATGGCGGTGGTGGGGCGCCCGTGTGAGATCGATCATCAATGCCGCCCCCGGGCGTCACATCCCGATCGCCCCGATCGTCCTCTCAGGAGAGGACGCGGGACGCCCGGTCCCGCGCCGGAGCCAGGGAGCGTGACGCGATGGGCATCATCGACGACCGGTTCGAGCGCAATGTCGTCATCGGGTCCATGGACACCATCTTCAACTGGGCGCGGCGATCATCGCTATGGTGGCTGCAGTTCGGCCTCGCCTGCTGCGGCATCGAGATGATCTCGGCGCAGATGTCGCGGTGGGACATGTCGGAGCGCTTCGGCAACCTGCAACGCTCGTCGCCGCGGCAGGCGGATTTCATGATCGTCGCCGGCACGGTCGCGAGGAAGATGGCGCCGGTGGTGCGCGAGCTCTACGACGCAATGCCGGAGCCGAAATGGGTCATCTCGATGGGGTCGTGCGCGAACGTGGGCGGGCCGTACGACACCTACGCCGTCGTGCAGGGCGTCGACCAGCTGATCCCGGTCGACGTCTACATTCCCGGCTGCCCGCCGACGCCCGAGGCGCTCTACTACGGCGTGCTGACGCTGCAGAACACGGTGATCCGCTACGAGACGATGGCCCGCACGCAGGGTGTGGCCGCCGCCGACGCCCAGCGCCGCGCCGAGCGCGAGGCGGCGCGAGCGGCGATCCACGCCAGCGCCGCGACCGCCACGACGCCCTTTGCGTGACGCGTCACATTTCGTCACGCTCGCTCGTCCTCTGTTTGGACGCGGAACGTCCGCGCCCACACGACGTACGGGAGACGCAACAATGACGTCACGGATGACCGACAAGCGCGAGTTCCAGACCCTCTACCAGCAGATGCTGGCCTTCGGCGCACCGCTCCAGGAGTGCAGCATCGAGAAGAGCATCCTCGAGCTGGTCAAGATGCGCGCCTCGCAGATCAACGGCTGCGCCTACTGCCTTGCCATGCACGCGCGCGACGCGCTCAAGCACGGCGAGCGGGCGGACCGGCTCTTCGTGCTCGACGCCTGGCGCGAGACCGACTGGTTCTCCGACCGCGAGCGCGCGGCGCTGGCGTGGACCGAGGCCCTGACCACGCTGACCAACCGCGAGGTCCCCGACGAGGTCTTCGCCGAGGTTCGCGAGCAGTTCAGCGAGCGCGAGCTCTCCGACCTGACGCTGGCGGTGCTCGCCATCAACAGCTGGAACCGCATCAACGTCGCGTTCCATACGCCGCCGGAACCGTTCGAGATCCCGGCGCCGGAGCGCGAGACAGTCAGCGTCGACTAGCTCGCCCGGCGTCCCGGGCGGCGAATCAGTTCTGGAATCAGGCAGGTAATCGTCATGAATGTGTTTGTGGCAGGAGGGTCGGGGATCATGGGGCGGCAGCTGGTGCCGCAGCTCGTGGCTCGCGGCCATCAGGTGACGGCGACGACGACGGACCCAGGCAAGCTGCGCCTGCTGGAGCAGCTGGGCGCGAATGCTGTCGTGATGGACGGGCTCGACGCGGCGTCGGTCAGCGCGGCGGTGGCCACGGCCCGGCCGGACGCGATCGTCAACCAGATGACCGCCATCGCCGGCACGTCCGACATGAAGCATATCGACCGCTGGTTCGCAACCACCAACCGGCTGCGCACCGAGGGAATCGACCACCTGCTGGCTGCCGCCAGGGTCAACGGCGTCTCCAACGTCGTCGCGCAGAGCTACGCCAGCTGGAACGGCATCCGCACGGGCGGATGGGTGAAGACCGAAGAGGACCCGCTGGACCCGGAAGAGGGGACAATCGCGCGCCCAGGAGCGATGGCGATCCGCCACCTCGAGGACGCGGTTGTTTCCGCTGGTGGCGCGGCCCTGCGCTACGGGTGGCTCTACGCGCCGGGCGCCAGCAGCCTCGACGACGTGGTCGCGGCCGTGCGCAAGCGGCAGTTCCCGCTCGTCGGCGGCGGCACGGGCTACACCTCGTGGGTGCATGTCGACGACGCGGCGAGCGCGACCGTCCTGGCCGTGGAGCAGCAGGCGACGGGCGTGTTCAACATCGTCGATGACGAGCCGGCCCCGGTCAGCGAGTGGCTGCCCTATCTGGCCGCATGCGCGGGCGCAAAGCCACCGATGCGGGCCCCCAGATGGTTGGCCCGGCTGCTGGCAGGCGACGTGGCGGTGACGATGATGACCGAGGGGCGCGGCTTCTCCAACGCCAAGGCCAGGCGGGTGCTCGGCTGGGAGCCACGCTACCCCTCGTGGCGCATGGGGTTCAGGGACGCGCTGGCGCGTGAGGCTGGTCCGGCCCCTCTTGCATCGCGAGAGACAATGGAGATGAGTCGTACCACGACCTGACAGCACAGGAGCCAGCAGCGGGTGATCACGGAAGCGCCAACCAGCCAGAGCCAGCAGGCCTACCAGGGCCTCCGTCCCTACCTCTTCAGCGTCGCCTACCGGATGACCGGCAGCGCCAGCGACGCCGAGGATCTCATCCAGGATGCCTGGATCCGCTATCTGGACGCCGGGTCGCCGGCGGTGGACTCGCTGCGGGCCTGGCTGACGACGGTCATCTCCCGCCTCGCGCTGGACTACCTGAAATCCGCCCGCGTGCAGCGCGAGCAGTACGTCGGGACGTGGTTGCCCGAGCCGGTGCTGACCAGCGAGGCGCTCGCCGGACCGGCGGAGACGGTCGAGCAGCGCGAGGAAGTCTCGGTCGCGCTGCTCTTGCTGCTGGAGAAGCTGACGCCCGAGCAGCGAGTCGTCTACGTCCTGCGCGAGGGGTTCGGGCTGGGCTACGACGAGATCGCCGGCCATCTCGGCAAGTCGGCGGCCGCCTGCCGGCAGATCCTCCGCCGCGCGCAGCTGCGGCTGTCCGAGCAGCGCCGCCCCGCCCTCGCTCCGCCCGCCGAGCACCGGGCGCTCACCGAACAGTTCCTGGCGGCCTTCGCGAGCGGCAACGCCGCGCGGGTCGCGGCGCTGCTGGCGGAGGATGTTGTCTGGGAGGGCGACGGCGGCCCCGACCGGCTGGCGTCGCGGCGGCCGGTCATCGGTCGCGACAAGGTCTCGCGTGGCATCGCCGGCTTCGCCACCAAGGTCCCGCCGGAGATGGCGCTCACGATCCAGTTCGTCGACCTCAACGGCGCGCCGGCGGTCGTCGTCCGCGACCACGGCGTGATGGACCGGGTCTACGCGCTCGACATCGCGGACGGCAAGATCACCGCCGTCCGCTCCGTGCTCAACCTTGCGAAGTTGCAACACCTCGACCGCGCGCTGGCCGGGAACGGCCCCGCATCTCCGCTCCACCTGACGCACCTGGGTTCGTAGGGGCGGCCTACCGCATATCGCCCTGATCGACCGCTTGTGGGCCGTCCGTGCCGAGGATCGCGTCGGGCTTCTCGGCCGTCCGCTGGCCCAAACGGGGCATGGCAGCGCCCGGGCAGCAATAGAATCGTGATATCGGGGCGGGCGATTCCGGCGACCTCGTCGTGCCCTGACGGGGCTTGGTCATCTGGACGCGCGTCGACGCAAGCGCCGCCGACGTAACGCACGTCCACGGCGCGCACTCCCACCGGCTGTGCTCAACCAAGGAGCCCTCCATGTCCCGTTCCGCGTCCCGTCGTACCGTCGTTGCCGCTGGACTGGCAGCCCCGTTCGCCGTCGCGCTCGGTTCCGCCCACGCCCAGGAGGCGACCCCCGCCCCGTCGGACAACGAGGCGATCGTCCGCTCCTTCTACGAGCCGTTCAACACTGGCGACACAAGCATCTACGACACGATCCTCGCCGAGGACTGGGTCGACCACCCGCTGAGCCCGGGCCAGCAGCCCGGTCGCGCGGGGTTCCCGCCCGTTATCGAGGGATTCCGGATGGTCTTTCCCGACCTGACGATCACCAACGAGGATGTGATCGTCGCCGGCGACAAGGTGACGGTCCGCTCCACCGGCCGCGGCACGCAGCAGGGGGAGTTCCTGGGCATCCCGCCCGCCGGCAAGCAGGTCGAGTTCATGACGATCGACATCCACCGGATCGAGAACGGCCTGATCGTCGAGACGTGGCATATCGAGGACTATCTGACCCTGCTCTCCCAGCTCGGCGCCACGATCACGCCGCCCGGCGGGGCCACGCCCGCCGCCTAGGCCGCCATCGGATCAGATGCCACGTCAATCGGCAGCCGGTGGGCCATCCGCACCAAGGGTCGCGCCGGGCCACACCCGGTCGCCGGCAGATCCACGGCGCGGCGTCCACACGCTCCGTCCAAGGAGGAGCAGGAACCCGGCGAAAAGGGCGATGTTCACGACCGAGCCCGCCTGGCTCAGCGACGACGTCGAGAGTGGGCCGATGTGCTCGACGTGCCAGGCGTAGGCGACGACGAGGTTGAGCGTGCAGGTCGCCGTCAGCGCCGCCGCCCACCACCGCAGTGCGGGCGCCAGCAGCGCGGCGAGCGTGCCGAGCAGCAGGGCGGGCAGCAGGTAGCGCTCGTGCACCCGCGTCGCGAACAGGAAGAACGACCAGAGGGTGACGAACCCGCCGCACAGCACGGCCCCCGGCAGCGGGCGCAGCCGCGCCGCGATCCAGACGCCGCCGAGCACGCCGAGCAGGGTCAGCGCGACGCCGAGGTCCTGGTACGACACCCCGGCGAGGAGCACCGTCACGTCGTCCGGCGGCGTGGCGCGGCCGATCGGGACCGTCCAGACGTTCCACGCGCCGAGCACCGTCCACTGGTAGGTGTCCGCCGCCATCCGGACGCGCTCCAGCACCGTCCACGGCGTCGCCATCCCGAGCAGGCCGACGCCGAACGGCAGGCACGTCGCCAGCGCGACGGCGACCGCCACGAACCCGCCGAGGACGACGTCGCGGGCCGCATTGGCCAACCCGGGTGGCAGATCGCTCCACGCGAGCGGGCGGCCGCCCTGCCGCCGGCGCAG
>DATLHE010000127.1:0-3410 GCA_035540335.1 Thermomicrobiales bacterium | reverse complement strand
TACGGGAGCTACGAGGTGAAGCCGGGCGGGTATGTGCACCATGAGTTCCCGGCGGGGTTCAGCGCGCATTGGGTGCGGATCACGACGAGCCGGGATTGCGTGGCGACGGCGCAGTTCATCTATACGTGAGGTAGGGATGCTGCCATGGGTCGGCCACCGCCCGCAGCTACGGCCCGCAGGGGCGCCCGCAGGGGCAGGGCCGACCGTACGGGGTTGGTGGAGTGGCGCTCGCGGGGTCAGGGGCGCCCTGCGTGGGTGCGGCAAGGGGGAGGGCATTGAACGCGCGTTCGGTACGTGACCCTTGGGTGGGTGAGCGCGTCCAATCCCTCCCCTACAACCTGTCTGGAGGTCGGACACAGGGTTCGCCCGTACGGATGCCGCGGCCACGCCGACGGCGCACACCCTCTGGGGTGCGCCGCTACGACGATCGAGGTGCGTACATCCTGCGGGGTGCGCGGCTACGACCCCGGCCGCAGGCGCGGTACAAGACCCGGGGCTACCGGGATTGTCGCCGTTGCGGCATCGCGACGTCGCGGTGAACCGGCGGGCGGCCACTTCCCGCAGGGGCAGGGCCGACCGTACGACGTGTCCGCTTGGCGGTTATTCGAAGAACTGGGCGATGCCGTCGAGGAGCATCTGCATGGCGACGATGACGAGGACCATGCCCATGAGGCGCTCGATGGCGGTGAGGCCGCGTTCGCCGAGGACCTTCTGCAGGTAGCTGGAGGAGTAGAGGATGACGGCGGAGGCGAGCCAGGCGAGGAGGATAGCGGCGAGCCAGGTGGCCCAGCGATCGGAGTCGCGGCTCATGAGGAGCAGCTCGGTGGCGAGGGCCGAGGGACCGGCGGTGTAGGGGATGGCGAGGGGGACGACGAAGGGCTCCTCGGTCACGCGCTCGCGCAGCGTCCGCTCGCTGGTCGGGAAGATCATGCGGATCGCGATCAGGAGGAGGATGACGCCGCCGGCGGCGGTGAGGGCGGCGGGGGTGACGGCGAGGAGATCGAGCAGGAAGCTGCCGGCGAAGAGGAAGGCGATCATGATCGCGAGGGCGATGAGCAGCTCGCGGATGATGATGCGGCGGGCGCGGGCTGGGTCGACGTAGCGGAGCGCCGCCAGGAAGAGCGGCACGTTGCCGAGCGGATCCATGACGAAGAAGAGCAGCACGGCGGCGGATGCCAGGCTCACGGGATCCCCTTGACGTTGCGGAGCATCGCGCCCGCCGCAGGTGTTCGCGTCAGGGACGGGATCGCAGGATGCGGGCCGCAGGGGGTGGCCGATCACACAGGACACGTTGGAGGAGCGGGAGGACATTGAACGCGCCGACGGGGATCGCCCCGGAAAAGGGCTGAGCGCGTTCAAGTCCTCCCCTACGGATCGGGGCCGCCCGAGCGAGGGTGGGGGAAAGGAGGGAGGACACAAGGTCCTCCCCTACGGAGTTTGCGGGCAAGAGCGGGGCGTCAGGTCAGGTGACGCTGGAACCAGATGAGGACGCGGGTGTAGTAGTCGACGCGGTGCTGGACGGGGCCGCCGCGGAGCATCATGTGCGATCCGCCGGGGTAGCGAACGAACTCGACCTCGACACCGGCCTTGAGGAGGCCGACGAACATCTCCTCGCCCTGGCCGATGGGGCAGCGGTCGTCGGCCTCGCCGTGGACGATGAGGGTCGGGGTGACGGCCTTGTGGATGTGGGTCGAGGGGGAGCGCTCGACCATCCAGTCGCCGACCTCCTGCGGGGTGCCGCCCCACTGGCTCTCGCCGAAGACGTGGCCGATGTCGCTGGTGCCATAGAAGGAGAGCATGTTGAAGACGGGGGCGCCGCAGACGGCGGCCTTGAAGCGGTCGGTCTGGCCGATCGCCCACGAGGTCATGTAGCCGCCGTAGGAGTAGCCATAGATGCCCGTGCGGGCGGGGTCGACGTAGGGGCGTGACTCGACCTCGGCGAGGACGGCCTGGAGGTCCTTCCAGTCCTCGCCGCCCCAGTCGCCGCGGACGGCTTCCCCGAAGGCACGGCCGTAGGTGCCGGAGCCGCGCGGGTTGCTGGCGACGACGAGGATGCCGTGCGAGGCGAGGATCTGGGCGCCGATGTTGAAGGCGTAGCCGTAATTGCCGTGCGGGCCGCCGTGGACGTCAAGCACGAGCGGGTACTGCTTCGTCTCGTCGAAGTCGGCCGGCTTGTAGAGCCAGGCGTCGATGGTCCAGCCGTCGCGGTCGATGCTGAAGGGCTCGACGGTGGCGGCTGGGGTGTCCTCGAAGAGGCTGGTGTTGGGATCGACGAGGACGGTGGTTTCGCCGGTCTCGCGGTCGAAGAGGACGGTCTGGCCGGTGGTTGTGCAGTCGGAGCTGCCCAAGACGACGCGCTTGCCGCTGGCGTCGACGCTGAGGCCGGCGCGGGTGGCCTGCCAGCGGACGACCTCGGTGAGGTCACCGGTCTCGGCGTCGATGGTCCAGAGGCCGCTGGCGCCGTGCTGGACGCCGTGGACGAGGGCGGTGCGGTCGTCGAGCCATGCGGGCTGGGCGGGGCCGGAGATCGTGGGGCGGCCGGATTCGGGCGAGAACTGGAGGTCGTCGGTGAGCTGGCGGGTCTCGCCGGTGGCGAGGTCGTAGCGGTAGTACTCGGTCTGCGGGGAGGAGCGCGGGTAGCCGTCGAAGAGGACGAAGCTGCCGTCGCGGGACCACGCCCAGGTGCCGATGCCGCCGTCCTGCCAGCCGACGCGGACGGCCGCGCCGCCGTCGACGGGGAGGACTCCGAGCTCGCTGTGCATGCCGTTGCGGTTGCTGATCTTGGCGGCGAGCTTCGTGCCGTCCGGCGACCACTGAGGCGCTGAGTGGTCCCAGAGCTCCGTGGAGACCTGGCGGCGGTCGCCGGAGGCGACGTCGACGACCATCACCTGGTGGCGGACATCGTTGAGGTAGCCGCGGTTGTCCTGCTTGTAGTCGATGCGGGTGATGACGCGGACGGCGGGCGGTGCGCCGGGGTCGCGTGGTGTCTCGTCGGGGTTCTCGGGGTCGACTGGGATGGTGTAGGCGATCTGCGTGCCGTCGGGCGACCAGGCGAGGCCGGTCGGGCGCTGGGTGTGGGTGGTGACGACGCGGGCCTCGCCGCCGGCGAGGGGGAGGAGGCAGATGGCGTGAGCGCCGTTCTCGCCGCGCTGGGAGATGAAGGCGATGGATGCGTTGTCGGGCGCCCAGACCGGGTCGGAGGTCGAAGTGCCGGTCTGGGTGAGCTGGCGGGGGTTGGCGCCGTCGACATCGACGAGCCAGAGGTGGCTGGTGGACCTGGCGGTGCCGCGCTCGGTGGCGGAGCGGATGTAGGCGACGCGGGCGCCGTCGTGCGAGATGCGGGGAGTGGCGGTGGACTGGAGGTCGAAGATGAGGCGGTCGGGGGTGAGGGCGGCGCGTGTGGCCTGGGG
>DATLHE010000126.1:0-7389 GCA_035540335.1 Thermomicrobiales bacterium | reverse complement strand
CCCTGATTGTTGTCTCGTTGTTTTCAATTAGGATGTGGTTCCGACGGATGAGAATCTGGACTCCGTTGAAGAACAACTTTCCCCTCTCAATGACAATTTTATTGGGAACCTCAAACACCATGTCGATGAGGAACCTGCCCAACGCTTCACGTACTACCAATCTCCTTCCTACCAACTCAATATCCCAAGGCGACGTGGAGTAAACGAGTTCATTGTTGTGAATGAGCAGCATCTGCCTATTGCGTTGATCACAAACATCAACATTCAGCAAGATATGACCGTTGGAAAGCACGAAATAGATCAGGGGCCTACCATCTACGGACACCGGAATCATAACGGTGCCCTCGCCTGCATCGCTTGTGGTAAATCGATTACCGCCGATGATCGCTTCACACTCGGATCCAGAGTAGTGCAAATCATAGGGCTTGGATGCACCTGCCCTGAGGTTGTATGGAGCGCCGTTTGCCTTTATTACTGCCTCAACAGGAAGCAATCCAGCTGTTCGCTCACGATGGTGCCTATCACATAGGAGGGTGATCTCATCTGGCCGATGGCGACGGACGTTGGCGAAGCCGAGCATGTGCTCATACTCATAGAGTGGCGTTCCACATACTACGCAGCCGAAGCCACAGCGCTGCCTTGCTTCTCTCTTGACCTGGTCGGGTATATCTC
Organism: Thermomicrobiales bacterium; assembly: GCA_035540335.1. Taxonomy (GTDB): domain Bacteria; phylum Chloroflexota; class Chloroflexia; order Thermomicrobiales; family UBA6265; genus UBA6265. Next base: position 6,717 of record DATLHE010000126.1, on the reverse strand, counting down.
TGCTCTGAACTAAATCCACACCGACACCCCTTCATCAGATTGCTTGCTCGCGCTCTCGCTTTTGCTGGGTCCGAGAACGCTTACTTCGTCCCTGCGTACTCGATTTACGTTAATTGTGTTCTATGTAAACTGTAGGCCTATGGTTCCGAACCATTGCTAGACGCCCGTCGATGAGCAATCGCGCGTGCGCGCGCCACTCCCCCATGTCGGCCTCCGGGTCGACGAGGAACCCGAGGCCCAAGCTGCGGATCGCGCGGTCCAGCGTCTCCCGCCCGGCGGGCGACGTTTCCGGCGAGAGGAGCGCGATCGCCTGCGTAGGTCGGCGACACGGTCACCAGCGCCGACTCCGGCGGCACGCTGATGATCCTCACCTACACCGCGCCGGCCGGGTTCGCCGGCCCACCGCCGCACGCTCATGTGCACACCGACGAGGCGCTTCACGTCTTCGCCGGCCCCTTGACCGTGACCGCCGGCGACGAGGTCGTGCGCTCCGGGGCGGGCGCGACCATCTTCGTCCCGCGCGGTGTCGCCCACACCTTCGCCAACCCGGACCCGGCACCGGTGACGATGCTGGTGGTCATGACGCCGGCCGGCTTCGAGGATTACTTCCAGGAGGTCGCGGACCTCGCGGACGCGGGGCTGCTCGGGGACCCGGCCGCTGTCGCCGCGGTGCAGGCGCGGTACGACCTGGCGCCGCCCGCCACGTCCTGAGCGCGATCCGGCGTGGCGGTACGGGGTCAATCGTCCCGCCGCTGCGGCAGCTCGCGGAAAAGCCGCCACGCCGGATCCACGGCCTCGGCCAGGCTCCACAGGCACTGGACCGTCACCGGCAGCGACAGGGCAAGCGTGGTATCGGCCTCCGGGGCGCGCGCCCGCAGCGCCGCCTCCTCCGGCCCGAAGAAGCCGAACGCACCTTCGAGGCGCTGCTGGAGGAGCACGTAGTCCCGGAACTCGTCCACCGTTCCGGGGCAATCGACATGAATCAGCGCGCGAAACAGCCGGCACCCGCCGGCGATGTCGTATTGGCGAAAGGCGTCGGTCGCCAAGCCGCGCAGCAGACCGACGAGCCACGCCTCGCCCGGGAGCAGGCTCAGGGAGCGTGTCCCCCAGCCCGTTGCCGCCTCGACGTCGAGGACGAGGTCGGCCACCCACGCGGGATCGGCCGGGAGCGCAAGCCGCTCCGCCACGGCGATGACCTCGGCGCGCGTCACCAGGCGCGGTGCGCGACTGAGCCCCGCCGCATGGAGCAGGACCTGCTTCTCGAGGAGCGCCCGCTCCTCGGCGGGATCGTCCGGCGTCCAGCCGTCGAGCACCTCGGCGGTGAGCCGCGCGTAGCCGTCGAGGTAGGGATGCGCCGCGCCCGCCCGGGTGAGCAGGAAGCTGGCGAACAGCTGCAGCGTCGGCGGCACACCCGCAAACCCGTCGCCGCCCGGGGGCAGCAGGTCCCTGGCCCGCGCCGCGACCTCCCGGAAGCACGGCGACGGCGTCCGATCCTCTAGCAGGTGGTCGCAGAGCCACAGCCCCAACAGCGCCTCGCAGACCGGTTGCGCCGTCGGGGCCCCGTGCCGCGCCATCGTCTCGAACACATCCGCCAGCCATGTCCGGGCCAGCGACGCGGCGGTCGTGGTCGGCGATGACATCGCCGGGCTCGTGAGCGAATCGACCATCACGCCGCTCCTTTCACGAGGTCCGGCACCTGGCCCAGCCGCCGCTGCCGGATGCTCCCGGCGATGATGGCGACCAGTGTCGTGTGGTAGCGCAGGGCGACGCGCTGCTTGCGCCCTTCGTCGGTCGCCGGATCGGCGTCGTGGTCGTCGCGCGCGCTGGTCGGCGGCAGCGAGCCGTCCGCCGCCTGCATGCGGACGAACGCCGCCCATGCCCGGCGAACGATCGGCGTCGACGGCAGGTGCAGGCAATCCCAGCACATCAGCAGCTCGCCGAGCAAGTCCCAATGCCCCTCCTGGCACATCGCGATGATCAGGTCGGAGAGCAACGGCTCGAAGCGCGCGATCTGCTCCGGCGTGAAGCGGTCGGGCGGCTCCAGCCCGATCCGGGTGGCGAACATCACCACGTGCGTCAGCGCGTACAGGTCGTCGACGCGGAGGTGCAGCGCCGCGGGGAGCGAGGCCGCGGTGGAGCGATCCAGCAGCTCGCACCAGGACGGCCCGCGATCCGGCAGCTCCAGCCACTCCATGCACATTCGAAACTCCAGCAGCCGGTACGGGGGGCGCTCGACGAACCGGTCGAAGCCGTTGTCGAGCGCGCGCAAAATGAGCGTGCGCTGCGCCGGACTCTCGCCCACGGCGGTCCGGTAGGCCGTGTAGAGATGCAGGTGCTGCAGCATCGCCGCGGGCGAGCGCATCGCCCAGTCGAAGAAGCGCGGCTCCTCCAACGACGCTGCCAGCAGCTCGATCGGCCCGCGGATGGCCGGACGGCTCGTGTCGCCCGTCGCGCCGACATAGACGCTGAGCATGAGCGCCATCTCGGTGAAGCGCTTCATGCGCGGAATGTCGAACCGCCGGTCGGTGGCCAGTGGATCGAACTCGTTCAGGTTCCTCGCAACCCAGCCCAAGGCGCGATCGACGGTGGATACGAGGTCGTATCCACCGTCGATCTCAGCGGCCGGGTCGTGAACCCGGCGCACTACGAGGGGTCGGAGACAACGAGCACGAACTCGCTGCCGCCGATGAGATACCACCGCAGCGCATCGATGTCGCCGCGGTCCTTCAGCTGCCGGTTGATCTCCGAGACCAGCTGACCGTAGTTCTCGATCCCCTGTGCCTTGAGCTGCTCCTTGATCTGGTTCTCATTGGGAGCGCCGCGACCCTTGATGGCCTTCTTCGTTTCCACAGTTCCGTTCTCCTGATCGTGACAGCAGGCGGGCGTTCGCGAATCGAACGCGCCGCGCAACCCAGTCGTCCGTCGGTCCCGTGGATCGTCAGCACGCACGCGCCTGGGGCGCCGGTCGGGCGCGAAGGTGCGGAGCTTTGCGCGCAGCTCCGCCTGGCACGACACCAACAGCGATGTGCCGCGCCCGCCCGGACATGGGTCCTCTCTTCGTACGCAGAGAGGACGCCCCGTATTCGCATGTCTATACTCAGACCCTATATGCCACGATAGACATGCACACCGCGAAACGCAAGCGCCGCACATAGTCCGGTGGTCCCATCCGCGCGGCTGCCCGCGGGTCAGGACATCCGGGCGCCCGGCGAGCGACTGAAGGGCACAGACAAAAGCCCCGGGCCGTCTCCTGGGAGACGACCCGGGGCTGGCTGCTGTCTAGCGACCCAAGGAGCGGCCGACGATGGACAGGTGAATCGCGTCATCCCGCCGATTGCTGTCGTACACGTCCTCCGGCCGGCTGAGCCGCATCAGCTCGCGGTCGGACGCGCCGATCGCGCCCGGGATGTCCGGCGGCTCGTCACGGCGGCCATCGAAGGCGCGCCGCACCGCGCGGAGGATCGACGCCCCCATCGATGCACGCGGCCGGGAGACCGGCACGCTCGGGGCGGAGACGGACGACAGGTTGAGTGATTTCGAGTTGGACGCCATGGTGGATGGTTACTCCTGAAACACGGTGGTTCGATGAGTCGGCGGCTAGCGGACGAGGCGATAGAACGTGAAGAAGACGTTATCCAGCGGCAGGATCTCGATGTCGCGGAAGCCGGCAGCCTGCGCGTAGCGGCGTAGCGTCGGCGGGCGCATCACCGTGCCGGTGCCGGCCGACGGCGTCTCCGCCAGCCCGACCGGGAGGCAATGGAGCAGGCTGAAGCCGTACATCAGCCGCTCGACCTCGCCGCCGTCCGGAGAGAAGGTGTCGGCCACCCGCTCGTCGACGACGAGCACGGTGCCGCGCTCGCCCGCGAGGCGGCGCATCGTCCGCAGCGCGCCGACCGGGTTCGCCATGTCGTGCACGCATTCGAACGCGGTCACGAGGTCGTACTGCCCGGCCAGCGCCGGCGAGGAGGCATCGCGCAGGCGGATGTGCACGCGGTCCTCGAGGCCGGCCTGGGCCACGTTGCCCTGGGCCTCGTCGACGGAGGCGAGATCGAGATCGAAGCCGTCGACGTGCGCCTTGGGATAGGCCATCGCCATGCCGATGCTCGACCAGCCGAGGCCGCAGCCGACGTCGGCGATGCGCGCGGGCGGATCGGCCAGGAGCCGGGCGTGGAGATCCGGGATCGCCGGCAGGTACTCCTGCCCGAGCTGGTGGAGGAACATGTTGCGGTTCATGCCGGCCTGGCCGTGACGCATGTCGGGGCCGTAGTCGGCGTAGCTGACGCCGCCCCCGGTCCGGAACGCCTCCTTGACGGCCTGGATCGGCTGCACCACGCCCACCACGAGCTGCGCCAGCGGCGCCAGGTAGGTGAGGCTCTCGCGGCTGGTCAGGACCTCCGCGTGCCCCGCCGGGAGGCGGAATCGCGGCGCGGACGCGTCGTCCTCGCAGGTGTCGACATCGAGGATGCCGGCCATGACCTGCTGCTCCAGCCACTCGCGCACGTAGCGCTCGGCGAGGCCGGTGGCGAGCGCCAGCTCGGCGGCCGACGCCGGCTGCATCGCCACCAGCGCGCGGTAGAGCCCCAGTTGATCGCCGAGGTAGACGGCGAAGATGTCCCAGACGCCATTCGCCGCCTGGAGCAGTTGCTCGACGAGTGCCTCCTGCCGGAGCGCGCTCGTCTGAGCGTCGATCGTCGTTGCCATGCGCACCCTCACCTGCTTGCCGCCGCCGGCGCCCCGGCCCGGCTCACACCTGGCCGCGATGGCGCCTTCCTTCGGGCGCTGACGGCCGCATTGATCTGGTCCCGCTCGTTACCCTACGTGGGCGGCGTCAACCGATCGTCAACGGGATGCGCATGGGATGTCTGGAGTTTGTCCGGGCGGGTCCGCCCTACGCCGGCGGGGAGTCCTCCGGCGCAAGGTAGGCGCCGATGCGCGCGAAGAGAATCTCGCTCGCGTTGCCGTGCCGGTAGTTCCCCTGCGCGTCGAAGGCCCGCTCGCTGTAGGTCGTCGCGGCCGCGATCGCGATCTTGCGGGACGGCAGATACGCCTCGACGGCGCTGTACCCGCCAAACAGCGGGCTCTGGAGGATCCAGCCGCCGGACAGCACGACGCCGAGGCCATAGGAATACCGCTCGTCGAGCGTATGGCAGGAGGGGCAGCCCTCCAGCGGCGAGCCGAAGCCAAGGAGACGCGGCTCCACCTGCGCCGCGTGGGATTCCGGGGTGAGCAGGGAGCCGGTGCCGACCGCGATGGCGGTCGTGGTCATGTCCTGGATAGTGGTGGTCTGGATCGAGCCGTCCGCCAGCGTCCAGGACGGGTTCCAGTAGGTCGATTCCTCGTAGAACCTCCCGGCGGGCTCGATCCCCAGCGCCTCTCGCCGCTCGGCGCTGAAGGCGTGCAGCGCGGGCTCGGGTATCTCCGCCGTCGCCGCGCTGACCGTCCCGCTCAGGCCCATCGGCTCGATCACGCTTTCTTGCAGGAGGTTGGCAAGCGGCCTGCCGGCGATGGCCTCCAGCGCCCGGCCGAGAATCACATAGTTCGTGTGCGAGTAGTCCCAGTTGGTGCCGGGCGCGAAGATGCGAAGCTTTGACGCGCCGATATCGATGAGCTCTTCCGCGCTCCACTGGCGAAAGGGATCGGCGTAGAACGCGGCGACGAAGGCATCGTCCCGCACGTAGTCGGGATAGCCAGCGGTCATGTCCGCCAGCATGCGCAAGGTCACCTGGTCCGCGTCCGGGAGATTGGGCATCCATGTTGCCAGGGGATCGTCGAGGCCGACGGCGCCCTGATCGACCAACCGCAGCAACGCGGTCGCGATGTACGCGATGGCGACCGCGCCATTGCGGAACCGCATCTCCGGCGTCGCCGGAACGCCCGTCATCGACTCGCCGAGCGCCGTGGTCACGAGCTCGTCCCCGTCGATCACGACCCGGAGGATGACGGCCCGCAGGTCGAGCTCCGCCATCGCGTCCCGCGCCAGCGACACGATGTGCGCGGCCGGATCCGTGGCAACGGGCGAGGCCTGCGGCGTGGCCCCGGACGCGGCCGCCAAACCGCGCCCGCGCGCGGCCACCACGCCGGACCCGGCGAGCGACAGGCCCGCCCCGATCGCGGTCCGCCGCGAGTACGCTGGATTGCTGGTCCGTTGGAACCGCGACTGGTGCATGGATCGCCCTCCCTTGATGGTGCAATGGTGACGTCGGTGGATGATGAGGCCCCATGGATGCAATGGCGTCATTCTATCTGCACGTTGCCTCTCTTGCGTATAGATCATTCCTGCGTCGCGCGGGTACGGGACCTGCATTGCCATCGCGCACACGCGGTTCACGCAGGCAGATGGGGACTGTGGCCCATGCACGGCTCCTGACCAGAGACCGACGAGGCACGATAATGACAATACGGGAGTCCACCCGCGACGAGGCGGGGTCGCAGTGGTACAAGGACGCGGTCGTCTACGAGGTGCACGTCCGCGCCTTCGCCGACAGCAACGGCGACGGCATCGGCGATTTCCGTGGGCTGATCGACAAGCTCGACTACCTGCGCGACCTCGGCATCACCGCGATCTGGCTGCTGCCATTCTTCCCCTCGCCGCTGAAGGACGACGGATACGACATCGCCGACTACGTCGCGGTGCACCCAGCCTATGGCACGCTCGACGACTTCCGGCGCTTCCTGGACGAGGCCCACGCGCGCGGGCTCAAGGTGATCATCGAGCTC
>DATLHE010000125.1:0-9883 GCA_035540335.1 Thermomicrobiales bacterium | reverse complement strand
GTGCCTCACGGAGCATGTCGACGGATATCGAGAAGGAGAATAGCAGGGACAGGAGCGGAGGATACAGAGAGCGCAAGAATGGCCGACGGCACGGACTCAATCTGCGAACCCTTGTGCAGTGGCTGAGGCGGCTCCTCACCGGCTGTCTTCCATTCCATGACTTGCTCATCCAGACCGTTACCCACCCAGATGTCGCTCCATCATGTCCTGGCGTCCGGCCAGCATACGAAGAGCGGACTCCAATTGGAGTCCGCTCGGTTCTGTTCTGCGTCCATGCGTCAGTCGTGCTGGGGATGGCCGCTGGACCTTGTGGGTGTCGGTGCACGCGAAGTCACCCATGGCCAACTCGCAGTCAACGACGGTGTCCGCTTTACCGGAGAAACGAGTCTCATCCCACCCGAAATCGCCTCCGTCCTCCTCATAGCCGACAGTGAATCCCTCCGCATCGCGCCATCCCGCCGAGACGAAATGGCCATCGCGCTCCTGGTCGCAGACACTGCCTGAGCGATGATTGGTATTAGACCTCGTTCAGAAGGTGCCCCTCGGTTCCGGGAATGTCACCAACTGGCCCGCGCTGCCGTGTGTGATGGTCGGCTGAAGTGCACTATGGTGGTCGGCAGCACGGCGCGCGGGCGTCGATCGTCAGCATGCGTATTGGACAGCTGGATGAGCAGAGTTCGCATCGTGTTCCTGGTCGTTCTTGCCGCCCTCGCCGGGAGCGGCGGTCTCGCGCTTGCCGCCGACCACGGGGGCAGTGTTCCGACGTACCAGGGGAATCCGGCACGGACGGGAGAGATGCCCGGGCCCGGACCGAAGGCGCCGGTCGGGGTTCGATGGCAGTTCGCGACGGGCCAGGCGGCCATCGCCCCGCCTGTCGTGGCGGGAGGTGTGGTCTACGCCGCGGGAACGGGCAAGACCGTGTACGCCATCGACGCGGCGTCCGGCGATGTTGTCTGGGAGGTGCCGGTCCCATCGTCGATCGAGACGGCGGCGACGGTCGCGGACGGCGTCGTCTACCTCGGCGGGATCGACGGCATGGTCTACGCGCTCGATGCCGAGACCGGAGACGAGCGCTGGCGGGTCGTGGCCGGGAGCGGGGCGCTGTCGGCCACCGCCGTCGTCGATGGCGTGATCTACGTCGGTAGCGCGGACCGCGCCATCATCGCGATCGATGGCGAGTCGGGCGCGCAGGTCTGGAGCACGCCGACCACGACGTCGATCACCAGCGCGCTCGCCGTGGCCGACGGCACGGTCTACGCGACGGATGCGAGCGGCACGATGCTGGCGCTCGACGCGGCGACCGGCGATCAGCGGTGGCAGGCGTCCGCGGGAACCGGGGCGGGGTCGTCGCCGGTCGTGGCTGGCACGACCGTTTATGCCGGCGGCGGGGATGGGGTGATCTACGCGCTCGACGCCGCGAGCGGTGAGGTGCGCTGGCGCGTGCCGGCCGGCGGGGCGGGGACGTCGTCGCTGGCGGTTGTCGACGGCACGGTTTACGTGGCAACCGGCGACAAGATCGTCCTCGCGCTCGATGGCGCCACCGGTGATCAGCAATGGGACGCGCCGACCAGCGCCCTGATCACCTCGCCACCCGTCATCGCGGACGGGGTGCTGTATGTCGGCGGTGGTGACGTGAACGTTTCCGCGCTCGACGCCGCCTCGGGCGAGTCGCTGTGGAGCGTCCCGACCGCGTCGCCGGTGAGCTCGTCGCCGGTGGTCGTCGACGGCACCGTCTTCGTCGGGACCAACGACGGCACGCTCTACGCGCTTGCCGCGAGTAAGTGACCCGCGCGCCGCTGGCACATCGCTTGCATCCCGGTTGTCATCGAAGAGAGATCCGTGACCGGAAGGAGCGATGGGGCAATGGCAGGTGACGATGACCGAATGGCGCCGGCGAGCAGCGCGTCACATGGGCAGGGCGGGACCTTTGCCATCGCGGAGATCGCGGCGGCCTTCGACGTCGCTGGGGAGCGCGTGGTGCGCGCGGTGCATGGCGAGTTCGGCCAGTCGCCGGATCAACCGGTTGACTCCCGGCAGGCGCAGCACCTGGCGGAGGTGATTCTCGGTGATCAGCCGCTCGAGCAGCGGGAGGCCGCGCTGATGCGACTCGGCGCCTACACCCCGCGCGCGGACATTACCGACGCGTCGGTCGACGAGAAGCCGGTCGGGGAACAGAGCGACCGGATCCGCCCGAGCGAAGAGGTGCCGGATATCGGCGCGCCGCGCGAGGACGGCTGACGCGCTACACGCGGCCGGTGTCGATGCGGTACACTTCACGGCTGAGCGCTGCCAGGCGGCAGGGCTCTTTTTCCGGCATTCCCGGAGCCACGGCGCAAGGGCGCCCAAGCCGCCACGACTGAACACGTGCCAGTCCGGCGGGACGGCCGCGAAGCGCGGTCGCCGTCTCCGATGAATGACCATGGGCGTACGCGTGCGAACGCGGTGTTCGCGACAGCCCAACGACGCACGATACAGGAGTTTCTGCGTGAATTTCACGGGTGCCAAGGTCAAGAAGTCCCGTGCGCTCGGCATCGCCCTGACGCCGAAGGCACAGAAGTACATGAAGAACCGGCCGTTCCCTCCGGGACAGCACGGTCAGCGCCGCCGCCGCCGGCCGTCGGACTACGGCGTGCAGCTGCTCGAGAAGCAGCGCCTGCGCTTCCAGTACAACATCAGCGAGAAGCAGCTGGCGCGCGCCTACGTGACGGCGACCCGCATGCCGGGCTCGACCGGTGACAACCTGATGCAGGTGCTGGAGACCCGCCTCGACGCGCTCGTCCTCCGCTCCGGCATGGCGCCGACGATCTACGCGGCGCGCCAGTACGTCACGCACGGCCACTTCCTGGTCAACGGCAAGAAGGCCTCGATCCCGTCGATGCGCCTGAAGCCGGGCGACGTCATCTCCGTTCGCGAGCGCAGCAGGAAGTCGGTCATCTTCGGTGACCTGCTGACCCGCGGCCCGGTTGCGCCGTACATGTCGTACGACGAGGCGAAGCTCTCCGCGCGGTTCGACTACGTGCCGCCGCGCGAGGAGATCCCGGTCATCTGCGCCGAGCACCTCGTGGTCGAGTACTACTCTCGGTAATGAGCCTCGTGATTGGGCGGACATATGGTCCGCTCCGATCAGGCGAGAATGAAAAGCGGGCGTCCCAGCATTGGACGCCCGCTTTTTACTGCTCCTGATGGTTCCGGTCGGGGTGAGAGGATTCGAACCTCCGACCTCAGCGTCCCAAACGCCGCGCGCTGCCAGGCTGCGCCACACCCCGGTAATCATGGTGATGTCGTCGTGTCACCGCGCCCGAGTATAGTCAGCCGCGCGGTGACACGTCAACGCGCGAAGCCTCAGACAACCCGGTAGACGGTGGTGGTGCCGTGCTGGAAGGCGACCTCCAGCGAGGTGCCGACCATGGATTCCAGCCCCTGGATGCCTTCGGCGACGTCGGTGGCGGTGCAGCTGGTGTCCGCCGGATAGCTACGCTCGGTCTGGCCGACGATGATGTACTCGATGCCGTAGCGTTCGATGATGGCCTGCTTGGCGGCGATGTCAGTGGTGGCATACAGCGCGCGCAGGTCGCTCTCGCGCTGGCCAAGATCGTCGAGGTACCGCTGCTGCTGCTCGTGGCGCTGCCAGCCGATGACGGCGGGGAGGCCGGTCGCGATCGAGAAGCGCGAGCCATTGCAGCGGTAGGGGCCGAACGAGGCCTCGGCGATGACCGGAGTGCCGGGCACGTGCTCGTTGAACCAGTCGATGGCCGCCCGGTCGTCCGCGTAGCCGACCCACTCGAACGTCTCGCCCTTCTGGAACTGGATCTGCCCGTAGTCCATCCACTGGTAGGCGTTCAGCGTCAGCTTGCCACCCTCCTGCGGGAAGTGCTGGTCGAGGCGGATGGGCGTCGCCACCACGGGGTAGACCAGCGAGGCGATGATGACCGCGCCGGCGAGACCGAGCGCCGCCAGCGACCACTGCGCCGACGCGGTCGCCGGTCGCGGCTCAGGCGCTTCCTCCGGCTCCGCCGGCGCGTCCGCGACGGGCTGGGGCAGCGCGGACCATATCGCGCGGCCGATCAGCGCGGCGGTGGCGAGACCGAGCAGCACCCAGATCTGGTTGTAGAACTTGAAGATCGTGTTCATGCGATACCAGTCGCCGCCGCTGAGGTCGTCGACGAGGTAGACGATCTCCAACGCGCCACCGAGGAGCATGCCGCCGGCGACGAGGGCGGCGACGAACCGCTCCGAAGGGCGACGCAATGCCAGCCAGAGCACCCCCGCCGCGACGCCGACGCCGAGATAGATGGCGAGCGCCGCGCGCTGGTCACCAATCAGGATCGCGGCCGCCGTCCAGGAAGCGAAAAGCGTCAGCCGCAACGCCCAGGGCGGGATACCGAAGTCAGCGTGGCGATCGGCCATGTACCATGCGGCGAGTCCCCAGACCGCGAGCACGATGAGCACGGTGGCGCCGTCGGCGATGCGAATCAACGTCGCGTCGGCGTGGTCGGCCGCGTACCAGCGCGCCAGCAGGGCGAGGGCAAGGAGGGCAAGCGGCATCGCGGGGCCGGCAAGCGGCAGGGTGAGGACGCGACGGCTGACGACCAGCGCGGCGATGCCGATCGTCAGGAGCAGGATTTGCCCACCGAGGTGCGACTCGATCGCCAGCAGCGGCGTGCGGTCGCGGACGGTGTCGATCTCGCCGAAGAGCGCGACATAATGCGTCGTGAACGGCAGGATCAGCAAATAGGCGAGGACGGCGATGCCGGCAAGCGTTGCTCCTGATGCGACAAGCCGCACCCAGAGTGGGCGGAGCCCCTTCGTCGCCATCACGATGCCGACGGCCGTGACGGCGGCGTACATCGGCATGTCCCAGGCGTTGGTCATGAACAGCGTGCCGAGGCCGAGCGCGGCCAACAACAGGATGACGGCGAGGGCGACGGCGTCGCGGCGATGCGCGCCGAATCGCGCGGTTGCCAGTGACACCGCTCTCCATTCTGAGGCCATCTGCCAGGCGAGGGCGATGAGGAGCACCGTGAACGGCATCGCGATGACGTGCGGATGAAGGTCGGCGTAGAGTCCGGAGAAGTAGGGGAACTCGGTGATGTTGATGAAAGCTTCCGGTGAGGGAATGGCACGGCTCGGGCCCCACACCCAGTAGGTGAAGGCATCGACCGTGCCCAGCCCGTTGAAGAACCGCGCGACGACGCGCGCCGCGTCGATGAGATTGCCCGCGATGGTGACGAAGAAGACGCCAAGCGCGCCGGTGAGGATGCTGCCGCGCGTCGAGCCCGTCAGGCGGCGCCCGAACGCCGCTGCGAGGCCGAAGGCGGAGGCGGCGAGCAGGGCGACGAAGGTCGGCTGCGCGAGGTTGAATGCGATCTCGGTCGGGATGCCGGTCAGCTTGATCATGAAGGCGACGAGGTAGGTGCCGTAATAGTAATAGTTGATGTACCCGCCGCTGTACCAGGGGTCGACCGGCGGGAAGTGCGCGCTGCGGAGGATCGCGTTGAGGTGCGCGAACTCCATCGGCTTCTCTCCGCCCCAGAACGGGTGGTATGAGTCGGGATTAATCAGCCGGTAGAGCAGGAAGAGCGCCAGCACGCCCCAGAAGACAAGCTCCGCGCCGAGGATGACGGGGTTGCGCCAGAACGGCGGCTCGTCCTCAACTTGTCGGAGCCAGCGGCCAAGCAGGAGGCAGCCGACGGCGGTGACGACGAGCGCGACGCCGGCCCAGACGGCGCGAAAGGCGATCAGCTCGAGCGAGGCGAGGAACCAGACTCCGAAACCGGCGACCAGCAGGGTCACCAGCCGTGAGAACGACCAGCCCCGGTCCGGGAAGCGGGTGAAGATGCGGCGCACGAGCGGCCAGGCGACCGCCTGTAGGGCAATCAGCAGGACGATCCAGGCAAGCAACGCGACGAGGGAGTTGTCCGTGACGCTCGCGCTCCAGCGGGCGTCATCGACAATGGGCAGGTCGCCGACTGGCTGGTCGAACGTCAGCGGCTTCTCGTGATCTGGTGCGCTGGCGCCGTCGACCTGGTACCAGACGGCTGATCCGGACACCTGCATTCATGACTCCTGATCGCGCGGTGGGCCACAATGAGGCGGGGCACCCGCGTGAGCGACCCGCCATGCCCCGGGGAGTTTACAGCAGCCGGCATGGTGGCCGGCAATCGCTTCGTTGGATGGGATGAGGATGGAACAGGCCGACCGACCGCGCATGATCTTCATGGGGACACCGGACTTCGCCGTGCCGGCGCTGGAGCGGCTGGCGGCGGAGGGCTCGGTCGACGTCGCGTTGGTCGTGACGCAGCCAGATCGGCCTTCGGGGCGGGGGCGGAAGCTGGTCTCGCCGGCGGTGAAGGAGGCAGCGGACCGGATTGGGCTGCCGGTGCTCCAGACGCCGACACTGCGCGATCCCGAGGTCCGCGCGCGGATCGTCGAGCTCGCGCCCGATCTGATCGTCGTCGCGGCGTTCGGGATGATCCTCGGCAAATGGATCCTGGCGCTGCCCCGGCGCGGCTGCGTGAACCTGCACGCGTCGCTGCTGCCGCGCTACCGTGGCGCAAACCCGATCGCGGCCGCGATCGGGGAAGGGGAGGCGAGGACCGGCGTCAGCCTCATGCACATGGATGCCGGGCTGGACACTGGCGCCGTCTACGCCACGATTGAGGTGGACATAACCGACGAGGACACGACGGAGCTTCTGACTCCCCGCCTCGCGGACGCGGCGGGTGAGCTGCTGGTGAGGCACCTCGCGGGGTTGCTGGACGGATCGCTGCCGCCGATGCCACAGGGCGCCGGGGCGACGCTGACGCGGCCGATGACGAAGGCGGACGGCTGGCTCGACTTCGGGCGTCCTGCCGCGGAGCTCGAGCGACGCGTGCGGGCGGTCTGGCCGTGGCCGCGGGCTTGGACGACCGGCGAGCAGGGTGAGAGGATCCAGATCCATGCAGCCATGGTGCACGAGGCGGTGGAGGAGGCGCCGGGGACGATCGTCCGGCGTGGACAGGACATGCTCGTTGCGACGTCCGATGGGGCACTGGCGCTGCGACGCATTCAGCTACCGGGCGGGAAGCCCGTCGAGGGCGCCGCCCTGCTGCAGGCGCGTGGGCTCACCGAGGGGACGGTCCTCGGGACCATCGATGGCCCCGAGAACGTGCCGCCGCTGGTGGTGCCCGTTACGGAGCCGTAGGGCCGATGAGGGCCTCGAGCCCGTCCATGGTGCCGAGAAACGCTGATTCCAAATCAATATCGAGCTCGTGCGCGATCACGATGAGGGACCAGAGACAATCGGCGAGCTCATGGCCGATCCTGGTGTCCACATCGTCGATTGACCGGAAGCCGTTTCGGGCCATGATGAGCTTCGCCAGGTCCCCGGTGTCGCCGACGAGGCCCTGCATGTACTCCGCGGCGGTCCAGCGGCCATGACCGTCTCGCTCGTTGCGGAGTCGATAGGCCGATTGCACCGACAGTGCCCTTTCGACAAGCGCCGAGAACTCCATCGAAGAGGCCCTGGATGTCGATGACATCTTCCTAATCCGCCGAACGAGACGCGAGGCCGGCCTTCGAGAGCTCGCTGAAGTCGTCGTCGCTGAGCTCGATCGACGCGGCGGCAATGTTCGCTTGCAGGTGTTCGACCGACTGCGTGCCCGGGATGGGGAGCATGTTGGGCGAACGGCGAAGCAGCCAGGCGAGCAGGATCTGCTGCGGCTGGGCCTCGTAGCCGGTCGCGATGCGAGTCAGCACCTCCGCCGCCTCAGCGTCGAGGCCCGACTTGAGCGGGCCCCAGGGCACGAAGACGATGCCGTGCCGTTCGGCGTACTGCAGCACGGGCTCATTGGCGCGCTCGAAGACGCTGTACTGGTTCTGGACGGCGGCGATGTCGACGATGCCGCGGGCGATCTCCAGCTGCTCGATGGTGACGTTGGAGAGACCAATGTGGCGGATCCTGCCATCCTGCTGCACCTGCTTGAGGAACTGGATGGTCTCCTCGAACGGGTTGTCATCGGCGACGCGATGCAGGTAGTAGAGATCGATGGTCTCGGCCCGGAGACGACGGCGGCTGGCTTCGATCGCCGACGCCAGGTAGGCGACATCGTTCGACGGCGGCAGGTACCCCTCGGAGCTGAAGCGATTGCCGCCCTTCGTCGCAACGTGCACGCCCTCTCGGCCGGCGAGCGTCTCGCCGATGACGGCCTCGCTCGTGTTGCCGGTGTAGACGTCGGCGGTATCGATGTGGTTGATGCCGAGCTCGACCGCGGCATTGAGGACCGCGCGCGATGTGTCTGAGTCGGTCACGCGGTTGGTGCCGAGCCCGATGCGGTTGAGGACGAGGTCGCCGCCGAGCGTGACGGTGCCGGCGCGGTCGATGGAAGTCGTGTCCTGGCTCATGGGTGTCCCTGTAGCGAGCGACCGTGGTCGCAGGTCAGCCGATAATGCTGGAGAGACTACGGGCGGCGTGGTCGGGCGTCAACCGCCGGAGCGGCCATCGACACGTGTGAGGGACGGGCATGTTCACGCTGGGCACCGAGTGGTGGGAGATCGTCATTCGCGCGGCGGTGGTCTACCTGGCCGTCGTGCTCGCGCTCCGGGTGACCGGCCGGCGCAGTCTCGGCCAGCGGAACCCGATTGACCTCGTGCTCATCCTGATAGTCGCCAACGCGGTCCAGAACGCGATGATCGGGCGCGACACCTCGTTGGTCGGCGGGCTCATCGCCGCGGCGACGCTCTTCGTCGTCGATGCCGGCTTCGATCGCTTCTTCGGACGTAGTGGCCGGCTGCAGTCGTTCTTCTCGGGGAACCCGGTGGTGCTGATCAGCCGTGGCCAGCTGGTCGACACGAACCTGCGCAAGGAGCACATCAGCCTCGACGAGCTCGAGGAGGCGCTACGCGAGCACGGGATCGAGACGATCGGCCAGGTCAAGCTCGGCGTGCTCGAGATGGACGGCTCGCTGTCGGTGGTGCCGAGCGACAGCCCGACGTATCACTCGCGGCGGCGCATCAAGGCGCACCAGGCGCCGGTCGGCACCGGTTAGAGGATTCGCGAGGGTCCGCCGTGGGGGGAGTGCTGTCGTTCGGGTCACATCGTGAGTTTTGCGGATAAGCTATCTTGCCCGCAATATGGAGTATTTCCCATGACGCCGAGAGGGGAGCCGGACGTGAGCGTGCCGTGATGGGCGCATTCTGCGGTACGATGCCCGGGTTTGCGAGCCGGCATGCGCCGGCCATCCTTGCGCTCCGGGTGGGACGAACGTCCATGCGACGACGAAGGCACGCCTCGATGGAACAGCTTCTCTACGTCGGCATCGCGATCGGCGCCGGCGGCATCAACGCGCTGCAGCTGTCGATGCTCGGCGGCATCACGCGCGAG
Organism: Thermomicrobiales bacterium; assembly: GCA_035540335.1. Taxonomy (GTDB): domain Bacteria; phylum Chloroflexota; class Chloroflexia; order Thermomicrobiales; family UBA6265; genus UBA6265. The sequence continues at coordinate 522 of DATLHE010000125.1, read as the reverse complement.
CGCGGCGGCTTCGAGGCGACGTGGATCTCGATGCTGGCGTCGCTGGCCGGCATGGCGCTGCTGATGGGCATCGTGACGATCGTCGACGAGCCACCGAAGCTGCCGGCGCCCTTCGGCCACGTGTGGATCTACGCCATCCTTGCGGTCATCATGGGCGCCAGCCTCTTTGCCGCCGCGCGCGGGCTACCTGTGTATTATGTCGCGACGGGTCTGACGTCGATCCCCTACCTGCTGGCGGCGGCGTTCGTGGGACCCCGGATCGGGCTCGGCGTCTACTTCGCGGCGATCGTCACCGGCCAGCTCTCGGGATCCCTGTTCTTCGACCACTTCGGGGCGTTCGGAGCCGCCGCGCGGCCGGTGGATGCAGGTCGCGTCATCGGCGTCGGGTTCCTGCTGCTCGGGGTGGTGCTGATCCGGGGCCGGCAGTAGCCCGGACACACGAACGCCCGAACCAAGCGGCCCGGGCGCTGTTGTCGGTCGCCTACCCGTAGAGGCTGTCGACCTTTGCGGTCAGGTAGCGAA
>DATLHE010000124.1:0-13958 GCA_035540335.1 Thermomicrobiales bacterium | reverse complement strand
TGCACGCCGGCGGGACCGCCCGGCGTCGCCTCGGCCGAGACGCCCGGCTTCGAGAAGATCGGGGCGCCCGCCGCGAAGACGATGAGGTCGCCGGCGACCGCGGGCGGCGCGTTCAGCCCGGCGGACGCCTGGAACTCCCAGACCGTGTCGCCGGTCTTCAGGTCGTAGGCGCGCAGGTAGCCGTCCAGCGAGCCGGAGAGCACGACGTCGTTGACCACCGTCGCGCCGGCGACCACGATCGCGTCCACCTTGTTGTCCCAGACGATCTGGCCGGTGGCGGCATCGATCGCGGCGAAGCCGCCGGTCGCCTCGTCGATGTTGCCGCCGGCGGTACTGTCGGAGTTGGTCGGCGTCAGGTACATCGGGAAGTCGATGTAGGGCACGAAGATCTTGCCATCACCAAAGGCGATCGGCGACTCCACGCCGCCGAGCCCGCCGGGGTAGATACGCGTCGTGCCCGGCGGCAGCTCCTGCAGCTTGTCGTTCTCGTGCTTGCCGACCTCCGTCTCCCACAGCAGGGCGCCGGAGTCGGCGGCCGCGGCAATCACGGTGCCGGTCTTGCCGGCGCCGACGGCGATCAGGGTGTCGGTGTCGTTCAGCTTGACGGTTGCCAGCACGGGCGTGTGCTGGAAGTCGTGGTCCATCAGGTCGTGCGGATTGGCGTTGACGTGCCAGCGCACGGCGCCGGTCGCCGGGTCGAGCGAGACGATCGAATCGGCGTAGTCGTTGGGCCCCGGCCGGCTCGTGCCGTTCGGGTACTCCTCGTTGCCGGGATACGGGCCCGGATTGCCGGTGCCGAAGTAAAGGTTGCCCTTGTCGTCGACCGACGGCGGGTACCAGAGCCCGGCGCCGGAGTTCGTGCGCGGGTTGCCCCACAGGTTGTCGGTGGCGGTGTCGAACTGCCAGAGCGTGACGCCACTGGCCGCGTCGAGCGCGAAGAGGATGCCGCGGGCGCCGCCCCGGTAGTTCCCGTGGCTGACGTTGTTCGGGTTGGTGCTGATGTAGACGATGTTGTCGTAGACCAGCGGCGCCATGTCGATGCACTCGAAGTCGTTGTTGGAGACGTCGTTCTCCCAGATCAGCTCGCCGGACTTGGCATCGAGGCAGAAGACGACGCTGGTGTCGCCGGTCGCGGCATAGACGCGGTCGTAGGCAACGGCAACGCCGTTCGGTCCGTTGCTGGGGACGTTGAAGTCCGTATGCCAGAGCTCCTTGCCGGTCTCCCGGTCGAGCGCGAAGACGTTGCTCGCCATGTCCTGCAGGTAGACCGTGCCGTCGAGGATGACGGCGTTGGCGGTGATGCCGCTGAAGTTGCCACTCACGGTGATCGGCACCGTCCAGGCGGTCGTCAGCGAGTCGATGTTGCTGGCGTTGATCGTCGCGTTCGCGGCGGCGCGCGTCCCGGCGAGATTGCCCTGCGCCACCGGCCAGTCGCCGGCATACTGACTGACCTCGGGCGGCACGGGCGTGCCGGAGAGGACGTTGGGCGTGGCCGGGCTGGTGCCGGTCTGCTCCTGCGCCGCGCCCGGGATGCGGGCGATCAGCGCGGCGAGGCCGGCGGCGCCGAGCGAGGCGCCGGTGCCCGCCAGCAGCTTGCGCCGCGACATGAATGTGACCGGGGCGAACGAACGCGATGGGACCTTCTGTGACGCTGTCACCGCGGAACTCCTTGGGATCCCTCGCGGATCCCGATACATCACCCTGGCGCGCCGGGCACGCGTCAGCGGCACACGGCCGGGTCCGGCACAGCAGAGGGCGTGCCGCTACGCCCACGGAACCGCGCGAAGGGGGTACGTGGCGCGAGTGGCGTGCGTCAGGGAGTCGCCGCGGGGGTGGCCGGGAGGGGTGTGGCGGGCGTCACCGCGAGGATCATGACCACGCCCGGCGCGTCGTACATGGCCTGGACCACGCGGCTCGCGCCGGGGTCCACGACGGCAACGTCGCCGGCGTCGAGGCCGATCGAGGTGCCGGGCAGCATCTCGAGCCCCGGCGCGGGGTTGGCCGGCGGCTGGTGCCCCTCGTCTTCCTCCTCCTCGGGGAAGGGGGTGGCGTTGGGGTCCACGTAGCTGCCCTGGATGACCTCCTGGTCGCCCGAGGCGCGCAGGACGTGCGCGCTTCCGGGGTTGAGGTTCACCACCACCGGTCCCTCGCGCACGTCGTACACCTCGGGACCGGCGATCTGCCGGGAGGGCGAGGCCGCCTGCACGTCGAGCGCCATGCGCGTCAGCGTCACCCCGGCCGCGCCCGGCGGCATCGGGACCGGCTCCCCCAACGGCGTCCAGGGCACGCTGGCGCTCACGAGGCCGCTGGCGGAGGCGGCGACCACCGCGGAGAGGACGACCGTCGGGTCGTCGCCGGGGTTGCGGATCTCGGCCGCCGTCCCGGCGGGCACGGTGAACAGGTCACCGGCTTGGGTCGCGCCCGTCACCTCCCAGACCCCGTCGAGGAGAAAGTGGGCGGAGGGACCGTCGCCGGCGGGCACGGTCGCCGCGCCGCCGGGCGCGAGCGCGAGGCGGGCGAGAACGACGCTGGCCGGTCCGTCGGCGGGGATGTCGAGCGTGGCGGCGCCGATACGCTCCTCGGTCACGCCCGCGGCCTCCTGGGCCGTCGCCCACGGCGAGCCGCCGAGCGTCACGAGCAGCGCCAGGAACGACGCCGCGATCCGGATCGCCAGGGTACGCATGCCGCATCTCCTTGCCGGTCGACATTTTGCCCATCATCGCGTAGTTCGACCGTACCCCCGGCACCGGCGGGCGTCAACGGCCCGTTCAACCGGCCGGGACGCCGTGATAAGGTGGAACGGCTGCCCCGTTCACGCCGAACGCACCCCGAGGACCGCTTTCCACCGTGCGCATCTCGTTTCGCCAGTACTGGCGCCTGCTCGCGACCTATCTGAAGCCCCAGGGGAGGCGGACAACGCTGCTCGCGCTCCTCCTGCTGGCCAGCATCGCGCTGCAGCTGGGCGCGCCACAGATCCTCCGCGCGTTCATCGACCACGCGCTCGCCAACGCCCCGCTCGAGACGCTCTTCCGGCTCGCCGGGCTCTTCCTCGCGGTGGCGCTGCTCACCCAGGCCGTCAACCTCGCCGAGGTCTGGGTGGCCGAGAACGTCGGCTGGACGGCGACGAACAACCTCCGCGGCGACCTCGCGCTGCATGTCCTCCGCCTCGACACGTCGTTCCATAACGCGACGACGCCGGGGGCACTGATCGAGCGGGTCGATGGCGACGTTGCGAAGCTCGGCAACTTCTTCGCCCGCTTCACCGTCTACGTGCTCGGGAACGCGCTGCTCGGCGCCGGCGTGCTCGTGCTGCTCTTCCGCATCGACTGGCGGGTTGGCGGCGCGCTGACACTCTTCGCCGTCCTCGCGGTCTTCCTCATCAACGCGCTGCGCGACATCGCCGTCCCCCACTGGGCGGCGCACCGGGAGGCTAGCGCGCGCCTCTTCGGCTTCATCGAGGAGCGCCTCGCCGGCACCGAGGACATCCGTGCGGCGGGCGCGGTCGACTACGTGATGCGCGGCAACCACGAGCACGCGCGCGACATGCTTCACAAACGCCAGAAGGCGGCAGTTCTTGGCGGGGCAACGGGATCGAGCTCCGTCCTGATGTTCGCGATCGGCACGGCGGTCTCCCTCGGCGTCGGTGCGTGGCTCTACAGCCGGGGCGAGATCACGATCGGCACCGTCTTCCTCATCTATAACTACGCGCTGGTGCTGAGCCGCCCGATCGAGCAGATCACCCGCCAGATGCAGGATCTGCAGCAGGCGGGCGCCAGCGTCGGCCGCGTCCAGGAGCTGCTCGACACACAGGGCACGATCGCGGACGGCCAGGGAGCGCCGCCGTCCGCGCCCGGTGGGCTGCCGGGCGCGCTGCCGGTGGCGTTCGACGGTGTCACCTTCGGCTACCAGCCGGACGAGCCGGTCGTGCGCGACATCACCTTCGCGCTCGCCCCCGGCGAGGTGCTCGGCCTCGTCGGCCGCACCGGCAGCGGCAAGACGACGCTGACGCGGCTGCTCTTCCGCCTCCACGACCCGACCGCGGGCGCGATCCGCATCGGCGACGTCGACCTGCGCGAGCTCCGCCTCGCGGACCTGCGAGGGCGGATCGGCATCGTGACGCAGGACATCCAGCTCTTCCGCGCCAGCGTCCGTGACAATCTGACCCTCTTCGACCCCAGTATTCCCGACGAACGCATCCGCGCCACGGTGCGGGAGCTGGGGCTGGCCGCCTGGCTGGAATCGCTGCCGCTCGGGCTCGATTCGCTGCTCGCCGCCGGCGGCACCGGCCTCTCCGCCGGCGAGGCGCAGCTGCTGGCGTTCGCCCGCGTCTTCCTCCACGACCCGCGCATCGTCGTCCTCGACGAGGCGTCGTCGCGGCTCGACCCCGCCACCGAGCGCCGCCTGGAGCACGCCGTCGACCGCCTGCTGGCGGGCCGCACCGGCATCATCATCGCCCACCGGCTGGCGACGGTCCGCCGCGCCGACACGATCCTCGTCATGGAGAACGGGCGCATCGCGGAGTATGGTCCGCGCGCGGCGCTGGCCGCCGACCCCGCCTCCCGCTTCGCGCGGATGCTGCGCACCGGTCACGACCAACTGCTCGGCGGGGAAGCGACGGCGGAGGCGCGCCGATGAAGCCGTGGCGGTATGTCGTGCGGATGGCGACGTTCAAGCCGTGGCTCTTCATCGCCAGCGGCCTGACCGCGAGCACGCTCTTCTACCTCGTGCCACTGCTGCCGGGGCTGATCGTCCGCGAATTCTTCGACCGCATCTCGGACGACGCGACGCTCTCCTCGGACATCTGGACGCTCCTGGCGCTGCTCGCGGGCGTCGGGCTGCTCAACCTGAGCGGGCTGGTGGCCGCGGTCTACTTCGAGTCCACGCTGCAGCACTATGTCGAGTCGCTCCTGCGCAAGAACATGCTCCGCCGCGTGCTGGACCACCCCGGCGCGCAGGCGGTCCCCGTTTCCCCCGGCGAGGCCGTCAGCCGCTTCCGCGACGATGTCCTCGCCGCGAGCAACTTCCTGAGCTGGACCTTCGACCCGATCGGCCAGTTCATGGTCCTGATCTTCGGCATCGGCTTCCTCTACCGCATGGACCCGGTGCTGACGATCGGCGTCTTCCTTCCGCTGCTGGCCGTGATCGTCATCGCCCGCGTTGCGGGCCGGTACGTCGAGCGCCTCAAGCGCGCCAACCAGGAGTCGATCGGCGCCGTCACGGGACTGCTCGGCGAGATGTTCGGCGCCGTGCAGGCGGTCAAGGTCGCCGGCGCGGAGGAGCGCGTCGTCGGCCACTTCCGGACGATCAACGACATCCGGCGCAGGGCGACGCTGAACGACCTCGTGCTGCAGGAGGTTTTGCGCTCGCTCTCCACCAACATGGCGAACATCGGCACCGGCATCATCCTGCTGCTCTCGGCGCGGTCGATCAGCAGTGGCGAGCTCACCGTGGGCGACTTCGCGCTCTTCATCTCCTGGCTCGGCTGGCTGGCGCAGGTGGTGAGCATGTTCGGGTTCTACCTGAACCAGTACCGCGCCTTCGACGTCTCGATCACCCGCATGACGGCGCTGCTGCCGGGCGTCCCGGCCGAGCGGCTCGTCGAGCACGGTCCGGTCTACCTGCGCGGCGTGCTGCCGGACCTCCCCGGCATCCCGGCCGCGAGCGACGGGCCGCTGGACTGCCTCGAGGTGCGCGGGCTGACCGCCCGCTACCCCGAGACGGGGCGCGGCGTGAGCGACATCGACCTCACCATTGAGCGCGGGACGATGACCGTCATCGTCGGCGAGGTGGGCGCGGGGAAGACGACGCTGCTGCGGGCGCTGCTCGGCCTGATCCCGCGCGACGGGGGCGAGCTGTGCTGGAACGGGCGGCCGGTGGCGGACCCGGCCCGCTTCTTCGTGCCGCCGCAGGCCGCCTTCACGCCGCAGGTGCCGCGGCTGTTCAGCGAGCCGCTGCGCGACAACATCCTGCTCGGCATCCCGGAGGCGGGCGTCGACCTGCTGGCCGCGCTGCGGGCCGCCGTGATGGAGGACGACCTGCGAGCGCTGGAGGACGGGCTGGACACGCTGGTCGGCGCGCGGGGTGTGAAGCTCTCGGGCGGGCAGCTGCAGCGGAGCGCGACGGCGCGGATGTTCGTCCGCCCCGCCGAGCTGTACGTCGTCGACGATCTCTCCAGCGCGCTCGACGTCGAGACCGAGCGCGTGCTCTGGGAGCGCTTCTTCGAACGGCCGCACGCGACGAGCCTCGTCGTCTCCCACCGCCATGCCGCGCTGCGCCGCGCGGACCGCATCGTCGTCCTCGCCCACGGGCGGATCGTCGCCCAGGGCACGCTGGCCGAGCTGCTGGCGACGTCGCCCGAGATGCGGCGCCTCTGGCACGAGGACGCCAGCCATTAGCCCGGGGCCCTTGCGGCCGGGGTTCTTCCACCACCCTCGTCGATTCCGGAATCCCCGTCCGCCCCGGTAGCCCCAGGTCTTGTACCCAGGATCGGCTCGCGAACGGGACGTTCCTCCTGTACACCGAGATCCCCACCAGCCGTCATCCTGAGCCATGCGAGGGATCGCCCGGCGCCGCAGAGCCGGTCTCTCCTCGTGTTCTCGCCACAACGCCGGGCACAAGACCCGGCGCACCAGGTGGCGGATAGCCGTTCCTCTCTCGCGTCGCGCTTGTTGGCAACGGACCCCGGGCCTTTCAGCCCGGGGCCACCGGGATGAGCGTCCCCTATCGCGATCATGCGGGCATCGCGTCCCGATCGATTTGACAGCGCCGAGCGCGATCCGTAGAGTAATTCAGACGTACGCAGTCGGGATTACCCCCCTCCGCGCACGGCGACCTTCCGCGAACCCCACACAGGACGCGATGTGACCTCCCCGCAGCCAGCGATATCCGAGCAGGGCCCGCGATGGCCGTAGCCGCACCGCCCCTCCCGGCGCGGGCCGCGACGCCACAGGGCCGGTGGAACCTCGCCGCGCGGGGCCTCGGCCTCCTCGTCGGGGTCGCCGTCATCCTCCTCGTCGCGCTGCTGAGCATCCGCGTCGGCTCGATCGGCGTCTCCAACCGCGACGTCTGGAACGCGCTCTTCCACTACGACACGTCCAACTACGAGCAGGTCGTCATTCGCGAGCTGCGGGTGCCGCGCACCGTCATCGCCCTCGGCGTCGGCGGCGCGCTGGCCGCGGCCGGGGCGATCATGCAGGCGGTGACGCGCAACCCGCTCGCCGGCCCGTCGATCCTCGGTGTCAGCAGCGGCGCGAGCTTCGCGATCGTCACCGCGATCTACTTCCTCGGCCTCACTTCCGCCTCGCAATACGTCTGGTTCGCCTTCGTCGGCGCGCTCATCGCCGCCGCGCTCGTCTTCATGGTCGGCTCCGCCGGCCGGGGCGGGGCGACGCCGGTGAAGCTGGCGCTCGCGGGCGTCGTCGTCTCCGCGCTGCTCGGCGCGTGGACGAACGCGCTGATCCTGCTCGACGAGGACACGCTCGACCAGGCCCGCTTCTGGTTCGCCGGGTCCGTCACCGGGCGCGATCTCGGGACCTTCTGGACCGTCGCGCCCTTCCTGCTCGGCGGGATGCTGATCTCCCTCTTCATCGGCCACCAGATGAACGTGCTGAGCATGGGCGACGACACCGCCCGCGCGCTGGGGATGAACATCACCCGCACCCGGCTCGTCTCCTCCGCGCTCGTCGTCACCATGACCGGCGCGGCGGTCGCCGTCGCCGGCCCGATCGCCTTCGTCGGCCTCGCCACGCCGCATCTGGTCCGCGCCGTGATCGGCCCCGACTACCGCTGGGTGCTGCCCTACGCGATCATCACCGGGGCGGTGCTGCTGACCGTTGCGGACATCCTCGGCCGCGTCATCATGTCGCCGGGCGAGATCCAGGTCGGCATCGTCACCGCGTTCCTCGGCGCGCCGTTCCTGATCTACCTCGCGCGCAAGAAGGCGGTGGCGTAGCGATGGCGACCACCCAGCTGCCGCTGCGCCCGGGGCCGAACGCCAGGCCGATCAACAAGCCGGGGCACGTCACGATCCGGACGCGCTTCTTCTCCGTCCGCCTCAACACGCGCGTCCTCGGCATGTCGCTGGTCGCCGGGATCGCGATGGTCCTTCTCGCCGTCTGGGCGATGACCCTCGGCAGCCTGCACATCCCGTTCGCCGACGTCGTCGGCGCCACCTTCGGGCGGGGCGACGAGGACGCCCGCTTCGTCGTCCGCGAGCTGCGCTTCCCGCGCGTCCTCTCTGCGATCCTGATCGGCGCCGCGCTGGCAATGTCCGGCGCGATCTTCCAGGGCATCGTCCGCAACGCGCTCGTCTCGCCCGACATCATCGGCATCAACGCCGGAGCGACGCTGGTCGCCACCTTCTGGATCGTCACCGGGCTGAGCTGGTCGCTGATGCCGCTCGCCGCCTTCTTCGGCGCGCTGCTGACCGCCGCGGCGATCTACGCGCTGACGTGGAAGCGCGGCATCGCGCCGGAGCGGATGATCCTCGTCGGCATCGGCATGCAGGCCGCGCTCGCGGCCGGGACGACCTACATCACGGTCCGCTTCCCGGTCGAGGTCGTGCGCCCCGCCGTGGCCTGGACGATGGGCTCGATCTACGGCAGCACCTGGAGCGACGTTGGCGTGCTGGCGCTCTTCCTCGTGCTCGCGGCGCCGGTCGGCATCGCGCTGATGTGGCCGCTGCGGGCGTTGCAGCTCGGCGACGACGTCTCCCGCGGGCTCGGGCTGCCGCTGGAGGGGGTGCGCCTCAGCCTGCTCGTGGTGGGCTGCGCGCTGGCCGCGGCCGCGGTCGCCATCGCCGGGCCGATCGGCTTCGTCGCGTTGATGGTGCCGCACGTCGCGCGCATCCTCGGCGGCCCGGCCTCCGGATCGACGATGGTGCTCACCGGCTTTCTCGGCGCGACCTTCCTGCTGCTGGCGGACACCGTGGCCCAGCATTTCCTGCCGGTCAGCCTGCCGGTCGGCGTCATCACCGCCGCCGTCGGCGCGCCCTACTTCCTGTTCCTGCTGTACAAGTCGAACGTGAGGGTATGATTAGACCCATGAGCAGACTGCAGTCCCTCGACGTCTCCCTCGCCTACGGCGACACCCCGATCGTCCAGAACCTGAGCCTCGACATCCCCGAGGGGCACATCACCACGATCATCGGCCCCAACGGCTGCGGCAAGTCGACCCTGCTGCGCGCCCTCTCGCGGCTGATGAAGCCGGAGGCGGGCGGATCGGTGCTGCTCGACGGGCAGAACATCCACCAGCTCCCCACCCGCGAGGTCGCCAAGCGGCTCGGCCTGCTCGCGCAGCAATCGACGCCGCCCGGCGGCATCACCGTCGAGGACCTCGTCCGCCGCGGCCGCTATCCGCACCAGAGTTTTCTTCAGCCGCCGTCGCGGAAGGACCAGGAAGCCGTTGACCGGGCGATTGCGCTGACGGGCATCGAGGACCTGCGGCACGCCGCCGTCGACCAGCTCTCCGGCGGCCAGCGGCAGCGGGCATGGATCGCCATGGCGCTGGCCCAGGAGACCCCGCTGCTGCTGCTCGACGAGCCGACGACCTATCTCGACATCGCCCACCAGCTCGAGGTGATGGACCTCGTCAAGCGGCTCAACGCCGACGAGGGGCGCACCATCGTCATGGTGCTGCACGACATCAACGAGGCCGCCCGCGTCAGCGACCGCATCGTCGCCATGCGCGACGGGAAGATCCTGCGCGAGGGCACGCCCGCCGAGGTGCTTGAGCCGGACCTGCTGCACACCCTCTACGGCATCCCCTGCGACATCCATACCGACCCGGAGACCGGTCAGATCTTCGCGCTGCCGCGCAGCCGCCACACCTTCGCGCCGGAGCCGGTCGGGCCGACCTGTGAGTGCGCCTTCGCGATCAACGGGCTCTGCACCGGCTACGGCAAGCAGTGCCAGATCAGCGACGGGCTGGACCTGATGATCCCGGCCGGCAGGATCACGGCGATCATCGGGCCGAACGCCTGCGGCAAGTCCACCCTCCTGCGCACTTGCGGCCGCCTGCTGAAGAATCTTGGCGGCGAGGTGCTGCTCGACGGCAAGGCGGTCCACAAGGGGTCGCACCGCGCGTTCGCGCGCAAGCTGGCGATGCTGACGCAGGGGCCGGTGCCGCCCTCCGGCTACCTCGTGGAAGACCTCGTCTCCGCCGGCCGGATGCCGCACCAGGGGCTCTTCCAGCAGTGGCGGCAGACCGACGAGGTCGCCATCGAGTGCGCGCTGGCGCAGTGCCGGCTCTTCGAGTTCCGGCACCGCGAGATCGACACCCTCTCGGGCGGGCAGCGGCAGCGGGCGTGGATGGCGATGGCGCTGGCGCAGGAGACGCCGGTGCTGATCCTCGACGAGCCGACGACCTTCCTCGACCTGGCAGCGCAGGTCGACCTTCTGGACCTCGCCTACACGCTGAACCGGACCGAGGGGCGGACGGTGGTGATGGTGCTGCACGACCTGAACATGGCCGCGCGCTACGCCGACCACCTGATTGCGATGCGGGCCGGGACGATCATGGCGACGGGCTCGCCCACCGAGGTGCTCACGGAAGCGACGCTGCGCGACGTCTTCGAGATCGAGGCGACGGTGCTGCGGGACCCGGTGACGAACGCGCCGATGGTGATCCCGGAGCGCGCCCTGAATCCGGACGGCGAGATCACCCCAGACGCCCCGATCGACGAGATGGTCCTCGACGCCCCGCCAGAGCTGGTGGTGGCGTAACGCCGCATCGAGTCGCACCCCCGTACGGGCCGGCCCTGTGCCGACCCTTTTTGCCGCAACCGCGGCCCGATCCCGCAACGTTCTTCTCCAAAACAAACCGTCATTCAGAGCGAAGCGAAGAATCCCCCGGCGACGCCGCCGCCCGTCAGTCAGGGTGGAACTGTAGGGGCGACCTTTGATGGTCGCCCTGGGCAGACATCAGCGTCTGCCCCGACAGCACCGGCTTCGCGCGGGGATCCTCATGGCCGAGCCGTAGGCGAGGGCTCGCTCTGCTTCTCGCTTTTTGGGATCGACCTGTAAATCCCATGCGAACCACGCCCAACGGCGCACACGCAGTGGTGTCCTCGCATGACTGTTCGTAGAGCGTCCCGGTGTCGGCGTGGCTGGCGATCGCGCGGTCGATCACTTCGCGGCTCATGCCCTCCCGCTGCCGAAGGCGCATGGCCCCAATGGCACTCTATAGCTTTGCAATCGTACCTCGTACAATGGGCCACATCTCCTCCGATAGGCCCGCATCACGGCGACAGGCAGGCGCCGAGCGACTCTCCGATACGGTTCACTCGTCCCATTGAGCGTTTTGGCGAGCCATGGAGACATATTGAGCACGATCGCGCGTGCGAGCGCTCCTTCTTGGAGGTTCCACCATGGGCACCAATCCTGGCAGCGAGAACACACGAGGCGCCGCCGGCCTCCCCGACTGGGCACCGGAGGATATCCCATTCGACCAACCGAGCGCCGCCCGCATGTACGATTACTACTTGGGAGGCCACCACAATTTCGAGATCGACCGCAAGATGGCCGAGCGAGCGATCGCCATGTGGCCCGATCTCCCCCTCATCATGCGAGCCAACCGCGCATTCCTGCGCCGAGCCGTTGAGTTTCTCCTGAGCCAGGGCATCGACCAGTTCCTTGATATTGGGTCCGGCATCCCGACGGTCGGAAACGTCCACCAGGTTGCCCAGCGGGTGAACCCGGATGCTCGGGTCGTCTATGTGGACGTCGATCCAATTGCCGTTGCGCACAGCGAGGCCATCCTGCGGGGCAACCCCAAGGTTGGTGTGATCCGGGCCGATATCCGCCAGCCCGCACAGATCCTCGACGACCCCAAGGTAAAGGACCTCATCGACTTCGAAAGACCGGTTGGAGTGCTCCTCGTGGCCCTGCTTCACTTCCTTCCGGACCATGACGAGATCTGGCGGCTTATGCAGACCTTGCGTGACACCATGGCGAGCGGGAGCTACCTGGTCATCTCTCATGCCTCATATGAGGGCATGCCACAGAGGACCCGCGAGCACGAAGATCTCTATCGGCGGACGCCCACCCCCATCACCACACGTTCGCGCCGCGAGATCGAGCAGTTCTTCGAGGGATTCGACGTGGAAGCGCCCGGATTGGTGTACCTCCCGCTCTGGCGTCCGGAGGGTCCCGATGACCTCTTTCTCGACCAGCCGGAACGCTGCACCGGATTCGCTGGCGTTGGGCGCAAACGGTAGTATGCTGCAAGTGGAACCTAGCGACTCCACGACCGCAGCACGTCAGCATGAGTTGCCGCCTTGGGGATGCGAACACGGGGCCTGGGGAAATCAATTGCGCACGTCCGGGGCGCGGCATGCAGATCGAAGAGCGCGAATACGTTCGCCAATTGCTCCGCGACGGTAACAAGGCGATCGTGGACCGATGGTACCGTGCCCTCGCGACCACTGGCTTTGTTGCACTCAGCAGTCAAACGGTCCACGAGCAGCTCGTTGTGCTCGTGGACCAGACCATCGACCTGCTCCTGTCCGAGCCGCTTGACCGCCGTGAAGCGCAGGAGCTCGGTGCGACGCTTTCACGGCTGTATTACGCCCATCCGGAGGCGCTCAGCCGCACGCAGACGGTGCTCGCCACCGAACTGATACAAAGGGTACCCCCGGAGCAACGCATCAAGCTGGTTCCACAGCTGATGATCGTCGTCAGCGAGTTGGCGGTCGGGTTCATTCATCAGTCTCGGCGAACGCTTCTCACGGAGCAGGAGTCCATCCGTGAGGCCCTCCTCACCGCCCGCCGGCAGACCCAGGACGCCTTGCGCGCAAGCGAAGCGCGATTTCGCGCCGTCTTCGACGGAGCCGCGATCGGCATGGGCATAGGTGATACCGAGGGGCGCATTCTGGAAGTGAACCCTGCGCTGCAACGCATGCTGGGGTACAGCGCCGACGAGATGCACCGGATGGTCGTGGGTCAGTTCATCCACCAGGACGATGCGGCATCCACATGGGCAATGTACCAGGCATTGGTCGAGGGCCAGCTGGACTATTTTCAGACGGAGAAGCGCTTCTATCGCAAGAATGGCGAAACCCTCTGGTGCCATCTCACGGTATCGCTCATACGGGATGCAGACGGTCAACCGCGGCTCCAGGTCGCCATGATGGAGAACATCACCGAGCGCAAGCGGGCGGAAGCGGCACTCTTGCGCAGTGAAGCCCGGTTCCGCGCCCTCGTTCAGAATGCGTCGGACATCATCACCATCCTTGGCGCAAAGGGCACGATTCTCTATCAGAGTCCCGCCCTGGAGGGGGTCTTGGGATTCGACCCCGAGGAGCTGGTGGGTGGCCATGCATTTGATCTGGTCCATCCCGAAGACCTTCCATATGTCAGGGAGCATTTCGAGGAGGCCTTGAAGCGGCCCGGATCGAACGTCCAAGCCATCTACCGGTTCCGCCACAAGGACGGCTCATGGCGCTGGCTGGAATCCACCGGGACCAACTTGCTTGCCGATCCGGCCGTCGGCGGTGTCGTGATTAATTCCCGGGATATCACAGAGTCCAGGGAGATCGCGGCAAAACTTTGGCATCAGGCTCACCACGACCCGCTCACGCGGCTGCCCAACCGTACCTTGTTCATGGACCGTCTGGGGCAGGCGCTGAGCAAGCGGGATTCCGCCTCGGTGGCGGTTCACTATGTGGATCTCGACGGCTTCAAGGTGGTCAACGACAGCCTCGGCCACGAGTACGGCGATCGGCTTCTCGTCGCCGTGGCCGGACGTCTTGCGTCCCGCCTCGGGTCTGGGAACCTCCTCGCTCGTTTCGGGGGCGATGAGTTCACGGTCCTTCAAGGACATGCGACGGCGGCACGGCATGCCGAAGACCTTGCCGAGAGGCTCCAGGCGACCCTGGCAGCCCCGTTCGAGTTGGGCGGGCATCAGTTGACCGTCACTGCCAGCATCGGCGTAGCCCTCCCCTCCCTGGGGTTGACGTCCCC
>DATLHE010000123.1:0-28762 GCA_035540335.1 Thermomicrobiales bacterium | reverse complement strand
CGGCGCCCGCGAGGCGTACACGATCGAGGAGCCGATGGCCGCCGCGATCGGCGCCGGCCTGCCGATCAACGAGCCGATCGGCAGCATGATCGTCGACATCGGCGGTGGCACGACCGAGGTCGCCATCATCTCGCTCGGCGGCATCGTCGTGAACCACTCCATCCGCGTCGCCGGCGACGAGATCGACGACGCGCTGATCCAGTACGCCCGCCGCGATCACAACCTCGTCATCGGCGAGCGCACGGCCGAGAACGCCAAGATCGCCGCCGGCTCCGCCTACCCGCTGGAGGAGGAGGTCCGCGTCATGCTGCGCGGGCGCGACCTGCTGACCGGCCTCCCGAAGTCGGTCGAGGTCAGCTCGGTCGAGCTGCGCGACGCGATCTCGCAGCCGGTGAACACCATCATCGAGCTGGTCAAGAACTCGATCGAGGAGACGCCGCCGGAGCTCGTCGCCGACATCATGGAGCACGGCATCACCCTCGCGGGCGGTGGCGCGCTGCTCATGGGCCTCGACCGCCGGCTCCAGAGCGAGCTGCGGATGCCGGTGCACCGCGCCGACGATCCGCTCACCTGCGTCGCCCGCGGTACGGGCCGCGTCGCCGAGGCGTTGCATCTCTATCAGCGCGCCCTGGCCGGCGGCCAGGAGCTGCGGCGCGGGTGATGGTCGTTCCAGGAGCGTCATTCGTGCATCACGCCCGCAGCCCCGTTGAAGGGGGGCGGCCATGAACACCGTGCCCCTGCGGCGCGTCGGTGTGTCGCTGCTCGTCTTCGTCCTCATCAGCGTCGCCTTCCTCGCGCTCGACCGGGGCAACGCCCTCGACCCCCTGCGGGACGGGCTCGGCCAGATCTTCGCGCCGGTGTCGCGGACGTTCGAGCAGATCGGCACGAAGTCGACCAGCGATTCCGACCTCCAGAAGCAGCTCGCCGAGGTCACCGCCGAGCGCGACCGCCTCCTCGCCGAGAACCTCAAGCTCAAGGCCGTCGAGCAGGAGAACGCCACGCTGCGCAAGCAGCTGGACATCCAGCAGGACCGGCCCGACCTCTCCTTCTTCGCCGCCAAGGTGATCGGGCGCGACCCGAGCGGCGCCCAGCTCTACGTCATCATCGACAAGGGCACGGCGGATGGGCTGCAGCAGGGCATGGCGGTCGTCGACCCCGTCTACTACGTCGGGCAGGTCAGCGAGGTGCAGGAGCACACCGCCAAGGTCCTCCTCATCGGCGACCAGAGCGCCAGCGTCGGCGCGATGCTCTTCGATGCCAAGGCCGACGGCATCGTCTACGGCCGGTGGCAGACCGGCGGCCTGCTGACGATGCAGCACGTCGACAAGGACGTGAAGCCGAAGGCCCAGGAGTGGGTCGTCACCAGCGACATGGCGGCGTCCGAGACGGCGCGCGTGCCCTCCAACATCCCCATCGGCATCGTCGTCGGCGAGCCCAGCCTGAATGCGCAGAACGACCAGCTGGAGATCACGGTCCAGCCGGCGGCCGACCTGCAGAATCTCGATACGGTCTGGATTGCGGTACCCAATGGTTGAGACGGACACTCGGCGCGCGAGGCGCCTCGATCCTCGCCTGACCGTCGCCCTGGCGGCGTCGAAGCTCACCGCGATGGGCATCCGGCGCCTCGGCCGGGGCGGCGGCACCTCCGCGCCCGGGCTCGTCGCCGACCGGCTCGACGGCGCGATGCTGACCAAGCTCACCGGTCGTCTCGAGCACGGCGCCGTGGTCGTCGCCGGCACCAACGGCAAGACGACGACCTCCCGCATGATCGCGGACATCTTCGAGGCGGCGGGCTACGCGGTTGTCCACAACCGCTCGGGCTCGAACCTCGTCCGCGGCGTCGTCAGCGCCTTCGTCACCCGCGCGTCGCTGACCGGCGCCCCGGGCGGGGAGATCGGCGTCATCGAGGCCGACGAGGCGGCGCTGCCGGAGCTTGTCCGCCGCACGCACCCGCGCGTCCTGTTGCTGAACAATCTCTTCCGCGACCAGCTCGACCGCTACGGCGAGCTCGACACCATCGCCCGCACCTGGCGGGCCGTGCTGACGGAGCTCGATGAGCGGACGACCGTCATCGTGAACGGCGACGACCCGACGCTCGTCGCGATCACCGACGACATCAGGGCCAAACGCGTCTGCTTCGGCATGAACGAAGCGCGGCACCGGCTCGACGCCCTGCCGCACGCCGCAGACGCGGCGGTCTGCCGCGTCTGCGGCGCGGACCTCGCCTACCACGCGCTCTATGTCTCCCACCTCGGCGACTGGTACTGCCCGAACTGCGGCCGCGCCCGCCCGGAGCTGGCCTACGCCGGCGGCAACATCCAGCTCCACGGCGTTGAGTCGTTGGCGATGGACATCACGCCGTGTGGTGAGGCGGCCCGGCCCATCGCGATCGGCATCCCCGGCCTCTACAACGCCTACAACGCGCTCGCGGCCGTCGCCGTCGCGCGAGAGGTCGGCATCGGGTGGGACGTCATCGCCCGCGCGTTCGCGGCCTTCCGCTCGGCCTTCGGACGCATCGAGCGGGTCACCTACCAGGGGCGCCAGCTGACGCTCGCGCTGGTGAAGAACCCGGTCGGCTTCAACGAGGTGCTGCGCATGCTGACCGCCGAGACCGGCGGCCTCGCGCTGCCGACGCTCATCGCGATCAACGACCTCGACGCCGACGGGCGGGACGTCTCCTGGCTCTGGGACGTCGACTTCGAGCTGCTCGCGACCGGCGACGGCGACCTCCACACGACCGGCCTGCGCGGGCCGGACATGGCCAATCGCCTGAAGTACGCCGGCGTCGCGCTCGAGCGCATCCACCCGGCGCCGGACGACCTCACCGCCGGCCTCGACGCCTTCGTCGCCGCGGTGCCCGAGGGCGGCGCCGGCTACATCCTGCCGTCCTATACCGCGATGCTGCGCATTCGCAAGACGCTCGCGGATCGCGGCGCCGTCGACGCCTTCTGGCAGCAGTGATCGAGAAGGGGCATGTATCCGTGACGACCGAGACTCCCCAGCGCCTGGTCATCGGCTGGCTCTACGGCACCAAGATGAACATCTACGGCGACCGCGGCAACGTCCTCGCCATCGCCCAGCGCGCCCGCTGGCGCGGCATCGACGCCGAGATTCGCGAGATCGGCCTTGGCGAGCCGATCCCGGACGACATCGACGTCTTCTTCTGGGGCGGCGGGCAGGACCAGGAGCAGGTCGCCGTCTCCCGCGACATCCAGGGCGCCAAGGGCGAGCAACTCCGGGCCGCGATCGAGGACGGCGCCGCGATGCTCGCCGTCTGCGGCGGCTACCAGCTTCTTGGCCATGAGTACCGGCCGCACGACGCCGACCCGCTGCCGGGCATCGGCCTCTTCGATGCCTATTCCACGGCGGGGCAGGCGCGCTTCATCGGCAACGTCGTCGTGAACTCTCGCTGGGGCACGCTCGTCGGTTTCGAGAACCACAGCGGCCTCACCTTCCTCGGCGAGGACGTCGAGCCGCTGGGACGCGTCGAGGTCGGCGCGGGCAACAACGGCACGGACGGCACCGAGGGCGCGGTCTACAGGAACGCGATCGGCTGCTATCTCCACGGCGCGCTGCTGCCGAAGAACCCGGCCCTCACCGACTGGCTGATCGAGGCCGGTCTCACTCGCCGCTATGGGGCCGCCGCGCTGGCGCCGATCGACGACCGGCTCGAACAGCAGGCCCACGAGACGGCCATCCGTCGCGCCCGGGCTACCCGCTGAAACGGCTGGCCGCTGCATCCCCGTAGGGGAGGGATTGCGGCGCTACCATGGCGTGTCAGGGCACACGCGATGCCATGCCCTCACGTCCGCGGCCGATCGACTGGGCATGACGCCCCGGCTGGCCCCTCGTGAGTATCGTTGTCTTCCCCGTTTTCGCATACACTTGGCAAGTCGGCACGATGTCGCCGCTGCGGATGCATGTCCGTGGGGGGACGGCATATGATGTTTCCACGGGTCGAGTCGTGCCCGGGACGAACGAAGATCGGCATGACCGACAATAATGAGCCGATTGATCGCGCTTTTGCCGCCTGGTATGGAAGAAGGAGCGGTCATGTCCACTATTGACACCCTAGATGATCGAATTCTCGCGGAATTGCAGAGCAACGGTCGGTTGACGATGAAGGCCCTCGCCGAGCGCGTCGGGCTCTCGTCCCCCGCGATGATCGAGCGCGTGCGCCGGCTCGAGGAGCGCGGCGTGCTGGCCGGCTACCGCGCCGTGGTCGATCCGCACGCGCTTGGCCGCTCCCTGACCGCGCTGATCTCGGTCGAGCTGGACCGTCGCCACTACGACGCGTTCCTGAACCGCCTGCGCTCCGAGCCGGCCGTCGAGGAGTGCCACCGCGTGACGGGCGACCGCTCGTTCGTCGTCAAGGCGCACGTGTCCTCGACGGAGGAGCTGGAGCTGCTTGTCGATGAGCTGCAGGACGTCGGCGCCAAGTGCTCGACGAACATCGTGCTCTCGACGCCGATCCTCGGCGCGCCGATCGTCCCGCCGGAGGGGACGATCAGCCAGCGCACGCGGCTGACCCGCCGTCGTCGGCGGCCCGCCGCCGCGACGACCCGCGCGGAGGAGAATGGCGTCAAGCCCGAAAACTCCACCCCGCGCCGTCGCGGCCGCCGCAAGGCCACCGAGGATGAAGCGGAAACCGAGGAGTAGGCGGAGCCGCACCGACCGTCGCGCCCCGGTAGCGTCGCGCCTCTGTGCCCGACGGCGCGTTCGATGCTCGCCCCTCTCACGGTCGGTCGTGCCCGGTGGCGGGATATCGCCATCGGGGACCCGTGCTCCGTCGTTGCCGCGCGCCCCGCGGGGTGTGCGCCCTCTGGCCTGCTCCCGCGCCCTAGGTGGCCAGCCACCCCCAATACATGGAACTTGGCCATCTAGGCAGCCTTCCATAACATCGCCCAGACTGCCATGTTTCCCCGAACAACGTGGCAGCCTAAGAAAACCCGCGCCAGATCAAGGAAATCGACCCCAACAACGCCTTAGGTGGCCACCGGCCAAGTTAATTGCATTGGCAGCCTGACAATAACCATGCACCCGGGCTACGTCTCCGCCTTTCGCGCTCCCAGATACCGCCACCGTGTCACCGGATCCGTCACGGCCCGCGCCCACGACGCGATCAGGTTCAGCGACAGCGCCGTGAGCAGGATCGCGATGCCCGGGAAGGTGATCAGCCACCACGCCGACGTCGCGTAGCTCCGCCCCTGTGCCAGCATCAGCCCCCACGACGACTGCGGCGGCTGCACGCCGAGGCCGAGGAAGCTCAGCGACGCCTCGGTCAGCATCATCGTCGCTACCTCCAGCGTCACCAGCACCAGCAGCGGCGACATCAGGTTCGGCAGGATATGCCGGAAGAGGATCCGCCGGTCGGTGCAGCCCACCGTGCGCGCCGCTTCCACGAAGACCTCCTCGCGGTGGGCAAGCACCAGGCTCCGCGTCACCCGCGCGAAGACCATCCAGCGGGTGACCGCCAGCACGAGGATGACTTTCCAGACGCCCGGCCCCAGCACGTAGAGCACGAGCAGCGCGGTCATCAGCGAGGGGAAGCCCATCTGGATGTCGACGAAGCGCATGATGACGTCGTCGATCAGCCCGCGGTAGTACCCCGCCGCGAGGCCGAGCACCGTGCCGACGATGCCGGAGAAGACCGCTCCCGCGATGCCCACCGCGAGCGAGATTCGCGCGCCGAAGAAGAGCCGGCTGAGCAGGTCGCGCCCGAGCTGGTCGGTGCCGAGCAGGTGCGTGCCCCCGGACTCCGCCTCGGTCATCGGCGGCTGGTTGCGGGCCATCAGGCTCTGGTCCTCGGGGTCGAACGGCGCCACGAACGGCGCGAAGACCGCCACGAACACGAGCGCGACGAGGAATACAAGCGCGGTGAGCGTCACCTTGTCGCGCAGCAGCGCGCCCGCGTAGAGGCGGAGCGCCCGCTGCCGGGGCCGCTGCCCCGGGTCGTTGAGCGCGACGGGCATGGGGACGGTGGTGCTGTTCGCGCTCATAGGTACCGCACCCTGGGATCGAACCACGAATACGTCAGGTCGATGAGCAGGTTGACGGTCACGATCATCACCGCGATGCAGACGACCGCCGCCTCGATCAGCGGCAGGTCGCGCCGCTCGATCGCCTGGATGAGCAGGATGCCGATGCCGGGCCAGCCGAAGACCGTCTCGATCACGACCGCGCCGTTCAGCATCACCGCCGCCTCGTCGCCCATCAGCGTCAGGATCGGCAGCGCCGCGTTCTTCAGCGTGTGCCGGAGAACGACGACCCGCTCCGCCAGCCCCTTGGCGCGGGCGGTCGTGACGTAGCCCTTCGACATCTCCTCCAGCATCGCGCTGCGCACGACCTGGCTGATGCGTCCGATGGGCCGCACCGCCAGCGCCAGCGCCGGGAGGATGACGTACGACGGCCCGCCGTAGCCCGACGTCGGCAGCCAGCCGAGCTCCACCGCGAAGACGATGATCAGCATCAGCCCCAGCCAGAAATCGGCCGTCGAGACGCCCGCGAGGGCGACGACGGTGACCAGACGGTCGGCGACCGACCGGGGGCGGATCGCCGAGACGATGCCCAGCACCAGCGCCAGCGGGATGGCGATCAGGAGCGTCACCCCGGCGAGGTAGAGCGTGGCCGGGATGCGGTCCACCGCGATCGGCAGCGCGGGCACGCGCTGCCACAGCGAGTCGCCGAAGTCGCCCCGGACGAGGTCGCTCATGTAGCGGCTGAACTGGGTGGCGAGGGAGTCGTTCAGGCCGAGCGACTCTCGCAGGGCCTGCACCTGCTCCTCCGTCGCCTCCGGCCGCAGCATCAGCCGCGCCGGGTCGCCCAGCAGGTGGGTGACGAAGAACACAGCGATGACGAGGCCAAGCAGGATGAAGACCGATTGCGTGATCCTGCGGATCAGGTAACGAGCGATGGCGAGACCCTCCTGCCTGGACGCCGGATGATGGCCAACGACGGCGGTGGGCGCGAATCTCGCGTACGGGCGGACAATGGCCGAGCCCGCAGGGCGAGAAGCGGAGCGAGCCCTTCATGTCCGCCCCTCATGGGGGAGAGGGTCGACCTGGAGTCGACCCGTACGCCAATCGAACGCCCACCCCGCCTCTAGGAATCCTTCCTACGAAAGCGTCATCTCCTTGAGCAACATGAAGCCGTCCAGGCGTGGCTTCCACGCCAGGTTCTCGGCGAGGCCGTAGAAGAGCGGCATGTGGATGATCGGGATGGCGCCGTAGTCTTCGTAGAACATGCGCGTCACCTCCTGCAGCGCCTTCACCCGCTCGTCGCCGACCAGCGGGACGGCCGCGTCCAGCGCCTTGTCCAGCTCCGGGTTGCAGTAGGTCGACGATCCCCCGTCGCAGCTGTAGTAGGCCTGCGCGGTGCTGCTGACGTCCATGATCTCGTTGCCGTGCGGGTTGGTGCCGATCCAGCCGCGCTCCGGCGGCACGTCCTTGACGTTCAGGTCGTACTGCTCGTTGTACTGCGCGATCTCGATGACCTCGCTGCTGGCCGTCAGCCCGATCTCGTTGAGCTGGTTCGCCACGTACTCCGCGAACTCGTCGTTGCGGAGGTAGATGCCCTTGCGCGTGGCGACCTTGATCGGCGCGTCGACCTGCACGCCGTCGGCGGCTGCTTCCTCGACGAGCTGCTTCGCGTGATCCATGTCGTAGGGGTAGGGCTGGAGATCGGGATTGTAGCCGGTGGCCGAGGGGCCGACGAGCTGCGACGCCGGCTCGCCGCCGCCGAAGAGCTGATCAGCGACCCCTTGCTTGTCGACCGCCTCGCCGATGGCCTGACGGATGCGCTTGTCGCTCATCGCCGGGTGCGGCGTGTCCAGCCGGAGGAAGATCGTCTCCACGCTCGGCGCGGTCACGTTCTGCGGCGTCGTCGCGCTGTCCTCCGGCGAGAGGAAGCGCGCGAACTGTGCCTCACCGGAGACGACCATTGCCGCGCGGACGGCCGACTCGTCGCGGAAGACGAACTCCGCTTCCTTGATCGTCGCCTTGCCGAGCGCGTCCTCCGCCGTGGTGCCCCACCAATCCGGGTTGGCCTCGAGGCGGATGTACTGGCCGCGGTTCCACTCGCGGAAGATGTATGGCCCGGTGCCGATCGGGTTGCTCGCCAGCGTGTCCGGCTCGTCCTGCACCTGCTTCATGCTCGGGATCGGCGAGAAGTAGAGTCGTGACGGCAGGATCGGGTCGGGCGATTCGGTGACGACGTCGACGGTGTACTCGTCGACCGCCGTGGCCGTCATGTCCGGCCCGACGTACTGGTAGATCTGGAAGTTGTTCTCCGGTGACCACGTGTAGTTGATGCCGAAGGCGGCGACCTCGGCGTTGAACGCCTCGCCGTTGTGGAAGGTCACTCCCTCGCGGAGCGTGAACCGCCAGGTGACGTCGTCCGTCTGCTCCCATGCGGTCGCCAGCTCGCCGACGAGCTCGTTGGAGACCGGATCGCGGTTGAGCAGCGCCTCTTGGACGTTGCGGAGGACGGGATGCCCGTCCGTGCTGTAGGCGCGCCAGTTCTCCAGCGTGTCCGGCTCGACGGTCAACGCGAGCACGATCTTGCCGGTGGGCTCGGTCGCTTGGGCATGGACGAGCCCGCCTGATCCCACGAACGCGACGCCAGCGGGCAGCGCGGCGCCGAGCGCCGCCCCGCGCTTGACGACATCGCGCCGCGAGTAGCGGCGATCGCGGGTGAGCGATGCACGACGACGGGAATTTGGTCGAACCATGGCGGTCTCCTCCTCCGTACGCACGTAGGGGGCAACGGGGCCGCGCGCGTCGCGTCGCTGCCGATCCCTTGCAATTGATCCGGTACTGACTGGCGGTAATCAATCACAGCGGCAAAATGGCTGTCAAGATCGGGGACGACCAAAGTGGTCAGGCGATTGGACGCATCGGGCGCCGGTGCTATGCTGCCGCCACGATCGACGATATGAAGTGACAGACAAGGAGCGCCCGATGTCTTCCCTGCCGCCCCTCGCGCCGGAGGTGCTGAACGCGCTGCGCCAGGCCAGCACGGCGACGATCACGACGCAGCTGTTCAAGCGCGGGCTGCGCAACGTCTTCCTCAATGGCCTCGTCCCGCTCAACCCGGAGCATTGCCGCTTCGTGGGCGAGGCCGTGACGCTGCGCAACATCCCGATGCGCGAGGACCTCGATACGCTCGATATCTTCAGCAACCCGGAGACACCCCAGCGCAAGGCCGTGGAGACGGTCGGGCCTGGGCAGGTGCTGGTCCAGGACTGTCGCGGCGACGTCCGGGCGGCGTCCGGCGGCAACATCCTCGTCACCCGGATGCGGATGCGTGGCGCCGTCGCCGTCGTCAGCGACGGCGCGCTGCGGGACTCGCCGGAGATCGCCCAGCAGCCCTTCCCGGTCTTCGCCAAGGGGCGGTCGGCGACGCTGAACCTGGCGGTGCACCACGCGGTGGACATCAACGTCCCGATCGCGTGCGCCGGGGTGGCGGTCTATCCGGGCGATGTGCTGGTTGGGGACGAGGAGGGGGTGGTGGTGATCCCGCGGCACTTGGCGGCGGAGATCGCGCGGCCGGCCGCCGAGCAGGAGGCGCTGGAGCGGTTCATCCTGCACAAGGTGGAGCAGGGCGCGGCGTTGCCGGGCACCTACCCGCCGAACGCGGCGACGCTGGCGGAGTACGACGCCTGGCGCGAGGAGAACCAGTAGCCCCGACCTGGAATGGTCGGGGCTTGCCGGACCTTCGGTCGCGATCGTTCCGGGAGGCGCGTTAGGCCTGGCTGCCGATCTGGAACTGGGCGAGGTCCTCGAAGAGGCTGAGCAGCGCGGAGTGGTCGAGGTCGCCGCCGCCACGCGCGGCGACGGCGTCGAAGAGCTGGCCGACGAGCGCGGTCACCGGCAGCGGCACCTCGTGCTCCTTGCCGGTCGAGAGGGCGATGCCGAGGTCCTTGCGGTGGAGGTTCACGCGGAAGCCCGGCTCGAACTGATGCTGGATCATCGTCGGGCCGCGCATCTCCAGCACGCGGCTGGCGGCGAGACCGCCGCTCAGCACCTGGACGATCTTCTCCGGGTCGACGCCCGCCTTCGCGCCGAGGACGAGCGCCTCGCTGACGGCGGCGTAGTTGAGCGCCACGACGACCTGGTTGCAGGCCTTGACAGTCTGCCCGGCGCCGGCGGCGCCGACGTGGACGATGGTCTTGCCGACGGCCTCGAAGATCGGCTTCGCGCGCTCGAAGTCCTCCGCCGCGCCGCCGACCATGATGCTGAGGGTGCCGGCGATGGCGCCCTTGTCGCCGCCGCTGACCGGCGCGTCGAGGGCGGTGGCGCCGCGCTCGGCGAGCGCGGTGGAGACCTCGACCGCGGTGGCCGGGGCGATCGTGCTCATGTCCACGAGCAGGCTGCCGTCGCCGAGCGCCTCGATCAGGCCATCCTCGCCGAAGACGACGTCCCGGACGTCCGGCGAGTCGGGCAGCATCGTGATCACGGTCTTGACCTGCGCGGCGACGTCCTTCGGGGAGCTCGCCGCGGTAACGGCGCCGGAATCCGCCGTGAGCTCGTCGACCGCGCCGCGGCTGCGGTTATGGACCACGACCTCGTACCCCGCCTTGACGAGGTTGCGCACCATCGGCTTGCCCATGATGCCGAGTCCGATAAAGCCGATCCGTTCTGCCATCGAGGTCCTCCCTTTGTGCTCGAGCCGTTGCGTCTCCGGGCATCCTAAGCGGCTTCTTCCGGAACGGTCAACGTGGGGGCCCGAACGTAGCGCGGGCGAGGGAGATCATCCCTCGCCCGCGCTACGTCGTCAGGTGGGCCGGTGAGGAACCCTAGTCGATCGGCTCGATCGGGGGCTGCTCGCCGTTGTTGTCGCTCGTGTCGGTGTTGTCGGCGTTGTTCGAGTCGTTGGAGCTCCGGTCGTTGCTTGTGCTCTGGATCGGCACGCCGCTCTGGCCGACAGCGCGCGCGTAGTCGTTGATGCTGCTCACCGCTCCGCTCGCCCAGCGGACGTTGCCCTGGCGGACGGCGCTGAGGGCGGCGTCCAGCTCCTTCCGCTCGCGATCGTCGAGCTGGCCGCAGGCGAGCGCCGGCTCCTGACCCCGGACCAGCAGGTCCTTCTC
The DNA here is from genome assembly GCA_035540335.1 of Thermomicrobiales bacterium. Taxonomy (GTDB): domain Bacteria; phylum Chloroflexota; class Chloroflexia; order Thermomicrobiales; family UBA6265; genus UBA6265. Next base: position 17,676 of record DATLHE010000123.1, on the reverse strand, counting down.
CGTCTTGCCGGAGCCCGGCCTGTGGCCGGTGGGGGCGCAGACCTCGCCCTGGAAGACCTCGTCCGGCTGCGGGAATTTCTCCGGCAGGGGCTTGCCGTCCGGCCCATTGAGGAGGGCGGCGAACTCGGCATTGTCATGCATGAGCATCATCATGTCCTGCCAGATCGGGCCGGCCGCCTGGATGCCGTCGATCTCCTGGAGCTGGGCCGTGCCGGCGTCGCCGCTACGACCGACCCAGACGCCGATCGCGACGTCGGTCGTGTAGCCCATCGTCCAGAGGTCGCGCCAGTTCTCCGTCGTGCCCGACTTCGCGGCCGTCGGGCGGCCCAGGGCGGATTGGGTGTTGCCGAAGAGGTTCTCGGTGGAGAAGACCATGGCCCGGGCCTCGTTGTCGGTCAGGATCGAGGTGACCTGGTAGGCGTTGCCCGGGTTCATCGCCTGGGAGGCGTCCTTCTTGATCTGCTCGGCGTCCAGCTTGTAGAGCGTGTTGCCCTGGCTGTCCTTGATCTCGCGGATGGGGTGGGCGGGGACGCAGGTGCCGTTGTTGGCCAGCGTGGCGTAGGCGTTGGTGTGCTCCAGCAGCTGGACCTCGCCGGCGCCGAGGCCGAGCGAGAGGCCGTAGAAGCCGGCGTCTTCCTCGAGGCTGTCGATGATGCCCATGCGCCGGGCCATGTCCATGACGCCCTCGACGCTGGCGAACTCGGTCGCTTTCACGGCGGAGATGTTGAACGAGTTCGCGAGCGCCGTGCGGACCGGGACGGCGCCATAGAACATCATCGAGTAGTTGTTCGGCTTATAGGGCTCCTGGCCGGGGACTTCCCACGTGGTGGGGATGTCCATGACGACGGTCGCCGGGTGCCAGCCCTTTTCGAAGGCGGCGGCATAGGCGATCGGCTTCATCGAGGACCCGGGCTGGATGAGGCTGGTGGCGTAGTTGACCTGGCCGCCGATGGAGGCGTTGTTGAAGTCGGCGGAGCCGACCATCGCCAGCACCTCGCCGCTCCACGGCACGATGACGACCATCGCCCCGTTGTTGCGCTCGTACTGCGCCATCTGCGCGACGCCCTGGGCGACGAGCTCTTCCGCGGCCTTCTGGAGGTTGACGTCGATCGAGGTGTAGATGTCGAGGCCGCCGTAGAGGGCCTCCTCGCCGTAGGTCGCGTAGACGTGGTTGCGGACATACTCGGTGAAGTGGGGCGCGGCCTTGAGCACGCTGGAGCGGGGCTCGTCGCTGATCTGGAGCGGCTCGGCCCAGGCGGCCTCGGCGTCGGCGGAGGTGATGTACTTGTACTTCCGCATCTGGTCGAGGACGTAGCGTTGGCGGCGCTTGGCGAGCTCGAAGCCGTCCGGGGTCGTCGGGTCGTACGCGGAGGGCGCCTGCGGCAGACCGGCCAGCAGGGCGGCCTCGGCGAGCGTCAGCTCGGAGGCGTGCTTGTTGAAGAAGGTCTGCGAGGCGGCCTCGACGCCATAGGCGCGGGCGCCGTAGTAGATCTGGTTGACATACATCGTCAGGATGTCCTCTTTCGAGTACTCCTGCGCGAGCGCGATGGCGGCGAGCGCCTCGCGGAACTTCCGGGTGTAGCTGATGTCGAGCGCACTGATCTGGTCCGGGAAGACGGCGCGGACGAGCTGCTGGGTGATCGTCGAGCCGCCGGAGCTGCCGGAGCCGGAGAGGTTGATGACGCCGCCGCGGATGATGGCGAAGGGCTCGACACCGTAGTTGTTCCAGAATGTGGAGTCCTCGGCGGCGACGGTGGCGTCGATCAGGAAGGGGGAGACCTGCTCCAGCGGCACAAAGGTGCGCCAGCCGTAGTCCGGGTTGTCGACCTCCTGCAGCAGCGTGCCGTTGCGGTCGAAGATGCGGGTCGTCTGGAAGGTGTCGACGGCGATCTCGGCGGCGTTGGGGAGGTCGGCGTTCACCTTGCGGTAGGCGCGGATGGTCCCCATCACGCCGGCGACGGCGGAGACAGTGGTGACCGCGAGGAAGGTCAGGATGGTGACGAAGGCGAGCCCGAAGAAGCCGATGATGAAGTTACGGCGGGAGAAGACCGGGGAGCCCTTCTTCGGCCGGCTGATGCCGGGCATCAGGTTCGGCGGCAGGCCGCGCCCACGCTGGCCGTAGCGCGTGTCGCCGAAGCGGGCGATGCGGCGCTGGGCGTCTGGATAGCGACGAACGGAGCGCCCGATTCGTCCTTGACTCATGCAGAGGTACTCCCTGGCGTGCAAACTCGGTCGATGTGCGGGATGGAGGCGCCGCGCGGTGGCGCGATCACGAGGGCTCTCCCGATTCTCTACGATGCGATGGTCCCCGGTGGTTTCGATGGTGGTCGCGTCCGGAGCGCGGGGGGCTCTCGGTTCCTTGGACGCAGGGCGGGTGGGTCTGGTTTCTCGTGCACCACTTCCGGCCCGCGTGAGCGGTACCGGTCATCGGGTAATCGTACCATTGAGGCTGACGTTTCGAGGGCGGTCGGGATGGCCGCCGCCATCTCTCCAGGTGACCCATGACCGACGATCTGATCAAAGGAAGCGACCTGCCGGAAGGCGTCGTGCCGGGGCGGGGCTTCCCCGAGACGCCGCACGAGCTGCCGTACGACCGGGGCAAGGTCGACGCGCTGCTGGAGCGCGTGCGCAAGGGGGAGCGGATTCGCCTGATCGACGAACTGCTGGCGTGCGTGGACTGGCGGGGCGCGTTCGGGACGGACGACGGCACGCCGATCGACATCGAGCATGTCGCCCGGCTGATCGCGTACTACCGCGAGAAGTTCAGCGACATCGGGCCGGTCTACATGGCGGAGCTGCTGTCGACGGAGTTCATGACCGAGCAGCGGGCGCGCGGAAGCATCGTCTTCTCGGAGCAGCTGCTGGAGCTGGGGCGGAACGAGCCGGAGCTGTGGAAGGAGATCCGGCTGTTCTTCCGCCGCAAGGAGTTCGCGACGGCGTTGCTGGTGAACGCGAACGAGGAGCTCTCCGACGAGGAGATGGACGCGCGCCAGTCGGCGTGGACGCCGGAGTAGCCGCGACCTGACATGGTCGGTGCGTGCGTCGTTATTGTCAGGCTGCCAAGCAAAACAATGTGGCCGGTGGCCACCTAAGAGCCTTGTGGGGCCGATCTCCTTGATCTGGCGGGGATTCTCTCAGGTGGCCAGGTTGTTCGGGGAAACCTGGCAGCCTAAGCGACGTTATGGAAGGCTGCCTAGATGGCCAAGTAATGGATGTAGAGGGGAACGTGGCCATGTGGGGCACCCGAATCTGCCCCTGCAACACGACCAGCCGTTGCGGGCCGCAAAGGCGCACACTCTCCGGGGTGCGCCGCTACGACGCGAGACGGGGCGGGCACTTTCGTAGGGGCCGATCCCCGCAGGGTGTCGGCCCAATGGCCCGCATGGCCGAACCGGACGGGTGAGAAGCGACGGGGCCGCATCGCCCCTGCTGGTCGCTCGATTGCTGCGCAATCGCCCATGAGCGAGCCTTTCGCTTCTCGCGCTGACGCGCTCGACCGGTGGCCCATAGGGCCTATGGTGCGGGCGGTAGCCCCCGGGCGTCGGAGAGAACGGGCTTCCCACGGGGATTCTTTCCTGCGCCCGGGATGACGGTGGTGGACCGAGGACCTACCCGGGTACAAGACCCGGGGCTACCTGGGCAAACCGCCGTTCTGGGGTTGTCACGCCGCGGCGAAGGCCAGAGGTCGGCCACCGCCCGCAGCTGCGAGGGCCGACCGTACGAGAGCGAGGGGCGGCCCGCAGGGGCAGGCCGACCGAACGACGGCACGTGGCGTCAGCGGCCCTTGCGGGTGCGGGGGTCGAGGACGTCGCGGATGCCGTCGCCGAGCAGGTTGGTGGCGATGACGGTGAGCAGGATCGCGATGCCCGGGAAGGTCGAGTACCACCACGCGTCACGCAGATACTTGCGGCCTTCGGAGACCATCTGACCCCAGTCGGGCGTGGGCGGCTGGGTGCCGAGGCCGATGAAGCCGAGCGCGGCGGTGGTCAGCACCGCGAAGCCGACGTCCATCGAGGCCTTGACCAGCAGCGTGGGGAAGGCGTTCGGCAGGATGTGGCGGAAGAGGATGCGCCGGCGGCTGGAGCCGAGCGAGGCGGCCGCCTCGGCGAACTGGGCGTTGCGCAGGGCGATCACGTTTGCCCGCGCGAGGCGGCAATAGCCGGGCCACCAGACGAGCGAGACGGCGATCATGACGTTGGTGAGGCCGGGGCCGAGCGCGGCGGCGAACGCCATCGCCAGGATCAGGTCCGGGATCGTCAGGAAGACGTCGGTGACGCGCATGATGACGGTCTCGACCCAGCCGCCGAGGTAGCCGGCGAGCGCGCCCAGCACCGTGCCGATGATGACCGCCATGACGATGACCAGGACGCCGGCGAGCAGTGAGGTCCGGGCGCCGATGACAAGGCGCGAGAGGATGTCGCGACCGACGTGGTCGGTGCCGAACCAGTGGGCGCCCGAGGGCGGCAGCAGGCGCTCCTTGATGTGGACGGCGCCCGAGGCGTCGTTGGGGTAGGGAACGAAGAAGGGGCCGACGATCGCGACGAGGACGAGCAGCACGACGATGCCGAGGCCGACGAGCGAGAGCGGGCTCTGCCGGAACTTCCGGATCGCGCGGCGCGTCTCGTCGCTGAGGAGGCCACGCCGGACGGACGCCGGTCGGGCGAGCAGGGTCGATGCGGAGGACGATGTGCCGATGCTGCTCATGCGTGGCTCACTCTCGGGTCCAGGAATCCGTAGGCGATGTCGATCGCGATGTTGATGAGGCTGAAGACGATGCCGTAGAGCAGCGCGATGCCCATGATCGGCATGAAGTCGAGCGTCAGCGCCGAGTTGGTGGCGTAGAGGCCGATGCCGGGCCAGTCGAAGACCGTCTCGACGAGCACCGAACCACCCATCGACCAGCCGAAGGAGAGGCCGATCATGGTCAGGGTCGGGATGAAGGCGTTGCGGAGCGCGTGGCGGACGACGATCGAGCGCTCGACGAGGCCCTTTGCCCGCGCGGTGCGGACGTAGTCTTGATTGAGGACTTCCAGGAGGCTCGCCCGGGTGAAGCGCGAGATGGTCGCCAGCGAGGCGAAGCTGAGCGTGACCGCGGGCAGGAGGATGTGCCTGAGCGCGACGCCGAAGGTGCTCCATTCGCCGGTGAGCAGCGCATCCAGGAGGTAGAGACCGGTGATGTCGGCCGGCGGCGGGGTGAGCGTGGGGAGGCGGCCGCTGACGGGCAGCCAGTCCAGCCGCAGGCCGAAGAAGAGCTGCATCAGGATCGCGAGCCAGAACGCCGGCATGCTGACGCCGAGCAGCGAGATGATGCGCGAGGCGTGGTCGGCGAGGCGATCGGCGCGGACGGCGGAGAGGATGCCCAGCGGCACGCCGACGAGGATCGCGATGCTCATGGCGACGATGACCAGCTCGAGGGTGGCCGGCCAGTAGACGGCGAGGTCGGTCAGCACCGGGCGGCGGGTGAGGATCGAGTCGCCCCAGTCGCCCTGGACGAGGCCGCTGACGTAGTGGGCGTACTGGACGGGCAAGGGATCGTCGAGCCCGAACTCCTCGCGGATCTGCTCATACATCGCCTGGGTGGCCTGTGGGCCGGCGGCCAGCCGGGCGGGATCGCCGGGAACGAGATAGACGAGGCAGAACGTGAGCACGGAGACGCCGATCATCACGGGGATGATCAGGAGCAACCGTCTCACGATGTATCGGAAGAGGTTCATGGGGCGATCCTGCTACGGATGGTGGGGAGACGCCATGTGCTGACATGGTCCTGCGGCTCCAGGTGCGGCCATCGGGCCCGGGCGGACACAAGGTCCGCCCCTACCGAGGTAGGCCCGTACGACGGCAGGTGGTGGCCATGGAGTATGCGGGGATACGCCGCAGGTCGGCCACCGCCCGCGGCTGCGAGGGCCGACCATACGGGTAGTGTCGCGAGAGCCGTTACGCCGGGTGGTTGTACGAGATCTGGCGAATATCGCCACCGCCAGCCACCTGATAAGCGCGCGGGCCGAGCTCCTTGACCCACGCCTCGTTCGGCATCTCGGCGTAGATCCAGATGTCGACCGCGTCGTCGACGAGAATCTGCTGCGCCTCGTCGTAGATGGCCTTGCGGGCGTCCGGATCGACCGTCGAGCGGCCCTCCTCAAGCAGGGCATCGAGGTCGGGGTTCTGGTACCAGGAGGCCGCCGACCAGGTGCCGGCCTGGCTGGAGTGGTATTGCGCCCAGAGGTAGTTGTCCGGGTCGACGTAGTTGGAGCTGGCGAGCACGGCCATGATGCCGGGCATCGTCTGCGCATCGGCGGCGCGAGCCACCATGTCCGGCCAGACGAGCGGGGTGAGCGTGACGTTGATGCCGAGCTCGGCCGCCTTCTCCAGCAGGATGAGGCCGAAGGTCTCCTCGAACGTCAGGCCCGTGACATAGACGAACTCGATGTCGAAGCCGTTCGGGTACTGGCTGGCGGCGAGGTGCTCGCGGGCGGCGTCCATGTCGAGCTTGAAGCCCGGCAGGTCCTCCTTGAACCACGGCTTGAGGCCGGTCGGCAGCGGGCCGCGGAGAAGCTCGCCGCGGCCGCCGAGGGATTCCAGCGCGGCGTCGTAGTCGAAGAGCGCGGTGAGCGCCTTGCGGACGTTGACGTCGGCGGTGGGGCCGACCTGGGTGTTGAGCTTGAGCTGGAAGGGGCTGAACGACGGCTTTTCATTGACCATGAACCGGTCATCGGCCATCAGCGCCGCGATGTCCTCGGTCGAGAAGGTATCGCCGTACTGGATCTCGCCGGATTCGAGCGCGATGCGCTTGGTGGACGACTCGCGGATGATGCGCCAGACGAAGGTCTCGACCATGTCGCCGGCGCCCTCGACGGTGTACCAGTAGCCGGGGAAGCGGTCGAACTGGTAGAGGCTGCCGGGCTCGAAGCGGGAGATGGTGTAGGGGCCGCTGCCGGCCGCATTCTCCATCAGCCACGATTCTCCGTCGTCATCGCCGGCGTGCTCGGCGACGATGGCCGGGTTGGCGACGAAGAGCCACGGCAGGATGAGGTCGAACGGCGCGAACGGCTTGATCAGCGCGATCTCGAGCGTCTGCTCGTCGACGACGGTGATGGAGTCCTGGTTCATGACCGCCGCGAACATCCAGGCGTTGGCCTTGTTCTTGGTCAGCATGCGATTGAAGTTCCACTGAACGGCCTCGGCGGTGATCTTCGAGCCGTCCTGGAAGGTGGCGCGCTCATCGATCACGAGCGTCCAGGTGCTGGCGTCCTCGCTGCCCGTAGCCTCCTTGAGGACGAGCGGCTTGAGCTCGATGGGGTCGCCCTCGAAGCGCATGAGGCCGTCGTAGACCGCGCGCTGGCCCCAGATGATGGAGTAGTCACTGCCGGTGTGCGGGTCCAGGTTGCTGATGTCCTGGCCGCTGCCGTAGATGAAGACGTTGTCGGCGGCCTGCGCGGCGGAGGCGCGCTGGCCGCGCGGGAGGGCCATGGCCAGGCCGGTTGCGGCCGCGGCGGTGCCGGCAAGCTGGAGCAGGGTGCGCCGGTTGAGCTCGCCGGCGAGACCGGCCTCCATGAATGCCGTCAGCGCGCGAGCCGATGTGCGATGTGTCACGAGAGAAACCTCCGAAACGGCCCGGCGACACAGGCGCCGGGACCAACGCGAAAAGACAGCAACTCCGGATGCGCGAGGCGAGGGGCCAGGCGGCCGGAAGGGACCCAGGAGACAGTCGGGTGCTCTGTGTCGTCTGCGGTACCGCGCCGAGCGCACGCGGAGTCAGTCGCGTCGTTGCGAAGGGTTAGATCAGAGCCTCAGGGTCAGGCGGACGTCGGACACGTTCCGGCGATCAATCTGCGATGGTGGCCGGAACGCGGAGGTTACGGGATGCTGACGAGATCGGCAAGCTTGCCGCCGTAGACGCCCGGCAGGGGCCGGAACGTGACGTCGGGATAGCCGAACGCGGCCGGGCCGACGACGTCGAGGGCCTCCGGGGTGGCGATCAGCCGCGGCGCCGGGATGCCGATCACGGCGACGCGCAGGCCGTAGCGAAGCGTCTCCGTGCTGATCGGCTCGGCCGTCTCGGCGTCGACGATGCAGATCAGGTCGGGCACGCTGCAGAGCACCTCGCCGGTCTCGTCGGTGGCGATCAGGTTCTCATTCTGGAAGTCGACCGAGAAGGACCGGCCGGTGTCGGCGCCGGTGCCGTCGAGGGCCAGGTGGCCGCGCGCGAAGCCGGCGACGAAGCGGCGGTCGACATCGGTGATCTTGCCGGTGAACAGCAGGGTGCCGCCGGAGGCGTCCAGCGCGGCGTCGACCGGGTGATCGTGGCGCTTGCGGGCGTCGAGCACCGCCTCTCCGAGGAGGACGGCGAACGAGAGCGTGCCGGGCACGGCGGTGCGCTTGATATCCGCGCCGGACATGAGGGGCCCCGCGGCGCCGGTGCCGCCGCCCATCTGGACGGTGACGGTGCGGACATAGCGCTCCAGGTCGCGCGCGTCGTCGATGTGATCGTAGACGGCGACATGTCCCCGGATGTCCGAGATGGCGTTCGGTGTCGGCGGCACGCCGTAGATGCTGAACGTGTCCATCTGCAGCTCGGGGAAGGCCCGGCCCATGCCATCGCCGTCGACGACCGGAAGGCCGGCCTGGATCGCGACGATGATCGGGGAGATCGAGTTGCCGCCGCCGATCTCGGCCGAGATCATGTGGGTGGCCTGCTTGCCGGTGTATTGCTCAAGCGCGCGCAGGGCGCGGTGGAGCTCCCAGCCCTCCTTGAGGCGCTCGACGCCGACGGTCGGCGCGCCGACGCCGCCGGTGGAGGCGACCACCGCGTCGTCGGCCAGCTCGGTCACGGGCACGATCGGTACCTCGCCGCCGTGCTTCAGCAGGTCGGCGGCGTAGATCTTGTTGAAATACGGGCTTCCGCCGCCACCGGTCCCGAGGATGCCCGCGCCCACGGCGAGCGGCTCGAGGTGCGCGCGGGTGAGGCTACGCAGCTGCTCAACAGCCATCGAATCTCCGTCTTTTCCCTTGTGATCTGGTTAGTGGGGCCAGAATCTGCAACAATCAACCCGGGCCGGGGTTGCGCCGAAATTGTACACACTATGCAGACACACGCGTAGTCGGTCAGCAACCTGAGACATGGGAAAACGACCGACCGAGCCGCCAAGGGTTGTGCGTGGGGCACAACGCTCGGGCGGCATTTGCGCATGGGAACGCTCATATGGAGACCACAGCATGAGCTTGCGGATTGGGGTTGACGTCGGCGGCACGAACACGGATGCCGTGCTCATGGACGACCGGCGCGTCATCGCGAAGCTGAAGACCCCGACGACGGGAGACGTGACGAGCGGGATCACGACGGCGATCCGGAGCGTGCTCGACCAGTCCGGCACCGACACGGCGGCGATCGCCTCGGTGATGATCGGCACGACGCACTTCACCAACGCGATCGTCGAGCGCCGGCACCTGCAGCCGGTCGGGATCATCCGCATCGGCCTGCCGGCGACGGCCGCGCTGCCGCCGATGATCGACTGGCCGGAGGATCTGGTCGCGGCGCTCGATTGCGCCACGCACCTCGTCCATGGCGGGTACGAGTTCGACGGGCGCCCGATCTCGGCGTTCGACCCGGAGGAGGTGCGCGCCGCCGCGGAGGCGATCGCCGCGCGCGGGATCACGGCCGTGGCGATCAGCGCCGTCTTCTCGCCGGTGAACCATGACCTCGAGGACCAGGCCGCCGAGATCGTGGCGCGAGTGATCCCGGACGCGACGATCACGAAGTCGAACGAGATCGGCCGGATCGGGCTGCTGGAGCGGGAGAACGCGGCCATCCTGAACGCCTGCCTGCGCGCGCTGGCGGGCCGGACCGTCGCCGCCTTCGAGCAGGCGATCGCCGATCTGGGCATCGTGGCGCCGCTCTACCTGACGCAGAACGACGGCACGCTGATGGCGGCCGACTTCGCGCGGACCTACCCGGTGCTGACGATCGCGTCTGGCCCGACGAACTCGATGCGGGGCGCGGCGTTCCTTTCGGGGCTGACGGACGCGGTGGTCGTCGACATCGGCGGCACGACGTCGGACGTCGGCATGCTGACGCAGGGGTTCCCGCGGGAGGCGTCGGTCGCGGTTGAGGTCGGCGGCGTGCGCACGAACTTCCGGATGCCTGACGTCTACTCGGTCGGCCTCGGCGGCGGCTCGCTGGTCGACCTGTCGTCCATGCAGGTCGGGCCCAAGAGCGTGGGCTACCGGCTGACTGAGGAGGCGCTCGTCTTCGGCGGCGACACGCTGACGACGTCGGACATCGCCGTGGCGGCGGGCGCGGCGGACTTCGGCGATGCCGGGAAGGTGGCGCATCTGGACGGCGAGCAGGTCTCGGCGGCGCTGGAGCGCATCCAGGAGATCGTCGAGACGGCGGTCGATCGCATGAAGACCAGCGCCGATCCGGTCCCGGTGATCGTGGTGGGGGGCGGCAGCGTGCTCGTCGCCCGCGACGTCAAGGGCTCGTCGGAGCTCGTCAAGCCGGACCATTTCGAGGCCGCCAACGCGGTCGGCGCGGCGATCGCGCAGATCTCCGGCGAGATCGACCGGGTGTACTCGCTGGAAGCGCTCTCGCGGGATGCCGCGCTGGCGTCGGCAAAGCAGGAGGCGGCCGACCGCGCCGTCGCTGCGGGCGCGAACCCGGGCAGCGTCGCGATCGTGGACGTCGAGGACGTGCCGCTGGCGTATCTGCCGGGCAACGCGACCCGGATCCGCGTCAAGGCGGTCGGCGACCTGGCGCTGGCGTAGTCCATGACTCCGTACGGTCGGCCCTTGTGGCCGGCCTCTCATCTGGACCGCCCACAAGGGGCGGTCGTACGGTTTGGAGCGTCAGGAGAGCTGGGCCATGCGAGCAATCACGATCAAAAATCTGGACGCCATCGCCCTCGGCGCGGCCGTGCTCGGCACCGGGGGCGGCGGTGATCCCTACATCGGCAAGCTGCTGGCGCGCTCGGCGATGACCGGCCGGCCGCCGGTCAGGCTGCTCGACGTCGACGAGCTGAACGATGACGACCTTGTCATTCCGACGGCGATGATGGGCGCTCCGACGGTGATGGTCGAGAAAATGCCGGCCGGCACCGAGATGGTCGCCGCCGTCAATGCGCTGTCCGACTTCCTGGGGCGGAAGGCCGTCGCGACGATGCCGATGGAGGCGGGTGGGGTGAACTCGATGATCCCGTTCGCCGTGGCCGCGCAGATGGGCCTGCCGCTGATCGACGCGGACGGGATGGGCCGGGCGTTCCCGGAGCTGCAGATGGTGACGCCGACGATCTGGGATATCCCGGCGACGCCGATGGCGATGGCCGACGACAAGGGCAACAGCGCCATCCTGCAGACGATCAGCAACCACTGGACCGAGACGTTCGCGCGGTCGCTGACCGTCGACATGGGCGCGTCGGCATTGATCGCGGTCTTCCCGATGACGGGGAAGCAGGTCAAGGCGGCGACGATCCCTGGCACGATGACGCTGATCGAGCAGATCGGCGGCGCGATCCTGCGCGCTCATGGCGACCACACCGACCCGGTGGCGGCGGTGTGCGACGCGACGGGCGGCTTCCCGATCTGGCGGGGCAAGGTCGGCGACGTGGCCCGGCGGACGGTCGGCGGCTTCGCGCGCGGCGCGGCGCGGATCGAGGGAACCGGCGAGTACGAGGGGCGCACGCTCGAGATCGACTTCCAGAACGAGTTCCTCATCGCCCGCGCCGGAGACGACGTTCTGGCGACCACGCCGGACCTGATCACGGTGCTCGACGCGGAAACGGGCGAGCCGGTGACGACCGAGGCGCTGCGCTACGGGTTCCGGGTGGCCGTGCTTGGGATTCCGAGCGACCGGCGCTGGCGGACGGCGCGCGGGCTGGAGCTGGTCGGGCCGGGGTACTTCGGGTACGACGTGCCGTTCGTGCCGATCGAGGAGCGATACCGGGCGGTGGTGTAGGGGCGGGCGAGTGCAGACATACGCGTCTTCCCTCGCCATCAACGTCGGCCCTTCGGGTGGCAACAACGACGAAACGACAACAGGGCCGGCATCATGCCGGCCCTGTTTTGCATGCTGCTCGATTGCGATCAGGACGCGCGTTCCACAGCCGTGATGATGGCGCGGCGGGCGAGGTTGCGGGCGACCTTGGCGCGGTAGGCGGCGGGGGCGTGGAGGTCGTCCAGCGGCTCGATGCCGTCGACGGCGTTCGCGGCCGCGGCCTTGACGGCCTCCTCGGTCGGCTGCTGGCCGGCGAGGGCCTCCTCGACGGCGGTCGCCCGGTAGGCGATGTCGCCGACGCCGGTGATGCCGAGGCGGAGGGCGCCGATGGTGCCGTCCGCGGCCTTCTCGACGACCGCGGCGATGCCGGCGATGGCGTAGCCGGAGGCCGGGTTGGCGAGCTTCTGGTAGCTGACGCCGGTGCCGGGCTTCGCCAGCGGGACGCGGATGGCGGTGATGATCTCGCCCGGGTCGAGCGCGGTGGTCATGAAGCCCTGGAAGAACTCGCCGATAGGCACCTCGCGGCTGCCGTCCGGCCCCTGGGCGACGACGGTCGCGTCGAGCGCGAGGACGCCGGCGGGGTAGTCGGCGGCGGGATCGGCGTGGGCGATGGCGCCGCCGAGGGTGCCGCGATTGCGGACCTGCATGTCGCCGACGACGCGGGCGATCTCGGCCAGCAATGGCGCATGCTCGGCGATGACCGGGTCGGTCTCCAGCTCGTGGTGCGTGGTGAGGGCGCCGATGACGAGGGTGTCGCCCTCGACGCGGGCGCCGCGCAGCTCGGAGATCTCGCTGATGTCGATGAGCGCGCCGGGCTGGGCGAGGCGGAGCTTCATGACCGGCAGCAGGCTCTGGCCGCCGGCGAGGAGCTTGCCCTCGTCCTCGGAGGCGAGGAGGGAGAGGGCCTCGGCGACGGAAGTCGCGCGGTGGTAGGCAAACGGATAGGGATGCATCTCGTTGGTGCTCCTTGGCGGGCCGCCGAGGGCCGCCACCGCCCGCAGCTGCGAGGGCGGCCGTACGGGAGGCCCTTGTGGCCTCCCTCCGTCCCCGGGCACCGAGGCCCGGGGCTCCCGGGGGCGACCACCCAGGATCGCCCCTACCGGATGACGGGGCTAGTCGCCCGTCTTGATCGGCTGCGGGGTATCGCCGCGGGCGATGCGCCCGGCGGCGCTCTGGACCGACTTGACGATCGACTGGTAGCCGGTGCAGCGGCAGATGTTGCCCTCGATGCCGTGGCGGATGGTCGCCTCGTCGGGATCCGGATGCTCGCTGAGCAGCGCCAGCGACGAGAGGATCATGCCGGGCGTGCAGTAGCCGCACTGGAGGCCGTGCTCCTCCCAGAACGCCTGCTGAATGGGGTGGAGCGTGCCGCGGGGCGCGACACCCTCGATGGTGGTGATCTCGTGGCCCTCGGCCTGGACGGCGAGCACCATGCAGCTCTTGACGGCCTTGCCGTCGAGGAGCACGGTGCAGGCTCCGCACTGGCCGGTCTCGCAGCCGGTGTGGGTGCCGGTGAGGCCCATCTCGTTGCGGAGCATGTGCACCAGGAGGGTGCGGGGCTCGACCGACGCCGTGCGCTGCTGGCCGTTGACCGTCGTGCGGACGGTCACGTTCTGCACTTCGGACACTTGGATGCCTCCGGATGAGACGGCGAAGCGCCCGAAACGAGCGCTTCCCGGTGGTGTTCAGGTAAAGGACGACGGGCGATCAGCTCGCGGTCTGCTTGCTCGTCGCCGTATTGTGCAGGGCTTCGAAGAACTTGCCAACTATCATCTTCGCGGCCGGCTGGATGACGCGGCTGCCGATGCGGGCGAGCATGCCGCGGACGGTGGCGTCGCCGGCATAGTGGATGACGGTGCCGCCTTCGCCATCGGACGCGAAGGTGAGCAGCCCCTCGCCGCTGACCTGGCCCTGCGGGCCCTTGCCCTCGATGAGCATCTTGAAGCTGGTGGGCTCGTTCTTGTCGCTGATCTTGACGCGACCGTCGTAGGTGCCCTTGATCATGGCGACGCCGATCTTCATGGTGGCGGCGTATTCGTCCTCGCCGATGCGCTCCAGGCGTTCGCAGCCGGGGAGGCACTCCTTGAGGACCTCGGGGTCCTGCATGTATTCGTAGACCCGCTCGGGCGGAGCGGGGAGTTTATGTTCGCCTTCGAGATGCATTTCGTGATTCTCCTCCTGTCCGGCGTATGCTAGCCGATCCGGGCGATGGGAGGTAGTGGGCATTTCGAAGGGGCACACTCTTCGAGGTGCCCCGCTACGGAATCAGGAACATTATGTGTCCGCTTAGGGCGCACCCCGGAGGGGGTGCGCCCTAAGGATGTCGGCGCTACGCCTCCAGCAGTCCGGTGTCGACGAGGATCTCGCGGATGCCGGCGTAGGCGGCCTCGTCGAGCGGGGACATGGGCTCTGACGGGCGGGCGCAGGAGATGATGCCGCGGAGCTCGAGCGCGACCTTGAAGCCGCCCCAGGCGGAGGCCGACCAGCCCACGCCGGGCCGGAAGCCGACGCCGGTGATGGCGAAGAGGCGGTAGAGGCGCTCCTGCTCGGCGATCGCGGCGGGGAGGTCGCCGGAGGTGGCGGCCTCGTAGAGCCGGACGTAGCCGTGGGGGTCGACGTTGCCGAGACCCGGCACGCAGCCGTGCGCGCCCATCATGAACGCGGCGTCGACGACGAGCTCGGAGCCGGTGAAGACGCGGAAGTCGGGCAGGTCCTGGTTGTCGAGCAGCACGCCGCGGAAGTTCGACTCCTCGCCGGAGCTGTCCTTGAGGCCGTTGAGCACCTGCTGCTCGGCGAGCGCGCGCAGCGTCGGGCGCTGGATCTTCGTCTGCACGGCGGAGGGGATGTCGTAGGCCATGATCGGAAGGTCGACGGCCTCCTTGATCAGCTGGAAGTGGCGGACGATCTCGGCCTGGTCGGGCTTGACGTAGAAGGGGGCGCAAACGACGAGGCCGTCGACGCCGTAGGCCTTCGCGCGGTTGGCGCGGTCGATGACGCGGTTGGTCGTGAAGTCGATGCAGCCGGCCAGCACCGGCACGCGGCCCTTGACGGTCTCCATCGCCGTGGCGAGGACGAGTTCCTGCTGGCGCTCGGTGAGGCCGACGGTCTCGCTGGTCGAGCCGAGGACGAAGAGGCCATGGACGCCGGCCTCGAGCTGAAACTCGATGAGGCGGACGAGATCATCGACGGCGATGTCGCCCCCGGCGGTGAAGGGCGTGGAGACCGGGGGAATGATCCCGCGCAGATCGAGCGAACCAGACATGAGGTGTGTACTCCCTGACGTGTGAGACAAGAACCGACGATGCGAAGCGTAGTGTCCGGCGGGTGCCGGGCGGTGTCACGTGGAGAGGCGCGGATCGAGGGCCTCCTGCAGCCCGTCGCCGACGAAGTTGACGGAGAGCACGGAGAGGATGACGGCGACGCCGGCGGGGATCCAGAGCCACGGGTCGCCCTCCAGTACGGCGACGTTGCGGGCGACGTTGAGCATGTTGCCCCAGCTGGCGGTCGGCGGCTGGACGCCGAGGCCGAGGAAGCTGAGACCGGCCTCGAGCAGGATGGCGCCGGCCATGCCGAGCGTGGAGTAGACGATGAGGACGTCGATGACGTTCGGGAAGGCGTGGCGGAAGATGAGGCGCCCCTCGGAGGCGCCGAGCGTCTGCGCGGCGAGCACGAAGTCCTGCTCGCGCAGGAGCAGGAAGCGGGAGCGGACGAGGCGGCAGGCGACCGGCCAGTTGAGGAGGCCGATCAGCAGCATCGTCTTGCCGAGGCCGGGGCCGGTGATGGCGGCGACGGTGAGGATGATGACGATCGACGGGAAGGTCATGATCACGTCGGTCGTGCGCATGATCATCGCGTCCCAGATGCCGCCCTTGAAGCCGGCGACGGCGCCGAGGGTGGTGCCGATGAGCAGCGAGATGGCGACGGCGACGACGCCGACGGAGAGCGAGACGCGGCCGGCGTAGAGGGTACGGGCGAAGGTGTCGCGGCCGGTGCGGTCGGTGCCGAAGGGGTGCTCCCAGCTCGGGCCCTGGCCGCGGGCACGGAGGTCGACCTGGTCGGGCGGGTGCTGGGCGACGATCGGCGCGAAGACCGCGAGCAAGACGAGCAGGATCAGGACGACGAGGCCGGCGACCGCGAGCTTGTTGCGGCGGAAGCGCTGGAAGGCCATCTTCCACGGGCTGCGGACGGCCACGGTGGCGATGCGGGTGTCCTCGGCGTCGTTCAGGGACACGCGGCGGGCGGTGACATCACTCATAGCGAATCCTCGGATCGATCAACGCGTACGCGACATCCGTGAGCAGATTCGCGAGCAGGATGATGATCGCCAGCACGAGCGTGAGGCCCATGATGACGGGGTAGTCACGGTAGTTGACGCTGTCGACGAAGAGGCGGCCCATGCCGGGCCACGAGAAGATCGTCTCGATGAAGACGGCGCCGGCGATGAGGGCGGGGACGTAGCTGCCGATGATGGTGGCGATCGGGACCATGGCGTTGCGGAGGGCATGGCCGATGACGATGCGGGATTCGAGCAGGCCCTTCGCGCGGGCGGTGCGGACGTAGTCCTGGGCGAGGGCGGTGATCATCGCGGAGCGGGCATAGCGCATCGTCTGGGCGACGTACTGGATCGAGATCAGCAGGGCGGGCAGGATCAGGTGCTCGATCCGGTCGAGGAGATCGCTGCTGCCCGGGGTCGAGAAGCCGCCGGTCGGGAACCAGCCGAGCTTGAGGGAGAAGATGTAGAGGCCTAAGAGCCCCGCGAGGTAGACGGGGACGGAGATGCCGAGCACGGCGAAGGCGGTGAGGATCACGTCCAGCACCGAGTTGCGGTAGAAGGCGCCGAGGATGCCGAGGACGAGGCCGGTGGCGACGCCGACGACGAGCGCGACGACCATGAGCAGCAGGGTCGGGCCGAGCCGTGAGGCGATGACGTCGGTCACGGGCTCGTGCGAGCGGGAGCTGACGCCGAGGTTGCCCTGCGCGGCTTCGGCGAGCCACTTGCCGTACTGGATGGGCAGCGGCTGGTCGAGCCCGAGGTTCCGGCGCATCGCTTCGCGCCGCTCTTCCGAGATCGCGGCGTCCGGCGGCAGGTAGGCGTCGAGCGGATCGCCCGGCGTGAGCTGCAGCAGGAGGAAGCTGAGGATGGAGATGAGCACGAGCAGCGGGACGATGATGAGCAGCCGCCGCTGAATGTAACGACCCATGGACCTGCTTTCTTCGCGACGGGGGTGGGTAGGACCCCGTCACGACGATGATGGAACGACGGTCCGCTCCCTGTAGCGCCGGCTCTTGTGGCCGGCGTGGGTCGGCCACCGCCCGCAGCTGCGAGAGCCGCGCGTACGGCGCACATCTTCGGGGACCAGCCCGTAACCGCCCCTCGCACCTGCGACCTGTGGGCGGTCCGACAGGGAGGTCGGCCACAAGGGCCGACCGTACGTGGATGAACAGTGCCCCGATGTTGTAGGGGCTGACCTCGGAGAGTATCGGCCCGATGGCCCGAAAGGCCATATCTGTGGCGACCAGGGAGACCGGCGCTGCGGCGCCGGGGGATCCTTCGACAAGCTCAGGATGACGGTTGGTTGTTTCCGGGTTGTACGGATTGCAGGGGAGTGCATCTCCCACTCCCCTGCATCTTGAAACTACGGCGCCGCGATCGACCAGGTCTCGGCGGCGTCGTAGTAGCGGCCGCCGCC
>DATLHE010000122.1:0-12661 GCA_035540335.1 Thermomicrobiales bacterium | reverse complement strand
CCCCCCACCCGCCCGCGGCCTCAGTCACCGCGCCCGCGGAGCCGGTGGCGGAGCCCAGCCACAACCTCACGCCGCGCGAGATCGAGGTGCTGCGCCTGCTGGCGCAGGGCCGCTCGACGCAGGAGATCGCCGACGCGCTCTTCATCAGCCCGCGCACCGCCGGCACGCACATCACCAATATCCTCGGCAAGCTGGAGCTGACCAGCCGCACCGCGGCGGTCGCCCACGCGATGCGCACCGGCATCGTCTAGCACGCGTTACGTGCAGTATCCGTAGAAATACGTATATACCCTCTCGGCGTCGCATACGCAAAACTACGTCTTTTACCAGATGTGGTTCTCTCTCCGCTCCGCGATGATGCAGGCACATCAGTCACATCGCCGGGCCGTTCGATGGGGACGGCCGCACGAGCTCATCGAGGAGAGAGAAGGTCATGCGAACTCGCGCACGTGTCACTGCCATTCCCGCCCTGCTTGCGTCCGCCGTCGTCGCGTCCCTGCCGGGCGCGCTCCGTGCCTCCGCCCATGAGGGCCACGCCTCGCCCGAAGCGGCCGGGGTAAACCCCTGGGCCGACCTCGGCCTGCCCGAGATCGCGCTCGCCTTCACCTCCAGCGAGGTTACCGGCATGCCGGAGTCTCTGGCGGCCGCCCGGTACCTCGTGACCATCACCGGCGAGCCGACCGAAGAGGATTTCTACTTCGCGCCGCTGTTCCTGCGGCTGCCCGACGGGATGACGCTGGAGCAGGCGTTGGCGGAGGCGGGCGCCAACCAGGTTGCGCCGCCCGCGTTCTACTACGACGCGGTGATCGCCGGTGGGCCATCGATCGTCGCCGGCAAGGGGACAACGTCCGCCACCGGCGTGATCGACCTGACGCCGGGCGAGTGGCTCGTCGCCGGCAGTGTGCTACGGCAGCCTCCAGTGCCGTTCACCGTCACCGGCGAGCTGCCGGATGACCTGCCGGAGCCGGAGAGCACCGCGACGTTGACAATCGGCGAGATGACGATCGAGCAGACCGCGGGCGAGCTGGTGGCGGGCGAGAATCTCATCAAGATCGAGAACGTCGGCGTCCAGCCGCACTTCGTGGAGCTTCAGAAGGTGCCGGACGGCACTACGAAGGCCAACATCGAGGCAACGTTGCAGGCCGAGATGGGTGGCACGCCGGAGGCCGAGGTGCTCGACTTCGCGGATCTCTCCGTTGCCGGTTTGTCCGCCGACCAATCGGGCGGAACCACGCAGTGGGTCACCGTCACGTTGGAGGCTGGAACCCATGCGGCGATGTGCTTCATCGCCGATCCGGAGTCCGGCATGCCGCACGCGATGATGGGCATGTACGAGGTGTTCGAGATCGAGTAGCGCCCCCTACGTGATGTCACGTACGTGCCGGCACCGGACACGAGGGCGCAAATACGTCATTCTGCCGATGCCGGCACCTCGCCCATCGCCGATGATGGACACAGGTCAGGAACCTGAGCGGTTCCGGACCGGGGGTTGATGATCCAGCCTTCCCCAATCCAGCCCGGGAGCCGGATGTGGTGCTCCGGCTCCCCACGCCATGCGAACGTCCCTGCCCCAACCGTCTCCGGGGTGGGGATGTTCGTTTTTTCGCCACAGTTGGACGGTACGATGCGGGGAAACCGACCTGGCGCACGGAGATGGAGGCGACCGATGCTGACCGAGGCGATGAAGAGACTCGTGAACCACCAGCGGCTGGGCTACGTGGCGACCGTCTGCCCGGACGGGACGCCGAACCTCTCGCCGAAGGGCACGACGGTCGTCTGGGACGATGACCACATCGTCTTCGCCGACATCCGCTCGCCGCGGACGATAAGGAACCTGCGCCACAACCCGGCGACGGAGATCAACGTCGTCGACCCACTGTCGCGCAAGGGGTACCGGTTCAAGGGCACGGCGGAGATCATCGAGGCCGGGCCGGAGTTCGAGGAGATCGTCGGCTTCTACCGGGCGCGCAACGTAACGAACCCGATCCGCGCCGTCGTCAAGGTGCGCGTCGAGCGGGCGTTGGAGGTGACGTCGCCTTCGTATGACGACCCCGCCGCCGACGAGCAGGCGATCCGCCGGCGCTACATCGCGTGGTACATGGCCGAGACGACGGACGGCGTCGAGCAGCCATAGGGCGCTGCGTGGCATCCCAGTAGTCCCGGGCCGGAGTGCCCGGAGGCGGTCGCGAGGGTCGGCCGGCCCGGCATGGTATGTCGAAGAGCTCCTGATGCCCTCACGAGAGCGGCTCCAGCGAGAGCGGCGGGCCGACCACCTCCATTCCGTACGCATGGAACACAGCTGGGTCTCGGACCAGCGTCCCGCGCGCTGCTTCGCGGAAGAAAGCTTCGATCCTGCCGGCGGGTGTGTAGACGATGAGAAGCCGGCCGTCGCCGCTTCCGACATATGCCCAGGCGTGTGGCACCGCACGTGGCAACAGGAGCGAGTCGCCGGGGTTCAGCCAGATCCGCTCCTGGCCAACCTCGACGAGGAATTCGCCCACGACCGCATAAAACCACTCGTCCTGGCCGGGGTGGACGTGGCGGACGGGGCCGCCCGGCCGGTGGCAGGTGAGCTCGAGGATGAGGATGTTCCCGTCCGCCGTGACAAGCTTGAAATCAACGGTGTTGAAATCGGCCCGGCGCAGTTCGCCGTAGAGGTCAGCTCCCGCCGCCACGCGCGCAACGGGAGTGAGTTCTTCGTCAGCCATGGCGTCCTCCTAACTTCCGACCATTCGGCAGTCCGAGAGTCTGCATGACATCGTCTGCCGACGTAGCCGCCCGATGACACCATCGTTCGTTGCTGCGCCACTCACTCTACACCCGCCGTCGGGTGCCGTTCTGCCGTGTCCTCTCGTTCGTTGTGGAACAGGGCCAATTCCTAAGGGACCGATTGGGACGCCTGAATCCCTGCATGGACGCCGGCCACAGGTGCGGCACAAGACCCGGCGCTGCAGGGAGAGCCCCCTCGGCTGCCGTAGCCGCGCACCCTGGAGGGTGTGCGCCGCGGCCGGGATCAGGCTCACCGCAGGGTCAGCACCGTCTCCCCGCCGGGGAGGTCGAGCGTCACGCTCACGGCCGGCTGGTTCCAGCGGCGGCCGGGCCGGGCCGGCAGCGGGGCGTCGCCGCTGGTGATGACGACCGCCTCCGGCGACGTTCCGTCCGGCAGGACGACGCAGATCGTCGCCCCTTCCACCGGCGCATCGGCGGTGATCACGACGCGGTCGCCCGCGACGTCGACGCAGACCATCCGTCGCTGCCGCTCCCAGCCGTTGATCTCCGCGCTCGTCCACCACGCCAGGCCCTCGTCGCAGCCGTGGGCGACGACGTCGAGCATCGCCCGCGCCACCTCCGGCTTCGTGTGCAGGTGGATCTGGTGGAAGAGGAAATGGGCGATCCCGTGGTGCCGCTTCGCCTGGGCGACCGTCGTCCGCGCGGGGAGGGCGGGCGTCGTGAGCCAGAGATCCTGGAACTGGAGCGGGAGCTCGACGACGTCGATGAACGCGCCGGTTTCCGGGTCGAGCGGGAACCAGGGCAGCGACGAGCCGTGCGGGTAGCCGACGTTGCCCTTCTTGCTCGGCCCCTTGCACTGGTCGGCCTGGATGCCCTCGTCGACGAGCCAATGGAAGAACTCGACATGCCCCTCCCAGCGCAGGTAGTGGTTCTTGTTCGAGAAGAAGCCGTCCACCCCGGCCTCGTTGCGGACGAAGGCCGCCTGGGCGGCGAGATGCTCCCGGCCCCATGTGCCGCCGTCCTTGCCGAGCGAGTTGTAGTGCAGCGCCAGCTCGTGCCCCGCGTCCTTGATCCGCGGGAAGGTCGCCGGCTCGTACGTATCGGCGTACGTCGGCCCCCACATGTGGCACCAGGTCGAGCGGATGCCTGCCTCGGCGAGCAGGCGCAGCGTCGTGTGTGCGCCGTCGTCGAGGTTGCCGTCGGAGTCGTGCGAGACGAGCCCGACCGCCGCGACGTCGTCCGGCCACTCCGCCAGCGCGGCGAGCGGCTGCCCCGCCTCGCGCGCCGCCCAGGCGATCGCCTGCAGCAGCAGCAGGCGCAGCTCATCGGCGACCGGCCGCCCGAACCACGGCGTGTCGCCGTCCGGGTAGGCGGGATCCTTGCCCGGGCAGTCGGCGACCGGCGCGTCGAGGTCGCAGCGGATGCGGTCGTGCTCCCACGAGAGGACGACGCCGTCGTCGGTCTTCAGGATGCCCTCGTCGATCGCCGCGGTGCCGTCCGGGGCGGGCTCGCCGTCCTCGTGGATCGGCCGTCCGAGCTGGATGTGCAGCACGGAGGCGGCGATGTCGGCGGCGATCGTCACGGTCGCGCCCTGGCCATGCCGGTTGGCGACGACCCCGGCGCCGGAGATGGCGTTGGCGGAGGCGTCCGTCAGGCTCGCCAAGGGGGTGCCGGTCGACCACGTCAGCGGCGCGGCGTGGAAGACGTGGAGCGGCGCCGGCAGGCCCGCCGTGACCGCGTGGGCGACGTCGGGCTCGGTCAGGTATCCCTCATGCGGCGTCGAGGACGACGTGCCGAGCAGGTCGTCGAGCCCCGCCGTGCCGCCGCTGGCGACCAGCGCCGCGCCGTCATGGACGAGCGATGCGAGCCGATCGCGTGTGTCGCGGTCGAGCGTGGCGTTCGCGTCGAGCACGATCACGCCGGGGCGGTCGGGCAGCCCGCGTTGCCAGACGAGGCCGGCGTGGGCGAGGATCTCCTCGAGATAGCGGCTGGAGGTCGTGTCGCCGGTGAGCAGGTGGATCATGATGCCGTTCGCTCCTGTTCCGTCAGCGCGTCGGTGATCGCGCCGGTCATCGCCGCCTCGACGCCGGGGGCGAAGGGGGACGGCAGCGCGAAGTAGGGCGTCGACTCGACCGATTCGTAGCCGCCCGCCGCGAGCTGGACATCCGTAATCACGTAGCCGGTCATGCCATTGCTGTAGGGCAGCGGCAGGGTGCGATGATTCGTGGCCGTCTTGATCGCCAGCCCGTAGGGCGTCGTGACCTCGGCCGCCATCGCGAGGAAGCCCAGCTCGTCGCCCAGGCGGAGATGGCTGATCGCGACCGGGATGGTGGGCGCCAGCCGCTCCGGGTGCGCGAGCATGTGCCGCGCCCACTCGCCGGTGATGCCGGGCGCATCGAGGCGGGCGCGCAGCTCGCTTTCGTTCGGCACGTGGCGGACCGGCAGCATCGCCGTCGTGGACCGGGCGGTGATGTGGTCGATCGCGACCGGCGCCAGCGGGCCGTCCAGCACGCGCAGGGCGTCGGTGGCGAGTTCTTCGCCCATCTGGGCGACCTCCGCGTCCCCCAGCGGGCGCTTGTCGCGGTCGATGGTGACGCGCGGGTTGATGTCGCCGCAGCAGCCCTGCAGGAAGCCCACAACCACGCCGTCGCCCAACGCGGCGGCGACGCGTTCGCTCATGACGCCTGGGAACTCGGACGTGACGCGCGGATTGCCGGTGGTCGTCGGGTGGCAGGCGTGGTGGACGAGGACCGCCAGCGGATCGCCCACCGGCGTGGCGATGCGGAGGACGATGACCTCGCGGTCGATCTGGTCCGCCGGGTCCTCGCCGCGCAGCGCGCGCCGGTTGAGGCCGATCCGCGTCGTCCCGCGACCGCGCTCGACGATTGCCGGTTGGCGGGCGTCCCACGCGGCGGCGACGGCGTCAAGGAGGCCACCGGTGAGCCGGTCGATCCACGCCGGGTCGGGCTGGCCGAGCGACGGCGTGAAGACGGTGCTCGGCTGCGGCGCGCCATGGGTGTGCGTGGCGTGAAGGACGATGTGCGCCTCGGGGACCGGCCAGCGGCGGGCGATCGCCGCGCGCAGGTCGTCGGCCCGCTCCGGCGGCCACCAGAGGATGTCGGCCGTCACCAGCATCGCGTGGTCGTCGCCCACCGAGAACCAGGCCGCGCGCAGGCGCAGGCGGCGGTCGATGCCCTCGAAGGGACCGAGCCGGGCGGCGAACCCGGCCAGGGGGATGGGCGTGGTGGGCGTGATGTCGACCTCGGCCACGCCCACCCGGAGCGCTCGCGCCCTCACCGCGTCGCGGCCCCGGCGAAGGCGGTCGCGACCTTGGTGATCGCCGTGGCGATGTCGCGGACGTCGTCGTCGGTGTAGTTCTCGTTGATCGCGACGGTGAACATCTTCCCGCTCATGCTCTCCGCGACCGGGCAGAGCCCTTCCGTGTAGTCGGTGTAGCTGCGCGTCGTGTAGGGCGAGTCGAACGGGAAGTGCGAGTCGCCGTAGGTCTTGCCCTCGGCCAGCGCCGGGGTGAGATAGAGTGGCATGACGTAGCCCGGCGAGGCCGGGATGCCCTCGGCGACGATGGCGGTGGTCAGCTCGCCGACCGTGACGCCGAGCGCGGCGGTGTCGACGTTGACCGGGAAGAGCCAGTAGACCGACTCGCAGCCCTCCGGCAGGACGGGCACGGAGATGCCTGGCACCTCCGCCAGTAGCTCGGCCAGCAGGTGGCCGGCGCGGCGGCGGTTGGCGATCACGCCGTCCAGCTTCGGCAGCTGGGCGGAAGCGACGGCGCCCTGCAGCTCGGTCATCCGGTAGTTGAGCCCGTAGAAGAGATGCGTGCGCAGCTCACCATCGCGCGGCCAGCCCTTGTCGGAGAAGAGGCGCATGCGGCGGGCGAGGTCCGGATCGTTGGTGACGGTGATGCCGCCATCGCCGCTCGTGATGTGCTTCGACTGCTGGAGGCTGAAGCAGCCGAGTGTGCCGAAGGTGCCGACCGTGCGCCCCTTGTAGGTGGCCCCGTAGGCCTGGCTGCAATCCTCGATCACCGGGATGCCGTGCTCGGCGGCGAGCGCAAGGATGGGATCGAGGTCGGCCGGCTGCCCGAAGAGATGGACGACCATGATCGCCCGTGTGCGATCGGTGATGTTGGCGCGGATCGATTCCGGATCGACGCACCAGGTGTCTGGCAGGACGTCGGCGAAGACCGGCACCGCATTCTGGGCGAGGATCGGGATCACCGAGCCGAAGTCCGTGATCGGGGTGACGATGATCTCGTCGCCGGGGTTGGGGTCGATCGCGGCGACGGCCAGGTGCAGCGCGCTGGTGCCGGAGGTCGAGGCGACGGCCTCGCCGACGCCGAGCCAGTCGCGGAAGCCGCGCTCGAACGCCGCCGCCCGCGAATCCGGCGTGATCGTGCGGTTGAGCTTGCCGGAGTGGATCACCTCCTCCAGGGCGCGCAGCTCCTCGTCGCCGAGGGTGCGGCCGGAGGCGCTGGAGACGGACGGCAGCGCGGTCTCGCGCACGCGCGAACCGCCGTCCCGGGCGAGGGTTGACATCTGGAGCATCTCCTTCTGGCGCGAATCCCGATTAGTTTGATCTTTGAACGAATGACCGATGCTACCAACGACGGCGTGGGCCGTCAACGCGCGGCGGCTTCGAGTAGCCCGGTGAGCTCGACCGCCTGCCCGTCGTTGGCGAGCGAATCCTGCATGGCGTGGACGAAGGCGATCGGCGTCAGCAACTGCTTCTCGGTGAGCGGGGCGACGCCGGTCGCGACGGCGTCCAGGAACGTCAGCAGCCCGGCGCCGTAGCTTGCGTCGCCGGCGACGATCTCGCGGGCGGCGAAGTCGCTGGTGCCGAAGAGCGTGGCGTGGAAGTGATAGGCCGCGTCGCCGAGGTAGGAGAACGTCGCGACCGCGTTGTTGGCGAACGTCACCGTTGCCACCACCGACTGCCCGGACTGCGTTGCCCGGACCGACGTCACGTCGTCGCCCATCAGGCGAAACGCGATCTCGGCGACGTGCGTGGCGTAGAAGAACGGGCCGGCGTATTCGCTGGTGAAGTCGCACGGGCCGGCGAACTGGCCGACGCGGATCTCGCCCAGCTCGGGCAGCTCCTTGGCCAGCGACGCGGTCTTCGGCGCCCAGCGCAGCGAGGAGTAGGAGGTCAGGACGGCGTTGCCCGCCTTCGCGGCGGCGAGCATCCGGTGGCAGTCCGCGAGCGAGACGGCGAACGGCTTGTCGACGTAGACCGGGATGCCGGCCTCGAGGAAGGGGATCGCGTGCTCCGCGTGGAGGCCGCCGTGGCGGTGGACGACGAGGACGGCGTCGACCTTGCCGATGAGGTCGCGGAAGTCGTCGACGATCTCCGGGATCTGGCCGAGCGCCGCGACCTCCTGCGTGCGCGCCGGGTCCGGCCCGCTGATGGCGACGACGCGGCTGTCGCCGGCGATGCGCTCGATGTTCGCCAGCTTCGAGTAGGCGACGGCGTGCGAGTTGTCCGATCCGACGATCCCGATCCTGGTCATGGGGCGTTTCCTTCAACAGGTCGCCCACAAGGGGCGACCGTACGACCGGTCCTCGCAGCTGCGGGCGGTGGCCGGTCTCTCCATCGTAGCGGCGCACCTCGAAGAGGGTGCGCCCATGGCCCGCAGGGCCATATCACACGCGTGTGCCGACGCCCGCGTTCATCCGCTCCACGAATATGCCGAGATCCTCCTCCAACGGCGCGAACGTCCGCGGCATGGTCATGATCGATCGCGCGTCGTCGGCGACGCTGCGCGCGATCAGGTGCGGCTCACCCTCGCGCGTCGGCCGCTGGACGGTGACGATCTCATACGGTGGGTCCATCCGGAAATGGGGCATCGACGCGCGGTCGTGGACCGCCCATGTCGCCATGGCGCGGATCAGGTCGCGCGCCTTCTCCGGGTGGATGTGCGTCGCGCCGCCGTTGTGGCTGCGGTTGCCGTCCTCGGTGAGCCCGCTCGCCGGGCCGGAGCGCCAGCCCTCCTTCGTGACGACGGTGTTGATGCCCGGTACGAACGTCGCCGCCTCCTCGCAGGCGGCGCGGTCGCCGGTGATCAACGGCACTGGCACCCCGAGTTGGCCGGCGAGGATCATCCACGTCCCGATCTCGCCGACGGAGTGGCCGTTGATCCACATCTCCTCGATCGCCATCGCCCAGGAGTGGCTGAGGTGGCCGCCGTCGGTGTTCGACTTCGCGTGGTGGCCGAGCATGAAGAGCATGTCGAAGGAGTCGTCGAAGCCGAACGGGAAGCGGATCGGCCGCCCGGTCAGCACCCGTGCCTCGGGGTGGAGCAGCTCGACGTTGACCGCGCCGGGGCCGTGGGCGTCGGCGACGTAGACGTCGGTGACGCCCGCCTCCAGCGCGCCCTCGATCGCGGCGTTGATCTCCAGCGTGACGAGTTTCCGGGTCGTCTCGTAGTAGCGGAACTCCGGCCGGCTGTAGTCCCAGAAGTTCACGACGCCCGCCGTTCCCTCGGCGTCGGACAGGATGTACAGGCGCATGCGTGCTCGCCGCCTCCCATTCGTTCTCTCAACGAACCAATTGGGGCATGCTAGGGGAGGTGGGCGAGGGCGTCAAGGGTTTCAGAGGGCGATGATCGTCCGGTCGATGCGGCCGAGGCTGAACGGCAGCCGCACCCAGTGGTCGCCGTGGTCGGTGCTCTGCCAGACAGCACCATTGGCGAGACCGGCGTAGAGATGGCCGGGCGCGTCCGGGTCGGTGATGAGCCCGTAGGGCATGTCGTTGAGTGGCTTGGGGAGCCCACCGGTAAGGCGGATCCAGCCCTCGGGCGTCGCGCGGACGATGATCGCCTCGGCCTTGCCCGCACCGTGCGCCTGCCGGGGGCCGGGCGACAGAGAGGCGTACCAGACGTCGGTCCGCTCGGGGTCGGCGGCGCAGGCCCAGCCGTAGTGACGGTCCAGCCCGGCACGCGGCTACGTCCACCTGCGTCCGGCATTGCGACTGTACGCGACACCAGCGCCGGTGCCGCCTGCCTCGTAGACCCAGCCGGGATCTTACGCGTGGAAGGCGAGCGAATGGCAATCGCGGAGTGCGCCCCGGCGGTGGAGGCTCCAGGTGAGGCCGCCGTCCTCGCTCCGCACCGTCGCACCGGCCTCGATCCCCACCACGACGACGTTCGGGTCGACCGGAGAGAGGGCAATGGCCTGCACGTAGGCGGTGAAGGGCGCCGAGGCGGGCGAGAACCAGAGCCAGCGGAAGGGGATGTGCCGGAAGGCGGGGCACGCATCCCAGCTGTCGCCGCCGTCGCGCGAGATGAAGAGGCGCGGCGTCCGGGTCCCCGCGTAGACAAGGCCTGGCGCGGCGCGGCTGACCGCCAGGGCGGTGACGTTGCGGCCGGAAAGTCCCGAGGCTGTCCACGTCTGCCCCCCATCGGCCGAGCGCATGACGCCCTCGCCGGTTCCAGTGAGGATCGCGCCAGTCGTGTCCACGGCGAGGCAGCGGACGGTCGTGCCCTCCAGAGCCCGCGCGACGGCCCAGC
Organism: Thermomicrobiales bacterium; assembly: GCA_035540335.1. Lineage (GTDB taxonomy): Bacteria > Chloroflexota > Chloroflexia > Thermomicrobiales > UBA6265 > UBA6265. The sequence continues at coordinate 2,406 of DATLHE010000122.1, read as the reverse complement.
CGCCGTGCGGGTCGCGGTCGGCGCGCGCCACGCCGTTGCCGGTGATCGCCACAAACCCGCGAATCATGGGCCACTCCTCGTGCTCCGGACACATGCGGCGATGCAGCACGTCCCGCGCCAGCGCGGCTCCAGGGCAGCGAAGAGGGCTACCCCGCGCCGTCCATGGCGACGACGTGGCCGGGGCGACCTCGTTGCGCATCGAGCCGCCTTCGGGGCGACGGAATGGCGTTCTCAGACATTCGCCGGAGCTGTGCGCATAACGACGCCCCGCAGGTCCAGCTCCTCCGCGAAATGACACGCGGCGAGGTGGCCATCGCCGACGTCGCGGAGCGCGGGGACGTCGACCCGGCAGCGATCCTGGGCGTAGCGGCAGCGGGTGTGAAACGGGCATCCCGGGGGCGGGTTCGACGGGTCGGGGACGTCGCCCTCGAGCAGGATCCGCGACTCGCTGTTGCGCAGGCGCGGGTCCGGGATCGGCACCGCCGAGAGCAGTGCCTCGGTATAGGGGTGGCGCGGCTTGGCGTACAGCTGGTGCGTCGGCGCCATCTCCACCAGCTTGCCGACGTACATCACCGCCACCCGGTTGCAGATGTGCTTGATCACGCTCAGGTCGTGGCTGATGAAGAGATAGGTGAGGTTCATGTCGCGCTGGAGGTCCTTGAGCAGGTCCAGCACCTGCGCGCGGACGGAGACGTCCAGCGCGGTGACCGCCTCGTCGGCGATGACGAGCCGCGGATCCAGCGCCAGCGCGCGGGCGATGACGATGCGCTGGCGCTCGCCGCCGCTGAACGCGTGCGGGTAGCGGTGACGATACTCCGGGCGCAGGCCGACGCGCTCCAGCAGCGCCGAGACCTTCTCGCGGCGCTCCCGCGCGGAGATGCCGGTGAGGTTCAGCAGCGGCTCGCCGATGATCTCCTCGACGGTCATGCGCGGGTTCATCGACGAATACGGATCCTGGAAGATCATCCGGATCTCCCGCCGCAGCAGCCGCAGCTCGCGCTCGGGGAGATGGGAGATCTCGATCGCCGAGCCCCGCTCCGGGTGGTAGGTCATGGTGCCCGCCGTCGGCTCCAGCGCGCGGACGAGCGACTTGGCGACCGTCGACTTGCCGCATCCGCTTTCCCCGACCATCCCCAGCACCTCGCCGCGGTGGATCGTGAACGAGACGTCGTCGACGGCCCGCACCGACCCGATCTGGCGCTGGAAGAAGCCCTTGTAGATCGGGAAATGCATCTTCAGGTTCTTGATCTCGAGCAGCGGCGTGGGCGCGGGGGCCGTCATCGTCCCACCTCCTGCAGCCGGTCCACTCCGATCGGCCGCTGGTCCTGGTCGTAGAGCAGGCAGCGGGCGTCGCGGTTGGGGCCGAAGCGGACCGGCTCCGGCACGATCCGGTCGCAGATGCCCGGCATGAACCGATCGCAGCGGGGGTGGAAGGGGCAGCCGCCGGGGCGATCGAACGGGTTCGGCACGATGCCCCGGATGAACCCGAGGCGGTCGCGTGGGTCCATGTCGAGACGCGGCACGGACTTGAGCAGCGCCTGGGTGTAGGGGTGCTTGGGGGCGTGGAAGATCTCGTCGACCGTGCCCCGCTCGACCACCGTGCCGAGGTACATGACGACGACGTCGTCGGCGATCTCGGCCACGACGCCAAGGTCGTGGGTGATGAAGAGCAGGCCCATGCCGATCTCCTGCTGGAGCTGCTTCATCAGCGTCAGGATCTGCGCCTGGGTGGTGACGTCGAGCGCCGTCGTCGGCTCGTCGGCGATGAGCACGCTGGGACGGCAGGCGAGCGCCATCGCGATCATCGCGCGCTGGCGCATGCCGCCGCTGAGCTGGAACGGGTAGCTATCGACACGCTGGTCGGGGCGCGGGATGCCCACCTGCCCGAGCACCTCGATGGCGCGCTGGCGCGCCGCGGATTTGTCCAGCCGCAGGTGCAGCTGCACGTTCTCCATGATCTGGTCGCCAATCGTATGCACCGGGCTCAGCGACGTCATCGGCTCCTGGAAGATCATCGCGATCTCGCTGCCGCGGATGGCCCGGATCTCCCTGCCGCGCGGGTCGAGCTTCGCGATGTCGACGGTCTCCCGCGGCTCGCCGCGCTCGTCACGTCGGCGCAGGAGAATCTCGCCGTCGACGATCCGGCCCGGCGGATCGACGAGCTGGAGGATGGAGCGGGCGGAGACGCTCTTGCCGCAGCCACTCTCGCCGACGACGCAGAGCGTCTTGCCGCGCTGGATCGAGAAGGTGACGTCGTCGACCGAGCGCACGGTGCCCTCATCGAGGAAGAAGTGGGTTTTCAGTCCTCGCACGTCGAGGATGGTGTCGGTATGGAGGTCGGTCATGCGGATCTCCGGGGGCGGAGAGCCTTCGGCCCTCCGCCCGTACGAGCAGGCTTCCACGTGG
>DATLHE010000121.1:0-6968 GCA_035540335.1 Thermomicrobiales bacterium | reverse complement strand
CCATGGAGACGAGCGGCTCCTCGGAGTAGCCGAGGATGCCCTGGAGCTCGTCGCTCGCGGCGGCGGCCTTGAAGGCAGCGTTGACCGACTCGACGGTCGCCGGCTTGGTGGTGATAGCGACGAAGTCGACGATCGAGACCGTCGGCGTCGGCACGCGGAGGGAGAAGCCGTCGAACTTGCCCTTGAGCTCCGGCAGCACGAGCGCGAGGGCTCGGGCGGCACCGGTGGAGGTGGGGACGATGTTCTGGGCGGCGCCACGGGCGCGGCGAGGGTCCTTGTGCGGGCCGTCCTGCAGGACCTGGTCGGCGGTGTAGGAGTGGACCGTCGTCATCATGCCGCTCTCGATGCCGAACGTGTCCTGGATCACCTTGGCGGCCGGCGCGAGGCAGTTCGTGGTGCACGAGGCGTTGGAGATGATGGTGTGCGCCTGCGCGTCGTATTTCTCCTCGTTGACGCCGAGGACGACGGTGATGTCCTCGCCCTTGGCGGGCGCGGAGATGATGACTTTTTTGGCGCCGGCCTCGACGTGGCCGCGCGCGGCGTCGGCGCTGGTGAAGCGGCCGGTCGACTCGATCACCAGGTCGACGCCGAGCTCGCCCCAGGGCAGCTTGGCGGGCTCCTTCTCCTCCAGCACCTTGAGCAGCTTGCCGTCGACGGTGATGCCGTCGCCGTTGGCGCAGACCTCGGCGCCGAAGGTGCCATAGGTGGAGTCGTACTTGAGGAGGTGGGCCAGCGTCTCATTGCTGGTGAGGTCGTTGACGGCGACGATCTCGAAGAGGTCGCCGAAACCGCCTTCGTGAACGGCCTTGAAGACCTGCCGGCCGATGCGGCCGAAGCCGTTGATGCCTACCTTGTAGACCATGAGGTTCCTCCTGGGGTTGGACGGGTCACGCTTCGTTGCGAGGGATTCCGCGGGTCACGCGCCTCCCTCGAATCGTCCGTAGTATGACGGGTGAGGGGCGGATTGACATGGCGGACGCGCGCGGAATGGGCCATGTTGTCTCCCGGGCCTGCAAGAGCCTTGCCCCGGGCACTGGGGCGATGCCGGGATGATAGGGCTCGGCGGCGCCGGGAACCACACCCGAGGGGGTGGTTGTGGGGAGCAACCAATCTGGTCTGGGCTTCCGCGGTCAGGGCAGCCGTTTCGGGCCGACACGACGACGGCGCACACCCGCCGGGGTGCGCGGCTGCGGCGATGGCGCGGGCCGGGAGGACATTGAACGCGCCCTCGGCGCTTGCCCGGGAGGTGGCTGAGCGCGTTCAATGTCCTCCCCTACGGAACCGGGGATTTCGGGTGCGAACCCGCAACGGAATATGTCCTGGAGGGGGCTCAGTCGGCCTCGATAGCGACGAGGCTCGGGATCTCGGCCTGCTTGCGGGCGAGGTCGAGGAGGACCGCGGCGAGCTTCTCCGGGTCGTGGCGCAGGGGGTTGCGGTCATTGACCACATCGCGGGCGACGATCGTGACGTCTCCCTCGACGACTGTCTTTCCATCATAGGGGACCGCCTGGACGTGCCACTCGGGGCGGATGGCCGCCTCCGCGGCGTGGTTGCTGTTGACCACCGCGTAGTCCAGCTCGCCGTCGCCGAGATAGGCGACGATCTCCTTGATGTGGTCCTCGTAGCCGAAGTCGTCGGTCTCGCCGTGCTGGGTGGCGACGTTGCAGACGTAGACGGTGGCGCCGCGCGACCACTGAATCGCCTCGCGGATGCCGTCGACCAGCAGGTTGGGGATGACGCTGGTGTAGAGACTGCCGGGGCCGAGGACGATGAGGTCCGCGTTGAGGATCGCGGCCAGCGCCGGGCGGTAGGCTTCCGGGCCCTCAGGGTCGAGGAAGATGCGCTCGATCGGCGGGTTGTCGTGGGCGATGGTGGACTCGCCACGGACGCGGGAGCCGTCGACGAGATCGGCGCAGAGCGTGATGTTCTCCAGCGTCGAGGGCAGCACCCGGCCGCGGACGTTCAGCACCCGGGCCGACTCGATGACGCCCTGCTCGAAGCTGCCGGTGACCTGGGTCAGCGCGGTGATGAAGAGGTTGCCGAAGGCGTGGCCGGTGAGCTCGGAGCCCTCCTTGTCGAAGCGATAGTGAAAGAGGCGGCTCATCAGCGATTCGTCGTCGGCCATGGCGACGAGGCAATTGCGGATGTCGCCGGGCGCGGGCATGTTGAAGACGTTGCGGATGCGGCCGGTGCTGCCGCCGTCGTCGGCGACGGTGACGATGGCGGTGAGGTTGATGTTGTGGAGCTTGAGGCCGCGCAGCAGCGCGCTGAGCCCGGTTCCGCCGCCGATGGCGACGACGTTGAAGTCCGCCTTGGCGGGGCCGAAGCGGTGCTCGTTGACGATCTCGAGGAAGGCGCGGCCGGAGGTATCGTGCGCCATGAGCGGCGTGATGAGCGCGCGGCTGAGCTTGTAGACGGTGTAGCCGAGCAGCAGGGTGCCGGCGGCGATCCAGACCATCTCCCGCCAGGGGTGGGGGACGCGCTGCAGGGTCAGCCAGTCGAAGGAGGAGACGAAGCCCCTGGCCCTATCGTAGTGGCCGTAGATCCAGGCGAAGCCGGTGCCGAGGGCGAGGCTGGTGATGACGGTGGCGACGATGAAGAGCGCAATCCAGCGCTTGACCATCATCCCGGGCCGGAGCCACATGCGCAGCGTGCGTGAGTTCATCGAGATTCCATGGTGACGCGTCGCGTGGCGACTGCTCCTACGGTCGGTGGCCCAGGGTTCGTCGGGCGGGCGACGGACGGTCCGGTGCAATACGGGATTCGAGTATAGCATCCGGCGGCGGCTGGTCTTGCCAGGATGTCATCCGTGCCGGTGGGCAATAGCACGGCTTGACATGGGTGAAGAGGGCGTGTACAATACTCGTTCGCATGCGATTCCGGTGTCGATCGGGACGCGGCGAAAGCATTCAGGTATTGGACTGGGCGACGCGTGCAGTTGAGTCTAACACACGGAAAGACCCTGGGAAACCGGGAGGGGTAGCTTATGCCCTCCCGCTTTGGCGTGCCCGTGGCGCCGTCGGTCGCCTGGTTCCGGACCCGCGAGGGCATGAGTGCAGATAGGCGAATACCCGGTGTGGGGTAGCGGGCATTCGACGACTTTGGGCCGGTGACACGGCAGGCGCAGTGTTGGGCCGCGCTCGTTCCCGCAGACATCTTTCTCATCACAACCCGCATGCACGAGCGCCATCTGAATATCGAAGTTATGTACGGTTGCGCAAAACGAGGCGAGCGGCACTGTCGGCCGGCAGTGTCGCTCGCACACCAAGAGGAGCGGTGAATGGCAGTTGATCGTGATGTAAGAACCACCGCGGTGACGCCGGACGTGAGCACCAAGCAGGTGCTCTCCAACGTGGGCGTCGGCCGACGGACTTACTCGCGCATCCCCACGGTGCTGGAGATGCCCAACCTCGTCCAGATCCAGCTGGAATCCTTCCAGTGGTTCGTGGAGGAGGGTCTGAAGGAGCTCCTCGAAGAGATTTCGCCGATCACCGATCACCATCGCAAGATGGAGCTCTTCATCTCGGAGCCGCGCTTCGACCCGGCCTGGACCCGGATGCCGAAGGGCGAAGAGCAGGAGCGCGCCAAGAAGGACCCGCGCATCGCCGAGGTCTTCTGCCGCGAGCGCGACATCACGTACGCCGCCCCGCTGCGGGTGTCGGCGAAGCTCGTCATGCGCGAGACCGGTGAGATCAAGGAGACCGGTCCGGACGGCATCTTCCTCGGCGACTTCCCGATGATGACCTCGGACGGCACGTTCATCATCAACGGCGCCGAGCGCGTCGTCGTCTCGCAGCTGGTCCGCTCGCCGGGCGTCTACTTCGAGCGTACGCAGGACCCGGCGACCGGCAAATACCTCTCGACGGCCAAGCTGATCCCGAACCGGGGCGCGTGGCTCGAGTTCGAGACGTCGAACCGCGACATCCTCTCGGTCAAGGTCGACCGCAAGCGCAAGATGCCGGTCACCATCCTGCTTCGTGCCATCGGCATCGAGAGTGATGAGGACTTGCTGGCGGCGTTCGCGGACGTCGATACGAAGGAAGACCGCCGCTACATCTCCACGACGATGGAGAAGGAGCCGACCAAGACGCGCGAGGAGGCGCTGGTCGAGCTCTACCGTCGCCTGCGCCCCGGCGACCCGCCGACCAAGGACAACGCGACGACGATGCTGGAGAACCTCTTCTTCAACGAGCGTCGCTACGACCTGGCGCGGGTGGGCCGTTACAAGCTGAACGAGCGCCTGCACAAGAACGACGAGGCGGCGCAGACGGAGGAGCGCATCCTCCGCAACGAGGATCTCGTTGCGATCATCCGCGAGATGATCCGCCTCAACAACGGGCTCAGCCACGCCGACGACATCGACCACCTCGGCAACCGCCGCATCCGCTCGGTCGGCGAGCTGATCCAGATGCATGTGCGCACCGGCTTCCAGCGCCTCGAGCGCGGCATCCGCGAGCGCATGACGATCCAGGATCCGGAGCAGGTGACGCCGCAGGGCCTCATCAGCACGACCCGCCCGGTGATGGCGGCCGTCCGGGAGTTCTTCGGCGGCAGCCAGTTGTCGCAGTTCATGGACCAGCTCAACCCTCTGGCGGAGCTGACGCACAAGCGTCGTCTCTCCGCACTCGGCCCGGGCGGCCTGAGCCGCGACCGCGCGGGCATGGACGTCCGCGACGTCCACCCGTCGCACTATGGCCGCATCTGCCCGATTGAGACGCCGGAGGGCCCGAACATCGGTCTCATCGGCTATCTCGCGACCTATGGAAAGATCAACCAGTACGGCTTCATCGAGACGCCGTACCGCCGCGTGATCTCGACGCTGGACGTCAACGATCCGCAGCTCCCGCTCGCGGGGCAGATCCTGCGCGAGGACGTCGCGAACCCGGAGACGGGTGAGGTCGTGGCCGCCAAGGGCACGACGCTCGCCGAAGGCGACGTGAAGGCCATCAAGGACGCGGGCGTCAAGCTCGTGCGCATCAAGGCGGTGGCGTCCGACATCATCGACTACCTGCCGGCCGACCGCGAAGAGGGCGTGATGATCGCCCAGGCGAACACGCCGCTGGACGAGCAGGGCCGGATGATCGAGGACACGGTGACGGTCCGGCTCGTGACGGGCGGCCACCGCTTCCCGCAGGTGCCGTCGGAGCAGGTCCATTACATGGACGTGTCGCCGAAGCAGGTTATCTCGGTGGCGACGGCGCTGATCCCGTTCCTCGAGCACGACGATGCGAACCGCGCGCTGATGGGCGCAAACATGCAGCGCCAGGCGGTGCCGCTGGTGCGGCCCCAGGCGCCGATCATCGGCACGGGTGTCGAGTACCTCGCCGCCCGCGACTCCGGTCAGGTGGTCGTCGCCCGGCACTCGGGGACGGTGCTGTCGGCGTCCGGCAAGCAGATCGTGATCGTCGCCGACGACGGCGGCCGGCACGTCTACCACCTGCGCAAGTTCGTTCGCTCGAACCAGGACACCTGCATTAACCAGCGGCCGATCGTCCACGCGGGCGACCGCGTCGAGGTCGACCAGGTGATCGCGGACTCCTCCTCGACGGAGAACGGCGAGCTCGCGCTCGGCCAGAACGTCCTGGTGGCATTCATGCCGTGGGAGGGTGGTAACTTCGAGGACGCCATCCTGCTCAGCGAGCGTCTCGTGCGCGACGACGTCTACACCTCGATCCACATCGAGAAGTACGAGGCCGAGGCGCGCGACACGAAGCTCGGTCCGGAGGAGATCACCCGCGACATCCCGAACGTCGGTGAGGAGAGCCTCGCCAACCTCGACGAAAGCGGCATCATCCGGATCGGCGCCGAGGTGCACCCGAACGACATTCTCGTCGGCAAGGTGACCCCGCGCGGCGAGACCGAGCTCAGCGCCGAGGAGCGTCTGCTGCGGGCCATCTTCGGCGAGAAGGCGCGCGAGGTGAAGGACACCTCGCTGCGGGTGCCGCACGGCGTCCACGGCAAGATCATCGACGTCAAGACCTTCAACCGTGAGTCCGACCAGGACCACGAGCTGCCGGCTGGCGTCAACCAGAGCGTGCGCGTCATGATCGCCCAGAAGCGGAAGATCTCCGAGGGTGACAAGATGGCGGGCCGCCACGGCAACAAGGGCGTCATCAGCCGCATCCTGCCGATCGAGGACATGCCGTACCTGCCGGACGGCACCTCGGTCGACATCATCCTGAACCCGATCGGCGTGCCGTCGCGCATGAACCTCGGCCAGGTTCTGGAGACGCACCTCGGCTGGGCGGCGAAGACACTGGACTTCAAGGTCGCGACGCCGGTCTTCGACGGCGCGGAGGAGGACCAGATCCGCGAGGCGCTGCGCGAGGCGGGGCTGCCGGAGGACGGCAAGGTCGACCTCTACGACGGCCGGACGGGCGAGAAGTTCGACCGCCCGGTGACGGTCGGCGTGATCTACATGCTGAAGCTCGCCCACTTGGTGGAGGACAAGATCCACGCCCGGTCGACCGGCCCCTACTCGCTGGTCACCCAGCAGCCGCTGGGCGGCAAGGCGCAGTTCGGCGGCCAGCGCTTCGGCGAGATGGAGGTCTGGGCGCTCGAGGCCTACGGCGCGGCGCACATCCTTCAGGAGATGCTCACGGTCAAGTCGGACGACATCGTCGGCCGTGTGAAGACCTACGAGTCGATCGTGAAGGGCGAGGAGATCGGCGAGGCCGGCGTGCCGGAGTCGTTCAAGGTGCTCGTCAAGGAGCTCCGCAGCCTCGGCCTGTCGATCGACGTCATCAACGAGGACGAGCAGACGGTGGACTTCGCCGAGGACAACTCGCGCGACCTGCTGTCGAACCTCGATCGCATCAACCTGAGCGGCTTCGAGCGGACCTCTGACTGAGCCCGTCACCACGCCATCCGCGGTGATGGCCGCTGCCCGGCAGCGCGCCGTCACCGCCTCAGTCAGTGTCCGCATCGAGTGGAGGAACCATGTCTAGTCTCAATATCCCAGAGGTCGC
>DATLHE010000120.1:0-2731 GCA_035540335.1 Thermomicrobiales bacterium | reverse complement strand
CGGATTGACGCCGTCCCGGTGCGCCACCCGCTGCGCTGGGTGGCGGTTGCGATCATCGCGATCCTCGTGGCCATGTTCCTCAACATGGTCATCACCAACGAGGCGTTCGACTGGCCGTTCGTCGTCGAGGCGATGCAGCAGTCGCCTGTGCTCCGCGGGCTCCTGGTGGGCACGATCCTCGTCACTGTCCTGTCGATGATCGTCGGCGTCACGGGCGGTGTGATCCTCGCGGTCATGCGCCTCTCCCCCAACCCGGTGCTCTCCAGCGTCGCGTGGGTGTTCACGTGGTTCTTCCGCAGCGTTCCCCGACTGGTGCTGCTGACGACCATGGGCGCCCTCGGCATCGTCTTCAGCGACGGGCTGTCGTTCGGCTTCCCGTTCGACAAGGAGATCATGGGTGCCCTGGGTATCCAGGGCGACCTGCGCTTCCTCACTCTCGACGCCAACGAGATCTTCGCCGGCATCGCGGGCGGCGTCATCGGGCTGGGCCTCTCCGAGGCGGCCTACATGGCCGAGATCGCCCGCGCCGGCATCCTCTCGGTCGACCCCGGGCAGAGGGAGGCCGCCGAGGCGCTCGGGATGAGCCGTGGCAAGACCATGCGCCGCATCGTGCTCCCCCAGGCCATGCGCGTCATCGTCCCGCCCACCGGCAACGAGACCATCGCCATGGTCAAGGACACGTCACTGCTCATCGGCCTGCCGCTGAGCAACGAGCTGTTCTTCCAGCTGTCCTCGATCGGGTCTCGCACCTACAAGGTCTTCCCCTCGTTCCTGGCCGCGATCCTGTTCTACCTGGCGATCACCAGCGTCTTCATGGTCGGGCAGCACTTCCTCGAGAAGCGTTTCGGCCGCGGCTTCGGCCAGTCCTCGGACAACAACCAGGGCAAGATCGCCCGCCTACTCGGAAGGGGCGCCGCGCATTGAGCACCGCATCCGATCACACCACCGAGGCCGCCCCCACCGCGGCCTCCACCACCGAGGCGCCGGCCGCCGCGCCCGCGCACTCGGGGGCTGGCTCCGGCAACGCCCAGTCCCTCGTCCACGCCGTCAACGTCAGCAAGGCGTTCGGCAGCAACGAGGTGCTCAAGGGCATCGACATGGACGTCCGCAAGGGCGAGGTCGTGTGCCTGCTCGGGCCCTCCGGCTCGGGCAAGACGACCTTCCTGCGCTGCATCAACCAGCTCGAGACGATCAACGGCGGCCGGATCTGGGTCGACGGCGACCTCATGGGCTATGTCGACAAGGGCGGCCGGCTGCACCGGCTGCACGACAAGGAGATCGCCGCGCAGCGCCGGGACATCGGCATGGTGTTCCAGCGGTTCAACCTCTTCCCGCACCTGACCGCCCTCGGCAACGTCATGGAGGCGCCCATCCAGGTCAAGGGCGAGAAGAAGAAGGAGGTGCGGGCCCGCGCCGCCGAGCTGCTCGACCGGGTGGGCCTGTCCGACAAGGGCGACGCCTACCCGGCGCAGCTCTCCGGCGGCCAGCAGCAGCGCGTCGCGATCGCCCGCGCGCTGGCGATGAATCCCAAGCTCATGCTCTTCGACGAGCCCACCTCGGCCCTCGACCCCGAGCTGGTCGGCGAGGTGCTCGACGTCATGCGCGCGCTGGCCAAGGAGGGCATGACGATGATCGTCGTGACCCACGAGATGGCCTTCGCCCACGACGTCGCGGACCGCGTGGTCTTCATGGACGGCGGCGTGGTCGTCGAGGAGGGTCCGCCGAGCCAGTGCATCGACAACCCCCAGCACCAGCGCACGAAGACCTTCCTGCGCCGCATGCGCCAGGAGTCGACCACGCAGCCAGCAGCGGAGCCGGCAGGGGAGACGGCAGCTGGCTGAGCTGCAGCACCACCAGAGAAGGGCGCGACAGGCCAGGTGCCGGTCGCGCCCTTCGCGTTTCCGTTCTTCAGGGCCCGGCGCGTCGAGCGCTTCAGGGCACGGCGCGTCGAGCGTGAAAAGGGGCGCAGGCGGCAGACCGGCGGCATGATGGGGCCCGTCACCGGATGCGCAGTCCGGCGACGTCAGGAGGCGCGGATGTCGGGGATCGGGCTGGGCGTCGTGAAAGTGCGCGGGCGCTCGATGGAGCCCGCCCTCCACACCGGCGACCGACTCGTGGTGCTTCGCGGCGCGCGTCCGCGGGTGGGCCGGATGGCCATCGTGCGACTTCCTCCCGACGACGACGGGGTCCCGCGCCCGCTCGCCATCAAGCGGGTGACCCGGCGCGACCCGGCCGACCCATCCCGCTTCTGGGTCGAGGCCGACAACCAGTCCGCCGACGGGGTGGTCGACTCCTGGACCCTCGGCCACGGCTTCCACCGCGCCGAGATCCGGGCCCTGGTCCTCTTCCGCGTCCCGGAGCGACTGCCCATCCCGTGGCGGCTGCTGCGCAGAATCCGCCGGCAGCTCCGCCGCATCTGAAGCGGCTGCCGCTGCGTTGCGGCTCGGACGGCGTTCTCGTCCAGCCGGTCGGGCTTCGCGCTCGCCCTGAGGGTCGGGGTGCCCATGCGGGGTGCTGACCTGCGGGGTAGGTTGGCGGGTGCACGTGATCGTCCGACTTTGCAGAAGGGATTCGCATGCTCTCCCGTTTCTTCACCACCGTTGAGGTCAGCGCCCACTGCGACCTTCCGTGTGGCGTCTACGACCCGGCTCAGGCCCGCATCGAGGCCGAGTCCATCCAGAAGATCATCGAGAAGGTCGCCGACAACGACGACGCCGACTTCCGCGTCCGC
>DATLHE010000119.1:0-8392 GCA_035540335.1 Thermomicrobiales bacterium | reverse complement strand
CGCGCACGCGGGCCGCGAAGAAATCGGCCGGGGTTCTCTGGGTTTCCACGATATGCATCCTCGTTCCGGCGCGATCGCGCGCCACGGGTGTCGGCGTCGTAGTGTTGTCCGCAGTTTACCCGCAAACCGGTCGTTGCCGGCACGGGCGGCGGCATTCCCCCCGGCCGGTGCTCACGATCACCCTGCCCTTCAATTGTGCTCACTGCCAAATCATTGATTTCGTGCTGCGGCGGCCCTATAGTGCGAACCAACTGCATTTCTGGGAGACCAACGAAGGCGGCGCGCGTCGAAACGCGCCGGAGCGTCGCGACGATCGATCGCGGCCGCATACGCTGGGGCTGGCGCCCATGCGCGCGCCGTCTGACGGCGACCGCGCGGGGGCGTCCCGGCGGCAGGCGCGGTCGCATGATGCGATGGAGGTGGATCCGTGTTCCGACGTTTCTTGCATGACCGGCTGGTGATCCTCGCCAGCGTCACGCTTGCGCTGATCGCCGCGCTCGGCGGCGCAATGCTCACCACGGCGCACAGCCAGTCGCAGGCGAGCGACCTGTCGTTCACCGTCCAGGCCGCCCCACCATGGATGATCGACGAGGCTACGTCCAGCGACATGTCGTACGTGGTGAAGGTCGACAGCGAGTATGCCAACGTACTGATCGGGCGCTTCCCGGCGAACACGACGACGGAAGCCGCCGACGCCGCGATGCTCGGCACCTATGCCGGGCATTTCGACGACGTCGCGGTCGTCGAGAGCGGGACCTCGGGCGGCATGCTGTACACGCTCAACCTGATCACCATCGATGGGAACGTCTATGGCTCGTTCTCGCTCTACACGCCACAGGGCGCGTCCGGGAACGCCCAGGGCTACGCCATCCTCGCGCCGGTGTCCCGGTTCGCGGACGCCGTGACCAGCGCCAAGGCGAGCATAACGGTCAATGATATGCCGATCTTCGGCGGCGTGGCGGGCGACGGCCTGCAATCGCGCCTCGAGCAGGCTGCCGGGACGACGGCCGGCGCGGGTGCCGACACGGCACCGTTAGGCGCCGCGCCGGGCGCGACGCCGGCCGCATCGCCGGAGGCGACGCCGGCCCCATAGCGCAGTGACGCGGTTCTCGCGGGTACTGATGGTAAGCGAACCGGGCGATGGGCATGCGACATGCCCGTCGCCCGGTTCGCCGGATGATAGGAACGGATCGGAAGGGAGCATGGGGCAGGGGAGCGGTACGGGAAACGATTTGGGTTCATCGTGGAACTGGCCGGTGCGGCGCAACGTTATTCACGACGAACAACACATGTGGACGCGCTCGCGAGGCTTCACGCAGCCATGGCAGGGCGGTCCGGGGTCCCAGGGTTTTTCGTTTCTGTCCACCGGGTGTGAACAACGTGGCCCCGGAGAGAGGTTGCACAACGTGAAGCATCTACGCGTCGTCGCCAGGGCGTTCTTCGTGCTGGCGGTACTTATGGCCGGCCTGCTCGGCTCCATTGGTACACAGTCGGCCTCCGCTTCCCAGATCGGCGGCGCGACGGTCAATGCCGCTCCCCCCTGGTTCTTCGAGAGCTCGCTCGACGACGTCGGCACCGACTACGAGATCATGGGCCTCATGAACGACGTCGGCGACGTCCTCCTCATCGGCTTCCTTCCGTCCTACGTCGACCTCAACGGCGCGCGAGACATCTTCCTCTTCTCGGCGTTCGCGTCGTCGGCCACCTACATCGAGCTCGATCACGGCGCCTACGGCACCGCCTATGGCGACGTCTCCTACTCGCTGAGCATGGTCAATTACGACGGCTACGAGTACGGCATCTTCACCGTCGTCCTCAGCGGCCGGGCCAGCGGGTTCGTCGAGTCCTACTTCTTCATCGCCAATCCGCTCTGGTTCGGCACCAGCCTCGAAGAGTCCAAGCGCTCGGTGAGCGTGAACGGGCTGAACATCTTCCAGGGCGTCGGCGGCGCCGGCCTGCAAGGCTTCATGGATCGCAATCTCGGCATCACGGGCGGCAACCCGCTGCCGGTCGCGCTCGTCGAGCAGCCGGCGCCGACCCAGGCGCCCGCCCCGACCCAGGCGCCCGCGCCGACGCAGGCCCCGGCCCCGACCGAGCCGCCGGCCCAGACCGCGCAGAACAACAACACCCGCGAGGAGGTCCAGAACGAGTCGGAGACCGGCCGCAAGGGCAGCAACAAGACCTCGAACGCCGACCTCGCGGACTTCGAGGGGCTCGGCCTCATCGACCAGGGCGAGTACCAGAGCCCGCAGTTCAACACGGAAGTGCTCTGGGACGACACCTGGAGCTTCGATCCGACGCTCGACGATCCGGTCATCTCGGACGAGAAGGACATCACCGACGGCCTGACGCTCGTCTGGAGCGGCGAGGACTTCGTCCTCCTCTACGTCGACCTGTACGAATCGGGCGGCTACGGCCCGTCTGACTACGAGGAGCTTTGGGCGTCGGACGAGTACATGGCCGACAACGCGGATCCGGACGCCGAGATCCTGCTGCAGGACAGCACCCGGACCAGCGCGGCAGTCCTCACCCGCGACTACCTCGACAACGGTGACGAGATCCTTCTCCTGCGCCAGGCGATCAGCCTCGATCGCGGCGATACGATCGCCGTGGTGACGCTCATCGGCTATCCCGAGACGTTCTCGGATGCGTACGCGGATGCGGGCAATGGCATCACCGTCGATGGCGAGCCGGCGCTCGACGTCTTCACCCCGCGGGAGATCGATCGCGCCCAGTAGTGCCCGACCACAGCGAGAACGCTGATCGGCGAGGCCCGGACCATCACGGTCCGGGCCTCGCTATGTCCGGATTCCATCACGACGGGAACCTGTTGGCCCTGTCCGTCGTTCGACCCTATGACGACGCGACAGCCGGTGCACTGCCAACGCCGGCGTATGCTGGCACGAGCGACACGGGTCGATTGATGCTCGCATCGTGGCGTCGCGCTCGCCCGCCAGGCGGCGCGAGAGGGTGCGGGCACGGGAAAAAGGGGTCGACGTGAGACGTTCACGAATCGGAATTCGGTGGTTGTTGGCGCTGGCGTTCATGGTGGCCGGCCTCATGGGGTCGCTCGGCGCCACCAGCGCGGCCTCGCAGAGCGGCACGGGGACCTACACCTCGCCAGTCAGCGGGGTCGAGATTGCCACCGTCCAGCCATGGGTGTTCGATCCCGATATCACCGAGCAGGGAGACGGGTACGAGATCCTCGGGCTGAACGCCTCGTTCAACAGTGTCCTGATCAGCTTCCTGCCGGCCGTGATCGACGTCCAGCAGGCCCAGGGCATGCTGCTGGACGAGTTCGCCGCCGGCTTCGACGGCTACCAGGAGCTGGACCGGGGCTCGTATGGCACCGTGACCTACTCGCTGGACATCGCGAACGTTTCAGGCATGGAGTTCGGCGTGTTCTCGCTCTTCATGGGCGAGCGGACGGGCGGGTTCGTCGAGTTCTACATGTATATGGCACCCGCAGCCATGTTTGCCGACGGCCTGGACTCGGTGCAGGCGAGCGTGACGATCGACGGCACGGCCATCTTCGACGGCGTCGAAGGCACCGGGCTTCAGGACCTGCTCGACGCCAACGCCGGTGTCACCGGCGGCGGAAACCTTCCCGAGGCGGACAATGCGCCGAAGGATGAAGCCGAGGTGACGCCGGAGCCGACCGTCGCTCCCACCGAGGAGGCTGCGGCGGAACCGACCGTGGCGACGGTGGCCGAGGAGCAGACCACGCCCGTCACGGTCACGGACGAGAGCGGCGCCGGCGATGGCCGCGATCCGCGCAAGCTACCCTCGGAGGACGAATCGACGCCTGCTGCCGGCAATGACTCCGAGACCGGCCGCGGCGGCAAGAAGCTCCCCACCGGCGGCGACGAGCTGGCCGATTACGCGGAGCTCGGGATCGTGTCCCAGGGTGAGTACATCAGTCCGCAGTTCGACACCGAGATTCTGTGGGACGATACCTACGCCTTCGACACGTCGCTCGAGGAGCCGATCGTCTCCGACACGCGCGACGAAACCGACTCGCTGACACGCGTCTGGGTCGGTGAGGATTTCGTCCTGCTCTATGTGGACATCTACACATCGGACGGCTACACGCCGGCCGACTTCGAGGAACTCTGGGCGTCGGCCGATTACCTGGCCGAGACGGCCGACCCGGATGCCGAGGTTCTCTTGCAGGACAGCACCCGCTCCACCGGCTCGGTGCTCATCCGCGACTACCTCTCGGACGGCGAGGAGATTCTCCTGCTGCGCCAGGCGATCAGCCTCGACGGCGGCGAAACCATCGCGATCGTGACGCTGATCGGCCTGCCGGACAGCTTCTCCGATGCCTACGCCGACGCGACTGCCGGCGTGACCATCGACGGCGAGCCGGCGCTCGACATCTTCACCCCGCGCGAGATCGAACGGGCCCGCTGATCGACCAATCGAAAGCGAGGGCGAAGCCACCCCGGCGACCCCGCCGGGGTGGCTTCGCGGCGTCCAGGTCAGGGGAACCGCGCGGGCAATGGCGGGCATTGCCGCGGTCGAAGGCTGATCCCGCACGGAGCCGCCGACGTGCGGCGCAACCGCCACCTCATTGCGATGCGCGCGAGCGATGTCGTCCTCGTTGTTCGCCGTACGCCCGTACCGCGCGGCATGCCTTGGCACTCCCGGTGGGCTGGTTGCCAATCTCTTAGCACTCGACCCTTGATGAGTGCTAAACGCTGTGCTAGGCTAAACCCGGAGTCAATTGGAGCGCCTCAGCTGAGGCGCTGTGTGTGCAGAAGGCTCACACGCCGTGTGGGCCACGACTTCGGTTGTACAGGAGGACACAGGAACCATGGCGGATACCGCAACCAAGCTCAAGCCGCTCGGCGATCGTCTGGTCGTGAAGCCGGCGACGCGCGAGGAGACCACCAAGAGCGGCATCGTCCTGCCGGACACGGCGAAGGAGAAGCCGCAGCGCGGTACGATCGTCGCCGCTGGCGAGGGCCGCCGCGACGATGACGGCGATCGCATCCCGCTCGACGTCAAGGTCGGCGACGAGGTGCTGTTCGCGAAGTACGCCGGCACCGAGTTCAAGCTGGACGACGAGGATCTCCTGATCCTCTCCGAGAAGGACGTCCTGGCGGTTCTCTCCGTCTAGATCGTCCGCCATCCGGCGTTCGCTTCACCGAAGACAAGCAGGAGCAATTTCAATGGCCAAGATTATTGAGTTCAACGAGGCGGCGCGCGCGTCCCTCAAGGAGGGTGTCGACACCCTCGCCAACGCGGTCAAGACGACCCTCGGCCCGAAGGGCCGCAACGTCGCCCTCGACAAGAAGTTCGGTGCCCCGACCGTCACCCACGATGGCGTGACGGTGGCGAAGGACATCGAGCTCGAGGACCCGTTCGCCAACATGGGCGCGCAGCTCCTCAAGGAAGCCGCGACCAAGACCAACGACGCCGCCGGTGACGGCACCACGACCGCGACCGTGCTCGCGCAGGCCATCGTCCACGAGGGCCTCCGCAACATCGCCGCCGGCGCGAACGCGATGCTGCTGAAGCAGGGCATCGACAAGGCCGCCGAGGCCGTGATCAGCCACGTGCTGGAGCTCGCCACCCCGGTCGAGAGCCGCACCGAGATCGCCCAGGTCGCCGCCATCTCGGCCGCCGATGACGAGATCGGCGAGCTCATCGCCGAGGTCATGGAGAAGGTCGGCAAGGACGGTGTGATCACGATCGAGGAGTCCAAGGGCTTCGAGTTCGAGACCGAGTACACCGAGGGCATGCAGATCGACCGCGGCTACATCTCGCCCTACTTCGTGACGAACACCGAGGGCATGGTCGCCGAGTTCGACGATCCGTTCATCCTCATCACCGACAAGAAGATCTCGTCCATCCAGGACATCCTGCCGACGATCGAGAACGTCGCCCGCTCCGGCAAGGCGCTCGTGATCATCGCCGAGGACGTCGACGGGGAGGCGCTCGCCACCCTCGTCGTCAACAAGCTGCAGGGCCGCTTCCAGAGCCTCGCGGTCAAGGCCCCCGGCTTCGGCGATCGCCGCAAGGAGATGCTCCGCGACATCGCCGCCCTGACCGGCGCCCGCGTCATCTCGGAAGAGGTCGGCCGCAAGCTCGACAGCGTCACCCTCGAGGACCTCGGCTCCGCCCGCCGCGTCGTCGCCTCCAAGGACGAGACGACCTTTGTCGACGGCCAGGGCTCCAAGGATGACGTCGACGGCCGCGTCCAGCAGATCCGCCAGCAGATCGAGACGACGACCAGCGACTTCGACCGCGAGAAGCTCCAGGAGCGCCTCGCCAAGCTCGCCGGTGGCGTGGCCGTGATCAAGGTCGGCGCCGCGACGGAGACCGAGCTCAAGGAGAAGAAGCACCGCGTCGAGGACGCGCTCAGCGCGACCCGCGCCGCCGTCGAGGAGGGCATCGTCCCGGGTGGTGGCGTCACGCTGGTCCACGCGATCGCCGCGCTGGACACCATCGAGGCCGAGGGCGACGTCAAGACCGGCGTCAACATCCTCCGCCGCGCGCTCGAGGAGCCGCTGCGCGGCATCGCCGGCAACGCCGGCCGTGACGGCGCGGTCGTGATCGAGAAGGTCCGCGCGGCGCAGGCCGAGAAGGGCGATCAGAAGATTGGCTACAACGTCCTGACCGACGAGTACGTGAACATGGTCGAGGCCGGCATCACCGACCCGGTCAAGGTCACCCGCTCCGCGGTCGCCAACGCCAGCTCGATCGCGGGCATGATCCTGACGACCGAGGCCCTCATCTCCGACAAGCCGGAGAAGGAGCCGGCGATGCCGGCGCCGGGCATGGGCGGCATGGACTACTAGGCGGTTTCCCCACGGGCCGGGCGCGCAGCCGCCCGCCCCGCGGGAACCCCTCGGCTCATCCGGGCCAACGAAAACGACCGGGAAGGCATTCGCCTTCCCGGTCGTTTCGCGTTTGCGGCTTTCCACGTCGTACGGTCAGCCCTGCCCCTGCGGGCCGCAGCTGCGGGCGGTGGCCGACCGCGCCCCACACAAACCCGTCATTCTGAGCGTAGCGAAGAATCCCCGTGCGCAGCGAAGCGAGAGCACATCAATGGCGCGCAGCGCCTCCATGTCCGCCCCCAGATGGCCACGTCCCCCTATACCCGGAAACGTGGCCATCTGGGCAGCCTTCCATAACGTCGCCCAGGCTGCCACGTTTCCCCAACAACCTGGCCGCCTAAGACAATCCCCGCCGGATCAACGAAATCGACCCCAAAAGGTCCTTAGGTGGCCACCGGCCACGTTGTTTGTGTTGGCAGCCTGACAATAACGCGCCACACCGCGCATCGCCGGCCCGGCGATTACTCCTCCGGGTTCTCCCCATCTGCCTTCGAGTCCCCGAACATCGGCGTCAGGATCCGCGGGTACATCCGCCGGCCATACTGCTCGATGATGATCGCCTGCGTCGGGCAGGCTCGCGCCCCGGCGAAGATCTGCTCCACCGTCGCCGCGTCCGGCTCCGCGAGCACCGCGACCCCCGTCTCCTCATCGAGCACGTAGATCCCCGGCGCCGCCGTCGTGCATTTCGCGTTCGCGATGCAGCGGCGCGGATCGATCGTGACCTTCAATCCCTGCTTGTCCGTCATCGTGATGCTCCTCTTCTCCTCTACGAAGACACGACGGCGGGCGCCGCGACCTCGACAAAGCGCGTGCCGCCATCCATGGGCGCGATCGCCCCGTTCGTCAGCTCTGCCACCCAATGCGCGAGTCTCTCAACCTCCTCCGGCTCCAGCACGAGCTCGAAGGTCACCCGGTCGCTGTAGGCGACATCCGTCAGGGGAAAGTCGCTTGCCCGGATCGCGTTCTCGATTCGCCCTGCGTCGTCGTAGGAGGCGACCAGCGTCTGCACCGCCAGCGGCTTGCGCTCGACCACGCCGATATCATCGATGGCCGCCGAGACCGATTGCCCGTAGGCCCGGATCAGCCCGCCCGCGCCCAGCAGCACGCCGCCGAAGTAGCGGGTGACGATCGCCAACGTGTCCGTGACCTCCCGGCGCTTGAGCACCTCCAGCATCGGGACGCCCGCCGTGCCGGAGGGCTCGCCGTCGTCGCTCGAGCGCTGGAGCCGCTGCCCGGGGCCGATCGCCCACGCCGTGCAGTTGTGGTTGGCGTCCCAGTATGTCTTGCGCGTCGCCTCGATCCGGGCGCGCGCCTCCTCCTCGCTCGTCACCCGGAAGAGCGAGGTGATGAAGCGCGACTTCTTGATCTCGATCTCGTGCTGCCCGTCGCGGGCGATCATGCGGTGGGGAGTCGACGTATCCATGGTCTTCCAACACAAATCGAAGGGCGTCTGCCCGTTGGCCATTGTAGCCCGGACACGGGAGCCGGCCGATCAGGATGCGGCGCGGACGCCCGGTCCCCTCGCGGCGGGCGGCGATGCTGGCATA
>DATLHE010000118.1:0-23655 GCA_035540335.1 Thermomicrobiales bacterium | reverse complement strand
CCCCTTGGGACGGAGGCGTCTCGGTCCACGTATCATTGACATATAAGGACGTCCGTCAGGACGACGTGTCCGCACACAAAGGAGTGTTCACATGTCCGAGACCATCCCACACGCACGCAACGACAAGACGTACGACCGCATCCTGGTGCCGCTCGACGGCTCGGACGAGGCGGAGGCGGCGCTTGCGGTCGCGGAGAAGATGCCGTCGCGCGAGCTCATCCTCCTCCATGTCCAGACCGATGAGGACATCTTCATCCCGGAGTGGATCACCGACCCCAAGGCCGATCCCGCGGAGATCTCCGTCCGCGCCGAGCTCGAGCGCCACGCCGCCCGCCTCCGCACCGTCGACCGGCGGGTAACGATCGTCGCCGACACCGGCGACGTGGCGGAGCAGATCATCACCGCCGCGATGGACGCCGACCTCATCATCATGACCACGCACGGACGGGGCGCGGCGGGCCGGCTCATCTTCGGCAGCGTCGCTGACCGCGTGGTCCGGCACGGCATGACGCCTACCCTCCTGCTCCGGGCCGGCGAGCAGACCGCGGCGCCGACGCAGCCGACGCGGGTCGTCGTGCCGCTCGACGGCTCCGCCAGGGCCGAGCAATCGCTGCCCGCCGCCGTCAAGCTGGCCCGGATCCTCGACCTGCCGGTCCTGCTGCTGCGGGCGGTCGGCTTCGACGAGATCCGCGTCACGCTCCGCAAGCAGCGGGAGACCGGCGAGAAGGTCACCGTCGACACGCCCGACCGCTACGAGCAGGCGCGTGCGAAGACCCGCGAGGAGGCGACCGGCTACCTCGCCGCTCAGGAGGAAACGCTGCGGGCCGCGGGGCTGACGGTGACGAGCGAGGTGCTCGACGGCAGCGCGGCGTTCACCCTGCTATGGGCGATCACGGCGAGCGATATCACCGTCATGACCACCCACGGCCGCAGCGGCTACAAGCGCTGGTCGATCGGTAGCGTGGCCGAGAAGCTTGTTCGCCAGGCCCCCGGCCCCGTCCTCCTCCAGCGGGCCGCGCCCGAGGCCGAGAACGCGGAGTAGCCCCGGGCTGCAATGCCGCCCCGGTGGCCGACGTTCGTCCGCGACCGAGGCGTGTCGCTGCCGCCGATCCCGCTCGCCCCGGTCGCCCCGGGCCTTGTGCCCGGGGTCGGTTGTCCTGACGACGGTTCATCGCTGGCGCGAACACTTCCCCCCAACCTCGCGAAGCGATGGGTCCAAACAGCCGCACTCGTGTTGGACACGCCGACCCCGGCGTTACGGCGCCGGGGGATCCTTCTCTTCGGTCAGGATGACGTGTGGTTGGAGGCGCCGTTCCGGTTTCCAAACGCCGTTGTGGCGGACGAACGTCGTCCACAGGTGCGGCACAAGACCCGACGCTACCTGGGCGAGCGGGGATGGCGAGATCAAACGTCGCGATTGCCAGCGAACCCCGGGCACGAGACCCGGGGCTACTCCGCCGCGACCACCCGCGTCCGCTGCTGCCCCAGGCACGCGATCTCGGCCACGATCTCGTCGCCCGGTTTCAGGAACGTGCCGCTCGCCGCGCCGACCCCGGCCGGCGTACCCGTGATGATCACGTCGCCCGGCTCCAGCGTGCAGAGCTGCGAGATCCACGCGACGGATTCGGCGGCGTTGAAGATCATCTGCCCCGTCGACCCCTGTTGGCGCACCTCGCCGTTCACCGACAACGACATCGCCAGCGCGCTCGCATCCGGCACCTCGTCCGCCGTCGCCAGCCACGGCC
Source organism: Thermomicrobiales bacterium (assembly GCA_035540335.1). Taxonomy (GTDB): domain Bacteria; phylum Chloroflexota; class Chloroflexia; order Thermomicrobiales; family UBA6265; genus UBA6265. The sequence goes on along the minus strand of DATLHE010000118.1, from coordinate 21,910 downwards.
CGAGCGGCGCGAAGCCGTCCTGCCACTTGCCTGCCAGCCAGTCGAAGTAGGCGTCCCGCGCGGTCGTCTCCCGTCGCCGGTTGCCGACGATCAGCGAGCGCGACGAGATGTCGTTGCAGACCGCGTAACCGGCGATCGCCTTGGCCGCCTCGGCGACATCGACCCGGTAGACCGGCTTCCCGATCACCACCGCGATCTCCAGCTCCCAGTCGACCTCCGACGAGATGTGCGCCGGGAGCGTGAGCGGGTCGTGGGGCCCGATGATCGTCGTGTTCGGCTTGATGAAGACGTTCGGCACCGAGGTCGACTTGTCGACGTCCGTCCCGCCCCCCTCGCGGATGTGCTCCTGATAGTTCCCGGCCAGCGCCAGCAGCTTGCCGGGGTTCGGCACCGGCGCGTGCAGGCGCACCGCGTCCAGCGGCGCGGTCGGGAATCCGCTCGCCGCCGCCCAGTCGCTCACCCGATGGGCGAGCTCCAGCCCCGCCTCGCCGGTCGCGAGGAAGGCGATCGCCTCGTCCGGCAGCAGGAAGCCGCCGTCGCGCGCCGCCTCCCGGCGGGCGATGGCGGCGGCGTGCAGATCCAGCACCCGGTCGTCACCGACGAGCGAGCCGAGATGGGCCGTCTGTCCGGGATAGGCGTATGTCACGAGTCGCATGGGATTTTCCTCCAAGTCATCGTCTGCGGCGATGCGGGCCGCCACAAGGGACGGCCCGTACGGGAGGGCACAAGGCCCTCCCTCGTCTTCAGGCGCGTCATGCCCCGATCGTGACCCGCGTGCCCTCGCTGGCGGCCGATTCGGTGATCGCCAGGAGCACCGCGAGCGTCGTCCGCGCGTCGCGCAGGTTTTGCACGCTCTCCTCCGCCTTTCCCTCGCGCACCAGCCCGATCAGCTCGTCGACCGCCGTCAGCATCCCGGAGCGGACCTCGCCGCTGATCGGGAAGTCGCGGTGGGCCAGCGCGCCGTCGGCGGCGAGCACGGTCATGCTCGCGCCCTGGTTGCCGAGCGTGATCTCCCCCTCGGAGCCGAAGATCGTGATCCGGAACTCGCCGTGCATCCGCTTGTCGCCGTTGTAGAGCACCCGCGCGCCGTTGGCGAAGCCGACGATCGCCGTCGCCGCCGGCTCGGAGTCCGGGTTGCGCCCGCCGTCGCCGTGGTACCCCGCGCCGTAGCTCGCGTCGGCGTCGCCGTAGGCCGCCTGCACCCACACCGGGGCGGCGTCGATGTAGGCGAGCATGATGTCGATCAGGTGCGTGCCGTTGCGGAAGAGCATCGCCCGCTCGCCGCCAAGCGTGCCGGACACGCTGCTCACCGCGCCGATCTTCCCGGCGTCGACCAGCCGTCGCGCGTGGCGGTACCAGCTGTCGAAGCGGCGGGTGTGATTGATGACGACCTTGACGCCCGTCCGCGTTGCCGCGTCGATCATCGCGTCGGCATCCTCGAGGCTGGTCGAGATCGGTTTCTCGCAGAAGATACCCTTCACCCCCGCCTCGGCGGCGGCCACGAAGAAGGGCCGGTGCAGGTGGTCCGGCGTCGCGATGCTGAGGAGGTCGAGGTTCTCCTTGGCGATCATCTCGTGCGCGTCGGTGTACTCCGCGGCCGGGCCCCAGGTTTCGACGTACCGCCGGGTCGCCTCCGGGCTGATGTCGGCTACGGCGACGACCTCCGTCTCCGGGTGGGCGTGGTAGGCCCCGGCGTGCGAGTGGGGCTGGACCCAGCGTCCGGGGCCGAGCGACACCTCCGGCGGCGCGATGGAGATGGCGGAGCAGCCAATGATCCCGACACGAAATGGAGTGGTCACGGTGCCTCCCGTTCGGTGCAGTCATCAGACGTCTGATAAGTCGGGATCGTAGAGGGCGGGGGAAACGGTGTCAACAGGGAATGGCGCGAGGAGCTTCGCTGACGTCCGTCATCCCGAGCCCGCGCGACGAGCGGACAAGGGATCGCTGCCGCTTCTCGCCCCCTGGGCTCGGCCGGAGCACCCTACGCGAAGCGATGCTCCCGGCCACGCCGATCATCGCCTGCGGCGATGCGGGCCAAAGGCTCGCTACGCTCAGGATGACGGGGTTTTGGGTGCGAGAGCGGCTGTAGGGGCGGACCTTGTGTCCGCCCGCCGAGGGCCGGCACAAGGTCCGCCCCCGCAGCGGTGATCGTCGCTACGTCGCCGGCGCGGGCGACGGCCCTGACGAATCCGTGGCGCGCACGCGCACGACGTGCAGCACGATCGCGATGGCCAGCAGCGCCGTCCCCGCCAGGTCCTGCACCGGCCCCGTGTAGAGCAGCAGCGCCGCCGCCCCGATCAGGATCGCCCGCTCCAGCAGGGTCGCCGGCTTCAGCAGCCACCCGCCCACGCCCGCGACGAGCGCCACGATCGCCAGGCAGGCCGTCACCGTCGCCAGGATCACCTCGCCGGTGCCGCCCAGCGCCAGCAGGTTGATCCCGTCCTCCGTGTTCAGCGTGAACATGAACGGCACCACGAACGCCGGCAGCGTGTACTTCCACGTCACCATCATCGTCTTGAACGGGTTGCCACCGGTGATCGCCGCCGCCGCGAACGGCGAGAGGGCTGTCGGCGGCGATACCTCGGACAGCACCGCGTAGTAGAAAATGAACATGTGCGCCGCCACGTCCGGCACGCCCATGGAGGTCAGCGCCGGCGCCGTGATCGCCGCGGCGATGATGTACGACGCGGTCACCGGCACCGCCAGCCCGAGCACCCAGACGGCGATGCCGGTGAAGAGCACGCCGAGGAAGAGCTGGTCGTTGGCGAAATCGACGATCAGGTCGGACATCTTCAGCCCGAGGCCGGTCAGCGTCATGATGCCGACGATGATCCCCGCCGTCGCGCAGGTCGAGGCCACCGAGAGTGTGCTCACCGCCCCGGCTCGCAGCGCGTTGAACGACCGCGACGGCGTCATCGCGGTGTCCCGCCGCAGGAAGCTGAGCAGGAAGGCCAGCCCGGTCGCGTAGAGCACGGCCGTGAGCGGAGTGAACCCCATCACCATCAGGACGATGATCGCCACCAGCGAGGTGAAGTGATACCAGTACCGCGTCACCAGCGTCTTCAGCGGCGGCGTCTCGATCACCACCGCCTTCGTGTTCATCTTCCGCGCGTCGAGCTCGATCATCAGGAAGATGCAGAGGTAGTAGAGGATCGTCGGGATCGTCGCCATCTTGATGACGTCGAGATACGAGATTTGGAGAAACTCCGCGATCAGGAAGGCCGCCGCTCCGAGCGTCGGCGGCGAGAGGATCGCCCCGATGCCGCCCGCGGAGAGCACCGCGCCCGCCGATTCCCGGTTGTAGCCGGCCTTGCGCAGCATCGGCCACGCCACGGAGCCGAGGGTGACGGTCGTCGCCACGCCGCTGCCGGAGACGGTGCCGAGCAGGAAGCCGGCGATCGTCGTCGTCCGTCCCGCGCCGGAGGCCCGCCGCCCGGTGGCGGCGAACGAGACGTCGAGGAAGAACTTGCCGGCCCCGGAGAACTCCAGCACGGCGCCGTAGATCGTGAAGAGCACGATGTAGGTCGCGGCGACGTCGAGCGCGGTGCCGTAGATGCCTTCGAGCGTGATGTACAGGGTGCCGATGATCCGGTCCAGGTCATACCCGCGGTGTCCCCACTGCCCCGGCAGCAGGTACCCCCAGTGGCCGTAGGCGAGCAGCCCGGCGGCGAACGCCGGCAGGATCCATCCCACCGTGCGGCGGGTGGCCTCGAGGATGAGCAGGACGGCGATCGTGCCCATCCAGACGTCCAGATCGGTCGGACGCGCCGCCCGGCGCACGAAATCCGCGTCGAGCCCGAGCGGGAACCAGCCGAAGCGGAGCGTCAGCGGGTAGAACGAGACGACGAGCGCCGCGACCGCCAGCACGATGTCGAGGACCGTGATCCGGCGCGACGCGCCCCGCCGCCACGGGTACATGAGGAACGTCAGCGCCAGCGCGATGCCGAGGAAGCTCGTCCGGTAGACCTGCGTCGTGATCGTCGTCCGCGCCGCGTAGAGCGCGTAGACCGAGAGCAGGACCGCGATGGCCGCCACCGTCCAGCCGGCGACGCCCGTCAGGTTCCGCGTCGGGCTCTCGGACTCGTACTCCTCGATCAGCGCCTGCGTGTCGAGCGGGGACTCCCCGGCGGGCTCGGCGACGACCGTCTCACTGCGCTCCTCCGTCACCTTCGTCTCATCCTCCGCCATGGTGTCCCTTTCGTGCCGATTCGAGGCGCTCGTTCCGTACAGCCGGCCCTTGTGGCAGGCTCGTTCCGTGTTGCCGCGTGGTAGGGGCGGACCTTGTGCCGGCCGAGCCAAAGGCGAGAAGCGGGAGCGAGCCCTTCGCCCGATGCCGCGCAGCGGCATATCCGGCCGATCATCGCCTGCGGCGATGGCGGGAGCCCACAAGGGGCTCCCCTATCGGTCTGCGCACCCGCCTCGCGTGACCGCGATCCGGACCTGCGTCGGCCCCGGCACCGCGTCCGCCAGCCGCCACGTCCGCCCGCCGGCCGTCAGCCGGTGATCGCCCCGCGCGTCGACGCGGATCACGAGGTCATCGGTCACGAATGCCGGGCCGATGACCTCGTACCCCTCGTCGGTGCGCGTCACGCGCCCGTCCCACGCGTAGTACTCCGCCGCCGCGGCGTTGTCCGTGACCATCCGCTTGCGCGCCAGCCGTCCGTCGTCCACGCGGTAGGTCTCCCGCACGTCGCCGCCGTACATCGAATGGGTGAACGCCAGCGTCAGCGCGTCGCCCGGGCTCACCCGCGCGCAGGCCAGCCGTGCGCCGCCGGCCGTGGTCGCGGTCAGCGTCAGCACCGGCTGCAGCGCGATGCCGGGCAGCGCCAGCGCGAGCAGGGCGGTGATGACGAGGAGGGGAGCGCGCATCGGGGGAGCGAGACGGGCGACCGGCTGTAACCGGTCGCCCGTGGGTGGCCTACGACGACGGGGTCGCCGCCGATTCCGGCGACGCCGTCATGCCGGGCGTGATGCCCTGCTCTTCGAGATAGCGCAGCGCTCCCGGATGATACGGCAGGGCCGTCGAGCTCAGTGCCGTCTCCAGCGTCAGGTGGTTGGCCTCCGGGTGGGCGGCGGCGAGCGAATCCTTCTGCTCGAACATGATCCGCACGATGTCGTAGGCCAGCTGCTCGTCCATGTCGGCGTTCACCACCAGCACGTTCGGCACGGTGATGACCTCGACCGCCTCGGCCTGGCCGGGGTAGGTCTCGGCCGGGATCGTCGCGGTGTTGTAGAACGCACCGTGGCCCTCGCGCAGCGCGTCGACGTATTCCGCGCTCGACAGCAGCGTCATCGAGACGTTCGGCGTCGCGCCCAGGTCGGTGATCGCCGCCGTCGGCAGGCCGCCCGACCAGAAGAAGGCGTCGATCTTGCCATCCTTCACCGCCGCGGCCGACTCCGACGCGCCCAGCTGCTCGCGCTTGATGTCGTTGTCCGGGTCGATGCCCGCCGCCTCGAGAATCCGCAGCGCGATCACCTCGGTGCCGCTGCCCGGCGAGCCCACGGAGACCGTCTTACCCTTCAGGTCGGCCACGCTGTTGATGCTGCCGTCGTCCTTGGCGACGATCTGCGTGTAGTTGTCATACAGGGTGACCAGCGCCTGGGCGTTGATCGGAGCCTCGAACGGGTCGTTGCCCTGTGCCGCGTCGAAGGCGGTGTCCGAGAGCACGAACGCCAGGTCGGCGTCGTGGCTGTCGATCAGGTACATGTTGTCGACGGAGGCGGACGTCACCTCGGCGGTGACCTCGGTGTCCTCGAGGTTCTCCGACAGCACGTTGGCGAGCGCGCCGCCGTAGGGGTAGTAGACGCCACCGGTGCCACCGGTCGCGACCGAGAGCCGATCCGCCGCCATGGCGCTGGGACTGGCCAGCAGCATGAGGGCGATGAGCGAAACGAGGATCTTCGCGGGACGCGTTCGGACCATGACCCCTCCTTGCGTTCGTCGAGCGATTCCATACGTATTCGATTGTCTCGACACTCACCTGCGACCGGCCGGAACGCCGGTGCGAGCGTCAATTCCCGAGAGAGAAGCTGAAGTAGGGTGATGATACGCGATGATGCGCCACATGCAAAGAATGACGGCGACACGGTGATCGATCTCGCGCGGCTCTGCGCCGTCGCCGCCAGGCACGGGCTGCCCCTGCCGGACGCCCTGCCGCGCCCCTGGACTGGCGCGACCAGTCGCGTTTACCCCTGCGGCGACGTGGTGATCAAGATCCCGTTCCCGGAGCCGGCGGCGATCGATGCGGTGCGGATCGACGCTCACATCGCCCCGGTCGGCCGCGCGCTCGGCGTGACCACGCCGGAAATGATCGCCTTTGACGACACGCTGGACGTCCTCCCGGTGCCCTTTTCCATCGTCCGCCGCATCCGGCGCGCGGAGCCGCTGGATCGTCACCGTGCCGGCGAGACCACCTGGCGGGCCGTTGGGCGCGAGATCGCGCTCGTCCATCAGGTCCGGGACGCCGCCGCCGTGCCGATCCCGCTTCGCTCCTTCCGGCAGTCGCCGGAGGTCGACCCGCGCCCCTGGGTGGACGAGCTGCGAGCGTGCGGCGCCCTCACCGATCGGGACGCCCGCTGGCTGCGCGACCTGCTGGACGCGCTCGCCCCGCACGTGCTGACGGATGTGCCCCTCACGCTCTGCCACGGCGACATCAACGCGGCGAACGTGATGGTGGACACGCGGGATGGCCGCTTCCGCGCCCTGATCGACTGGGCCGGGGCGGGCTGGCTCGACCCCGTCTGGGATCTGGCGGGCGTGCCACTCGCCGCGGTGCCCTCCCTGCTGGCCGGGCACCGCGAGGTCGCGCCGCTTCCGCTGGACGACACCGCCGAGGCCCGCGTCTGCTGGTGCCAGGTCCAGACCCGCCTGTTCACCGCCCGGGCGGCGCCCATCGGCGATCTCGGCCCTCACATCGACCAGGTGCGGCGGTTCGCGCAGGCGGCGGACCTCCTCAGACGCGGTCCCCGGTAGCCTCGGCCTTGTGCCGCACCTGTGGCCGGGGTGATTGTGACCTGCGGTCGCGCGGGCCGACACCGCTTCGCGGGTACGGCCCCTACGACGCCGGAACGGGCGGGTGATAGCGTAGGGGCCGTACTTCCCGCAGGGAATGTCGGCCCGATGGCCCGCAGGGCCATATCGCCGCCCTACCGTCGTAGCCGCGCACTCCGGAGGGTGTGCCCTTCGGGGCCATCACCCCCGCGCCGGCCGGAAGATCAGCACCAGCACCCGCATCGCGAGGATGAACGCCAGCACCAGCAGCGCGTACCCCAGGAACTGGAACATGCTCACCGCGTCCGTCATCGCCGGCCCGCCGTCCTGCCCGATCATGATCACCGCCATCAACCCGGCGGTCGACGCCAGCACCGTCAGCAGCGCCTCGTGCAGCATCCCCCGCATCACCCGCTGGTCCTGCCTGTTCGCGAGCGGCCGCACATTGACGTTCAGCCGCCCGTCCTCCAGCGCGGAGGTGATGCGGTCGAGGCGCCGCGGCAGCCGCCGCAGCATCGGCAGCAGCGTCGTCAGCTCCTCGGTCAGCGTCTTCTTGACCGCCTGCGGCCGCAGCTGCTCCCCCAGGTAGGCCGCCGCGAAGCTCCGCGCCTCGCCGACGATGTTGAACCCCGGCGCGAGCGCCGTCAGCGTGCCCTCCAGCGTCGCGATCGCCCGGAAGACGGCGGCGACCTCCGGCGGCACGGCGAGCCCGAACTCCGCAACGATCCGGAAGAGGTCGGCGAACATCCGCATGTCCGGCGGGACGCCCGGCGCCAGGTAGAGCGCCATGAACTGCCCGAGCGTGCGCTCCAGCCGGTGCTCGTTGAGCGCCTCCGGCCGCTCGACGAGGTCGAGCAGGGCGTCCGTCGCGGCGATCGGATCACCGTTCTCGAAGGTCAGCAGCAGCCGCACCAGTGCGCCCCGGAGCACGGCGTCGATCCGGCCGACCGAGCCGAAATCGAGCAGCGTCAGCCGGTTGTTGTCCAGCAGCATGATGTTGCCGGGATGCGGGTCGGCGTGGAAGGTGCCATCGATGACGATCTGCCGCAGCAGCGAGGTGAGCAGGTCGCGGGCGAGCATCTGGCGGTCCAGCCCGCGCTCGTCGATGACGCACCCCGCCTCCCCGAGGGGGATGCCGCGGATCCGCTCCATCACGAGCACCCGCTCCGTGCTGAGATCGTCGTAGACCGCCGGGATATGCAGGCTGGAGCGGGCGCTGCGCGCCTCGGCGGCGCCGACGACGGCGAGATTGCGCGTCTCGACACGCAGGTCGAGCTCCTCCCGCAGCGCGGCCGCGAACCCGTTCGCCAGGTCGACCGCGCCGATAGTCCGCCCCCAGGTGGTGCTCCGCTGCACCCGCTCCGCCAGCCGGCCGACGATGTCGAGGTCGCGCTCGACCTGCGCGGTGATGTCCGGGCGCCGGACCTTGACGACGACGTCTTCCCCGGAGATGAGCCGGGCCGTGTGCACCTGCGCGATCGACGCCGCCGCGAGCGGCTCCCGGTCGAATGCGGCAAAGGCCTCGTGGACGTCGTCGGTGACGAGCTCCTCGCGCAGCACCGCGTGGACTGCCTCCCACGGCAGCTGCGCGGCGTTGTCCTGCAGCAGGCTCAGCTCGGCGATGAACTCGGTCGGCAGCAGGTCGCGCCGGGTCGAGAGGATCTGCCCAGCTTGATGAAGGTCACGCCGCCCTCATCGAGCGCCTCCCGCAACTGGCGGGCGAGCGCGGAGCGGCCCTCGGGCGTCTTCAGCTCGGCCCGCCGCCCGCCCCGCAGGTAGGCGCCCAAGCCGTGGCGGAGGATGATGCCGGTGATCTGCGTGTAGCGGGCGGCGCGGCCGAGCAGGCGCCGGAAGGCGCGGACCATGTAGACCGGCCCGGGGAGGGTATTGCTCGGCACCAGCAGCTCGGCGATGACGAGGAACACCATCCCCGCCAGGAGCGAGATGCCGGTGCTCAGGAGGTAGAACCAGAGCGCCGGGAAGAGCTCGCTCGCGTCGACCAGCTCCGGCCCGAGGATCGCCCGGTTGATGACGCCGCCGAGCAGGAAGGCGATGGTCCCCGCGGCCACGAGCCGGGCAAGCGAGAAGTTGACCCCCAGCAGGCCGCGCACGGTGAACGAGAACGCGGCGACGGTGATGATCGTCATCACGATCACGAAGAGAATCAACGGAACGTTCATCGGCCCCTCGTCGGCTGCTGGCGCGTGCGCATCAGTGGCCACCCTAGCACAGGCGTTGCTGCCCGATGGATATTGCACGCTGACCGGCGAGATAGTACGTTGCGGCAGGCACGTGCGCGCACCTGTATGCAGTGTGCACGGCGCATGGTCATCGATCGCTCGACACCGCCACAGGGCGGAGAGGACAAGCATGACGACAGGAACACGTTCCGCGAATGGGCCGGCGACCGCCGAGGAGCTGCGAACCCGGCCTGTTCGCTTCGCCGTGGCCGGCGCGGGCGGCATGGGCGCCACCCATGCCCGCAACCTGGCCGGCTCCCCCGAGGCCGAGGTCACCTGGGTGGTCGATCTCGACCTTCCCCGCGCCGAGGCCCTCGTCGCCGACATCGGCGGCACCGCCACGGCTTCGCTCGACGAGGCGTTCTCGGCGGAGAACGTCGACGTGGTGCTCGTCGCCCTGCCGACCGGGGCCCACCGGATCGGCGTCGAGACGGCCGCGAAGTACGGCAAGCACGTCTTCTGCGAGAAGCCGATCGCCCGCAACAGCGAGGACGCCGAGGCGATGGTGCGGGCCTGTGAGACGGCCGGCGTCACCCTCATGGTCGGCCATGTCGTCCGCTTCTTCTCCGAGTACATGCGGATCAAGGAGATCCTGGACGCCGGCACCCTCGGCCAGATCGGCATGGTCCGCGCCTCGCGGCTGGTCTCGCCGGTGATGGAGCGCTCGCCCTGGTTCGCCGACGTCGAGAAGAGCGGCGGTGTGGTGCTCGATGTCATGATTCATGAGATCGACACGCTCCGGTGGTTCTTTGGCGAGGTCGAGCGCGTCTTCGCGCATGGGCTCAGCTTCACCGAGTGGCACACCAAGCGGGACTACAGCATGGCCTCGCTCCGCTTCCGCAATGGCGTCATCGCCCATCTCGAGGCGAGCTGGGCGCATTCCAACTTCCGGACCTCGATCGAGATCTCCGGGGAACACGGCCTGCTCCGCCACGCGAGCGAAGATAGCGCCACCGTCACCTTCGAGCCGACGGCCGGCATCGACTACGAGAAGGGCGTGCGGCCAGGGCGGGCCTACCTCCGGCCGACCGTCGAGCCGCCGCACCTGCGTGAGCTGCTGCGCTTCATCGACGCGCTGCGGAGCGGCAGCCCCGCTCCCGTCGACGGCCGGGAGGGGATCAAGACGCTGAACGTCGCGAACGCGGTGCTCGACTCGATGCGCACCGGCCAGCCGGTCTTCTTCAATGAAGACGGCACCGTGAAGCAGGCCTGACGTGGTGCGTCGCCCCTACCAATGCTTCGTCGTCCCGCTTCTGACGTGAAACCGAGGAACCTTGTATGACACAGGTGGAGAAAACCGTCCGGGTGGCGATCCTCAGCTTCGCCCACCAGCACGCCTTCGGCTACGCCGGCGTGCTGCAGCGCATGCCGGGCGTCGAGCTGGTGGCGATCGCCGACGATGACGCCGAGCGCGGCCAGGCCGCGGCGGCGCAGTTCGGCACGCAGTGGGCCGCGGACTTCCGCGAGGTCGTGGCGCGGGATGATCTCGACGCGGTCGTGATCTGCTCCGAAAACGTGCGCCACAAGGAGATGACGATCGCCGCCGCCGAGGCGGGCAAGCACGTCCTCTGCGAGAAGCCGCTGGCGACGACCGTCGAGGACGCCCAGGCGATGGTCGACGCCTGCGCGCAGCACGGCGTCAAGCTCCAGACCGCGTTCCCGGTGCGCTTCAACGCCGCCGTCGTCGCGCTCAAGCAGGCGGTCAAGGACGGCCGCATCGGCACGCCGCTGGCGATCGCCGCCCGCAACCCCGGCACCCTCCAGGAGGGCTGGTTCGTGGATCCCGCCCTCTCCGGCGGCGGCGCGGTGATCGATCATACGGTCCACGTCGTCGACGTCCTGCGCTGGATGTTCGACGCCGAGGTCACCGAGGTCTACGCCGAGATCGACCGCCGCGTCTCCGACATCCCGACCGACGACACCGGCCTGCTGATGATGAAGCTCAGCAACGGCATCCCGGTCAGCCTCGACACCAGCTGGTCGCGGCCGAAGAACTGGCCGACCTGGGGCGGGGTGACCATCGACATCATCGGCGAGAGCGGCGTGCTGGCGCTGGACGCCTACAACAACGACCTCGAGATCGCCGAGGTTCGCACGCCCAGCTACACCCGGAACGCGGTCGAGTTCACCGGCGACCCCGAGATGGTGACGGCGTTCATCGACGCCGTGCGGAACGACACGGAGCCGCTGGTGACGGGCGTCGACGGCCTGCGCGCCCTGCAGGTCGCGCTCTGCGCGTACGAGTCGGCGCGGCGTCAGGCGCCCGTTCCAGTGGTAACGGCCTGACCGTAACTGGGGCGTGATTCGGTTGCCCCGGGTCTGGGAAGGCCGTGTGGCCGGGGACAATCGGCAGGCATGAAAGCCTGCCCTCCCTGCGCCGCGCCCTGTCATCCCGAGCCGCACGTCGAGGGGCAAGGGCTCGGCCGGAGAGCCCGGCGCTGCGGCGCCGGGGAATCCTTCGACCCCGGCCGCAGGTGCGACACCAAGGGCTCGCTCCGCTTCCCGGCCGAGCCCGCAGGGCGAGAAGCGGAGCGACCCCCCGGGTGAGCCCCGAGAGGGGCGAGAAGCGGAGCGACCCCCCGGGTGAGTCCGAGAGGGGCGAAAAGCGGAGCGACCCCTTGGCTACGCCTCGGCCGGGCGACCCTTTGCTGCGCTCAGGATCAGGATGGTTGTGAGTAAGGCGCACGGTAGCCTCGGCCCTGGGGGCGGAGGGGTGTGCCCGGCGCTACGTGGAGGCGCTCAGGATGACGTGTTTCCGCTGGCGCGGGGCCTACCCGTATGGAAACCCGCTTTCCTTTATATAGGGATGCCGGAATGGACGTGCAGCATTGCCTCACCGGGGTTTGCGGCAAGGAAAACCGGTCGGGTATGCTGATGCATCATTCAGTGCAGATGTCTGATTCGGGAATGATCGAATCGGTGAGAGCGTGATCCTGGGACAGCGGCGTCCCGTTGAGTCGTCCGAGGTACGCTCGGCGCGGAGCTGGGGAATCAATGCGGGCGGCATGCATTATGCCGTCCCAATGGCACGTCACCGCACGCGTCCGAGGCCGATCTGTCGTCATAAGGAAAGTGATACGGTTATGGTGGCAATGACACCCGAAGCGGCCGTCGTTGGCGCGGAAGAGGAGCCGAGGCGCAGTTCGCGGGTCAAGTCCCTGCTGGACAACTACCTGCTGCGCCGCCTCTTTCGGGCGGTCCTGACGATCTTCTTCGTCTCCACGCTCATCTTCTTCCTCGTTCGGCTGCTCCCGGGCAACCCGATCGAGGTCTACATCAACCAGCAGATCACGCAGTACGGGTACTCGTACGAGGAGGCCGCCAACCAGGCGCGCTCGCTCTTCGCGATCGATACCGACCAGCCGATGATCCTGCAGTACTTCGACTACCTCAAGAACCTCGCCCAGGGCGATCTCGGCATGTCCGTCGTCGTTTCCGGCACCTCAGTCGCCAGCATTATCCAGTCGCGCATCTGGTGGACGGTCTTCAGCGTCGGCTCGGCCCTGCTGATCTCCTTCTTCCTCGGCAGCCTGATCGGCATGCTGATGGCCTACCGCCGCGGCGGCAAGCTCGACAACATCATGACGACCTTCGCGTCGCTCACCAACTCGATCCCGAACTACCTGCTGGCCCTGATGGTCATCGTCTTCTTCGGGGTCCAGCTCGGCTGGATCCCCTACACCGACATGCGCGGCTCCATCTCCAGCGGCCAGCAGGTCGAGTTCAGCCTCGCCTTCTTCGGCGACGCCATCTACCACGCCATCCTTCCCGTGTCCGTCTACGTCCTCACCAGCATCGGCGGCTGGATGCTGCTCATGAAGAGCAGCACGATCTCCGCGCTGGAGGAGGACTACGTCACCGCCGCCCGCGCCCGCGGCATCCCCGAATGGCGGGTGCTGCTCTTCTACGTCGGCCGCAACGCCATCCTGCCGCTCTTCACCCAGCTGACGATCTCGATCGGCTTCGTCGTCGGCGGCTCGCTCCTCGTTGAGCCCATCTTCCAGTACCAGGGCATCGGCCAGCGCCTCTTCGAGGCGATCCAGCAGCGCGACTACTCGACGCTGCAGGGCATCTTCCTGATGATCACCATCTCCGTGGTCGTCGCGAACCTCATCGCCGACCTGCTCTACAGCCGGCTCGACCCGCGCATCCGCTCGAAGGGATAGGCAGACATGGCCCAGGCAACGATCGATACCTCCAATCTGCCTGCCGCCTCCGGCAAGGATGCGGCGGAGTTCCAGAAGAAGAGCTTCTGGCGGGTCTTCGTCTCCCGCAACAAGATGGGCACGCTCGGGATCATCATCCTCGGCGTCATCCTCCTGCTCTCGTTCATCGGGCCCTTCTTCATGCCCGGCCCGAACCGCACGGACGTCGCCAACATCTACGGGCCGCCCAGCTGGGAGCACCCGCTCGGCTTCGACTACCGCGGCCGCGACATCTGGTTCCAGATCGTCCACGGCGGGCACAGCCTGATCATCGTCGCCACGATGGCGGCCCTGACGTCGACACTCATCGCCATCACCTTCGGCGCGCTCGCGGCGATACTCGGCGGCCGGTTCGACACCGCCGTCCTCACCATCACCGACGTCGTCCTCACGGTGCCGACCATCATCCTGCTCGGCGTGCTGGCGGCGTTCGTCCGCCTCGACAGCCCCATCCTGCTGGCGCTCATCCTCGCCGCCACGGGCTGGCCGACGCTGCTGCTGGCCGTCCGCTCGCAGGTCCTCTCGCTCAAGGAGCGCGAGTATGTCGAGGCCGCGCGGATGCTCGACCTCGGCCTGCCGCGCATCCTCTTCCGCGAAGTCCTGCCGAACATGGCCAGCTACATCATCATCAACTTCGTGTTCGGCATGACCGGCGCCATCTACGGCCAGGTCATCCTCTACTTCCTCGGCCTCGTCTCGCTCTCCGGCGACAACTGGGGCCTGATGATCCAGGAGGCCTATCGCCAGGGCGCCGTCTTCAACAAGGACAGCATGCTCGGCCTGCTCGCGCCCATCTTCATGATCGTCATGCTGCTCTGGTCGCTGACCCTGATCGCCCGGTCGCTCGAGGACGTCTTCAATCCTCGCCTCCGCGAGGCCTAGCGCCGAGGACCACGCCGTACGGTCGGCCCTTGGGGCCGACCACTGGCCCGCAGGGCCAGATCATCGCCGACAACCCTGCTGCACCACGGAGACGCATGATGACCGCACCCACACCACAGAAGGACCAGGTGGCTCCCGACGCCCGGATCGATGACCGCGCCGCCATCCGCGGCACCGCCGCCTCCACCGCGCCCACGATCCTCTCCATCGAAGACCTCTGGGTCGAGTACAAGACGCCGTTCGGCTGGATGCAGGCCGTTCGCGGCGTGAACCTCGACGTCCGCCAGGGCGAGGCCGTCGCCCTCATCGGCGAGAGCGGCTCCGGCAAGTCCACCATGGGCTTCGCCCTCCTCCGCATGCTCGTCCGCAGCGCCCGGATCGCCAAGGGCAAGGCCATGTACCGCGATTCGAAGGGGCAGACCTACGACCTCTTCTCCATGGACAACAAGGCCTTCCGCAAGATCCGTTGGGAAGAGTGCGCGATGACCTTCCAGGCCGCGCAGAACTCGCTCAACCCCGTCATGCGCGTCAAGGACACCTTCTGGGAGACCGCCAAGGCCCACGGCCGCCGCAACCGCAAGGAGGTCGAGGAGCGCACCCTCGAGCTGCTCCGCATGGTCCAGCTCGACCCGAAGCGCGTCTTCGACGCCTATCCGCACGAGCTCTCCGGCGGCATGCGCCAGCGCGTCTCGATCGCCCTCAGCCTGCTCCTCGAGCCGCAGCTGATCATCCTCGACGAGCCGACCACCGCGCTCGACATCCTGACCCAGCGCGCGATCATCGACGTCATCCGCAACCTGCGTGACCAGCTCGACTTCACGATGATCTTCATCTCGCACGACCTCTCGCTCGCGGCGGAGCTCGCCGACCGGGTGGCGACGATGTACGCCGGCGAGATCGTCGAGTACGGCCCGGTGCGCGACACCTTCTACTCGCCCAAGCACCCCTACACCGTCGGCCTGCTCAACGCCGTGCCGCCGATCGTCGGCGAGGAGTTCACGCCGCTCACCGCGATCCCCGGCTCCACGCCGAACCTGCTCAAGGTCCCGAGCGGCTGCCCGTTCCATCCGCGCTGCCCCTACCACACCGAGATCTGCCTGCGGGAGGACCCGCCGCTCATCGACGTCGGCGGCACCCACCTCGCCGCCTGCCACCACCACGACAAGGTCACCAAGGATCAGGACATCTGGGAGCGGATGGAGGACGTCGCCGAGGTCGTCGGCTAGCGCGATGGCCGCGCCGTCGTCGTCCGGGCGGCCATGGCCGACGGGCCAGGTCCGCGCGAACGGCGCCACCCCGAATCCCTGAGGAGAAGAGAAGCACATGACTGAGCCCGTGATGTCCCTGAAGAACCTGGTCCGCGAATTCGACACTCGCGGCGGCCTCATCACCGCCGTCGACAACGTGTCGTTCGACCTCAACCAGGGCGATATCCTCTGCCTCGTCGGCGAGAGCGGTTCCGGCAAGACGACCGTCGCCCGCATGGCCGCCGGCCTGCTCAAGCCGACCCGTGGCCAGGTGCTCTATGAGGGCAAGGACATCAACGAGATGTCCAAGGACGAGTTCTCGCGCTATCGCAAGTCCGTCCAGATCATCCACCAGGATCCGTACGCCTCGCTGAACCCGATCCACACGATCGGCGACATGCTGCGGGCGCCGCTGCTCAAGCACAAGATCGTCAAGAACCGCCGCGAGGCGACGAAGCGCGCCGCCGAGCTGCTGGAGCTCGTCGACTGCCGGCCCGTCGAGAACTTCATCGACAAGTACCCGCACCAGCTCTCCGGCGGCCAGCGCCAACGCATCTCCGTGGCGCGGGCGATGACCCTCAACCCGCGGGTGATCATCGCCGACGAGGCCGTCTCGATGGTCGACGTCTCGATCCGCGTCAGCCTGCTCAACACGATGCTCAAGCTCCGCAACGAGCTCGGCGTCACCTTCCTCTTCATCACCCATGATCTCGCGGTCGTGAAATACTTCGCGTGGGAGGGCAACGTCGGCGTCATGTACGTCGGCAAGCTGATCGAGCACGGCCGCACGCCGCAGCTCATCGGCCGCTCGCTGCATCCCTACACCCGTGCCCTCGCCGCCGCCATCCCGGAGGCCGATCCCGACCTGACCCGGTCGAAGGAGAAGCTCCAGCTGCGCAGCCTCGACATCCCCAACCTCAACAACCTGCCCTCCGGCTGCGTCTTCCACCCCCGCTGCCCCTATTGGGAGAAGGGACTCTGCGACACCGTCGTCCCGCCGCTCGTCGACGTCGGCAACGGCCGCGAGGTGGCCTGTCATCCCGTCGTCCGCAGCATCCAGAACGGCGGCACCGGCCGCGACCTGGAGCCGACCGGCGACATGGGCGTCGACCGCGCCGCCGACTGACGCGGTCGACCGCAAGTCGTAGGATCGGCCCTGATCGCCCTTGATGCCCGTCACGGTAGCGCCGGGTCGTGTACCCGGCGTCTGCTAAGCCGCTGCGCGGCATCGGGCCGGCACAGCTTCGCAGGGACGGCCCCTACGACGGCGCGCCACGGTTCGACAACGGCGCACACCCTTCGGGTGCGCGGCGACGGCAGTGACCCCAGGGGCCGATGCCATCGTACGGGCCGACCCCGTGTCGACCCTGGGGCGCATCCCATCGCGGCCGCGCGATCGTGATGCCATGCGCGATTCCGACCCGAACGCCTTGACCTCGGCGCGTGTGGCGTCAAAGATTCATCAGAAGCGCTAGGCAGTCTCGAGAGTAGCTTGATGTCACCGCGGCCCACGCAAGGCGCCGCACACCATCACGGCACATCACATCGGTCAGACCGCCGAGAGATGGGCGGGGACGGCGCACGGAGCGCGCCGCCGCCGTCACGGGTCTTTGCGTGCAATGTGCACCGCACGCCGGGTCCATGCTCCGATGTTTCGGGTAATCGTATGTTCGACGAATTCACGTTCGGTCGTTGTGGAGGACGCATGTCTCAGAAGAACCTGAAGGACGGATTCATGGGGAACGCCGTGTCGCGGCGCCGCTTCGTCGGCACGGGCGGCGCGGCGTTTGCCGCGGCGATGCTCGCCGGCGGCGCGCTGCCGGGCACCTTCGGCCGCGCGGTCGTCGCCCAGGACGGCTCGTCCGAGTACCACGCCGCCTATCCGTACCTCGATCCCGGGGCCGGTGGCCACTTCAACAGCTTCGTGACGAACGCCATCCTGCCGCCGCCGACCACCGTCTACGGCGATCTCATTCTCCAGCCGCTCGGCATGTACTACTGGGGCTCCAACGAGTGGCTGCCGCTGCTCGCCACCGAATGGGCGTTCGTCAGCACCGGCGGCGCCTCCGGCGCGACCCCGGTCGCGGGCGGCATCGATCCCAACGCCGATGCCTTCCAGATCACGCTCCGCGAGGGCGTGGTCTGGTCGGACGACGCGCCGTTCACCGCGCAGGATGTCGTCGACACCTTCTGGTGTCTCCGCATCATGTCGCACACCATCTGGAAGTACATCGACGACGTCCAGGCCGTCGATGACCTGACCGTGCAGCTGCACATGTCCGTCCCGTCGACCGAGGTCGAGCGCTACGCGATCCGCGTCGCCGTGCCGCGCCCGTCGTCCGTCTTCGGCGAATGGGCCCAGAAGGCGCGCGACCTCTTCTCCGGCGGCAAGACAATGGACGACCCCGAGGGCAAGCAGCTCCTCGACCAGTTCAACCAGTTCCGCCCCGAGAATGTCCCTGCCTCCGGTCCCTACATGATCGACCCGGCCTCCATCACCAACGCCCAGATGTCGCTCGTCAAGAACGACAAGGCGTGGAATGCGGAGAACGCCAAGTTCGACAAGATCGTCAACTACAACGGCGAGACCGACACGATCTCCGCCGTCGTCCTCTCCAAGGACATCGACTACGCCACCCACGGCTTCTCGCCCGCCACCGAGAAGCAGATGATGGACACGGGTCTCCGCGTCCTGCGGCCGCCCGTGTACTCCGGCCCGGCCCTCTTCATCAACTACGCCAAGCTGACGGCCTGGGCCGACAAGCGTGTCCGGCAGGCCATCGCTCATGCGGTCAACCGCGAGCAGAACGGCACCATCGCGCTCGCCGACTCCGGCATCGCCCAGACCTACATGACCGGCATGAGCGACAACCTGGTCCCGCAGTGGATGTCGGAGTCGAACGTCGCCAGCCTCAACCAGTATGAGTACGACCCGGAGAAGGCCGCCGCCCTGTTGCAGGAGGCCGGCTGGACCAAGGACGGCGACCGCTGGAAGACGCCGGACGGGCAGGACGCCAAGTGGGAGCTGCTCTTCCCGGCCGAGTTCGCCGACTGGTCGGCGGCGGGTCAGGACCTCGCGGATCAACTGACGCAGTTCGGCATCGAGATCGCGCCGCGCGCCGTGACCCACACGCAGCAGCCGATCGACGTCAACAAGGGGAACTTCGATCTCGCCATCCGTGGCTGGGGCAGCTCCAACAACCCCCACCCGCACTACTCCTTCACCCAGGCGTTCTTCACCCACAACACGCTGGCGAAGAACGACGGTGGCCAGGGCATCGCCTTCCCGCTGACGCAGGAGACCGAGGTCGCCGGCACCGTCGATCTCGAGGCGCTGACCGTTGCCTCCGCCGAGGGCCTGAACAAGGAGGAGCAGCAGGCGCAGGTGACCACCATCGCGCAGGTCTTCAACGAGCTCCTGCCGATCGTGCCGCTGTTCGAGCGCTACGGCAACAACGCCGCGCTCGAGGGCGTCCGCGTCGCCGCCTGGCCCGCGGATGACGACCCGATCCTCAAGAACAGCCCGTACGCCGATGGCATCCCGACGATGCTCATCTACACGGGCAAGCTGGAGCCGGCGCAGGGCTAGTCCCGCGCCCGCGAGCAGACAGCAACCCAACGACCCCGGGGAATCCTCCCCGGGGTCGTTGCCATTCCCGCCGCGACACCCAGGAGCCCCGCACCCCGGTAGCGTCGGGCCTCGGCCGAGCCCGTTGGGGCGAGAAGCGGAGCGAGCCCTCGTGTGCCGCGCCTGTGGCCGGCATGACGTTTCCGTACGCCCAGCCCTGCCCCTGCGGGCGGTGGCCGACCGTGGTCGACCAACGCCCACCCGCCTCGCGCCCCCGGTGTGTCATCTCCCGCGCAATCCTCTATAATCGGCCACATGTCGCTCGACAGCTAAATGACCTTGTCTCCCGTCGGGGCGTTCAACGCCACCGGTCCATATGTGGACAGATGACGCAGGAACCAGATGTGGCCTCGCGCATGCGCGTGCGCCGCGCTCCCGGGAACGCCGGTCGGGATCGTAATCACACGCCGGACGCCCGGCATCGTGATCTGACGAGTGACCACTCACATGATCGTGCGCAGGACGCAGGAAGGGAGGACCAGGCCACAGCACTCGTTCGTGACCAATCCACGCGGGATCCAAAGTAGGACGTCAGACCATTCTTGGAATGAGCTCGGAGGACACGGTGGACCAGAACGACATTCGGAATTCGGTGTTGGAGCGCGCGGTGTCGCGGCGGCGATTCCTCGGTACGAGCGGCGCAGCGTTTGCCGCGGCGATGCTGGCGGGCGGGGCCCTGCCGTCCGGCTTCGGCCGCGCCGTCATGGCGCAGGACGGTGGCTCGGAGTTCCACTCCGCGTGGCCCTATCTCGACCCCGGCGCCGGTGGGCACTTCAACACGTTCGTCACCAACGGCATCATGAACCCGCCCAACATCTACGGCGACCTCATGTATGTCCCGATGGGCATGCTCTACTGGGCGAACAACGAGTGGCTGCCGCTCCTCGCCACCGAATGGGCGTTCATCCAGACCGGCACCGCCACCCCCGGCGCCAGCCCGGCCGCGACCCCGGAGGCCAGCCCCAGCGCCTCGCCGGCCGCCGGCGGCATCGACCTCAACGCGGACACCCTTCAGGTCAAGCTCCGCCAGGATGTCACCTGGTCCGACGATGCGCCGTTCAACGCGCAGGACGTCGTCGACACCTTCTGGGTGCTGCGGATCATGTCCAACACCGTCTGGGAGTACATCGATGATGTGCAGGCCCTGGACGACTACACCGTCAACTTCCACATGGCCAAGCCGGCCACCGTCGTCGAGCGCTACGTCGTGCGCACCTCCCCCCGCCCCTCCTCCGTCTACGGCGAGTGGGCGCAGAAGGCCCGCGACCTCTTCGGCGGTGGCAAGACGCTGGACGATCCCGAGGGCAAGCAGCTCCTCGACCAGTTCAACCAGTTCCGCCCCGAGAACGTCCCGGTGACCGGCCCGTACACAATCGACGCGGCCAGCATCACCAACGCGCAGTTCAACATGCCGAAGAACGACAAGTCGGTCTACGCCGACATGGCGAAGTTCGACACCATCGTCAACTTCAACGGCGAGACCGACACGATCTCGGCGGTCGTCCTCTCGAAGGATATCGACTACGCCACCCACGGCTTCGCCCCGGCGACCGAGAAGGAGATGATCGCCAACGAGATCCGCGTCCTCCGTCCGCCCACGTACGGCGGCGCCGCGCTGCTCTTCAACTTCGGACAGCTCAAGGAGTTCGAGGACAAGAAGGTGCGCCAGGCGCTCGCCCACGCCATCGACCGCGACCGGGCCGGCCAGATCTCGCTGGCGGACTCCGGCGTCGGCGTGAAGATGATGGCGGGCATGAGCGACAACCTCGTCGCCCAGTGGGTGGCCGAGTCCAACGCCGCCGAACTCAATCAGTACGAGTACGACCAGGAGAAAGCCGCCGCCCTCCTCCAGGAGGCCGGCTGGACGAAGGACGGCGACATCTGGAAGACGCCGGATGGCAAGGACGCCGCCTACGAGCTTGCCTTCCCGGCCGAGTTCGCGGACTACTCCGCGACCGGTCAGGACCTGTCGGAGCAGCTCACCGAGTTCGGCTTCCAGATCTCCCCGCGGGCGATCACGCATACCCAGATCGGCATCGATGTCGACCAGGGCAAGTTCCAGCTGGCCATCCAGGGCTGGGGCAGCTCGACGAACCCGCACCCGCACTACTCCTTTACCACCGCCTTCTTCACCCACAACACGCTGGCGCTGAACAACGGCGGCAAGGGCATGGCCTTCCCGCTCGAGCAGGAGACCGAC
Organism: Thermomicrobiales bacterium; assembly: GCA_035540335.1. Taxonomy (GTDB): domain Bacteria; phylum Chloroflexota; class Chloroflexia; order Thermomicrobiales; family UBA6265; genus UBA6265. The sequence goes on along the minus strand of DATLHE010000118.1, from coordinate 517 downwards.
GTCGCGGGGTCGGTGGACATCAACGCGCTGGTCGTCGCCTCGGCCGAGGGCCTCGACGAGGAGCAGCAGCGCGCCCAGGTGACCACCATCGCGCAGGTGTTCAACGAGCTGCTGAACATCATCCCGATCTACGAGCGCTACGGCAACAACGCCGCGCTTGCGGGCCTCCGTGTCGCCGAGTGGCCGGCTGACGACGATCCGATCCTCAAGAACAGCCCGTACGCCGACGGCATCCCGACGATGCTGATGCTGACGGGCAAGCTGGAGCCGGCCGCCGGCACCTAGCGACCCCTTCTCCCGCGTGCGATGAGCTCGGCACGCGGCGCGACCGGCCCCGGAGACACCTCCGGGCCGGTCGTTGCTTTGTCCGCCGCTACGCGCCGAGAACGAGCCTTCGATGGCGTAGCCGCGCACCCCGAAGGGTGTGCGCTCGTCACGACGCCGCCCCAGGAGCCCCGCCCCGCAGTGCTCGGGGTCCAGGGCCGCCGCAGGCTGCCAGAAACCGAGACATGCTGGC
>DATLHE010000117.1:0-15871 GCA_035540335.1 Thermomicrobiales bacterium | reverse complement strand
GTCCGGCCAAACGATTCGATCCCACGTACTGATTATAAGTTATCTGGCGACCTCGTATAGCCCGCTTCAGGGGCCAGTTTGGGAGCGGGTCGTGCGAATCTGGGTGTTATGGAAGGCTGCCAACACACACAACGTGGCCATTGGCAGTCTTGGCCGTTTTCCTTGATCTGACGCGGTTTCAAGGCTGCCAAGGGTGGCAGGGTATGTGGCAGCCTTCGCGACCGGAGTCGGAAGGGCATTGAACGCGCCGACGCGGTCTGCCCTTTGAGGTGGGTGGGCGCGTTCAATCCCCCGGCCAAGGGCTCGCTCCGCTTCTCGGCTCCGCCTCGGCCGGGCGAGCCTTTCCCTACGCACCGTGCTCGTTATGGAAGGCTGCCAGGTGGCCATGTTATCGGTGTAGAGGGGGAACGTGGCTGTCTTCGAGGGAGAGATCAGCCACGAGGGCGGACCCGGGGTCCGCCCGTACACCGGTCGGCGGCCGCGCCGACGGCGCCCACCCTGCGGGGGCGCGGCGACGACGGCACCATGCTGGCCACGCCCCGGAGGTCGGCCACAACGGCCGACCGTACGACGGGGGGCGGCGGCGCGCTGCGCACCGCGCGTGGTGGCCGGGGCGCGGGACGACCCATTCGATCCTGCGCAGGGCCGGCGATGGAACGCGCCGCAGGCGGGTGCCCTGACAGGCAGTAAGCGCGTTCACGTCGTCCCCGACGGGAAAACAACTCCTTCCAAACTCGTAGCGGAGCACCCCGAAGGGTGTGCGCGTTACGGTCATCCCTGGCTCACCGGACGTGGTGGCCGATGCGCTTTGCGTGGGGTTCATCGCTGCGCTCTGAATGAGGGTGGATTGTTGGCGGGCGAGCTTCCTCTCACGGGACGGCCCTTTGCCGGCCCCATAACGTCGGGCACAAGATCCGACGCTACCAGGGCAGGCTTTTGCTCAGGCCCTGAGAGGGGTGGTTTGGTGCGTAGCTCTCTTCGCGGTTAGAACCGCTCGGGGTTGGCAAGGGTCCCGCGGAAGAAGGCGATAGTGCGGCGCAGGCCATCGTCGAGCGGGACCTCCGGCTGCCAGCCGAGCAGGCGCTTGGCCTTCGCGATGTCCGGGCGGCGGCGCTGGGGGTCGTCCTGCGGCAGCGGCTCGTGGACGAGGCCACCGGTCGAGCCGGAGAGATGGACGATGCGCTGGGCGAACTCCAGAATCGTGTGCTCCTCCGGATTGCCGAGGTTGACCACCTCGCCGCCAAGGCCGTCCTGCTCCATCAGCATCAGGAAGCCGCGGACCAGGTCGTCGACATAGCAGAAGGAGCGGGTCTGCTCGCCGGTGCCGTAGATCGTGATTGGCCGGTGCTCGAGCGCCTGAATGCAGAAGTTCGGCACGACGCGGCCGTCGGACGGCGCGGAACGTGGGCCGTAGGTGTTGAAGATGCGGGCGATGCGGGCGTCGACCTGATGCTGGCGGACGTAGGAGGTCACGAGCGCCTCGGCGTAGCGCTTGCCCTCGTCGTAGCATGCGCGCGGACCGGTCGGGTTGACGTTGCCCCAGTAGGTCTCCGGCTGCGGATGAACCAGGGGGTCGCCGTAGACCTCGGAGGTCGAGGCCTGGAGGAAGCGGGCGCCGTGCAGCCGGGCGAGCTCGAGCGCGTGGTAGGTGCCCTGGCCGTTCACGAGAAGCGTCTCGATCGGGTAGCGGCTGTAGCCGCGCGGGCTGGCGGGGCTGGCGAGGTTGTAGATGCGGTCGAACCGCTCGTCGGTCAGTTCCCAGCGCAGCGGCTGCGACATGTCCTGCGGCACGACGCGCAGGTTGGGTCGGTCGCGCAGGTGGTCGAGGTTGCCCTGCACGCCGGTCAGGAAGTTGTCGGCGACGACGACGTGATGCTCGTCGCGCACGAGGCGCTCGACGAGATGGCTGCCGATGAACCCGGCGCCACCGGTGACGAGAATATGCATCAGGCGTTCACCTCCGTGGCCGCCGCGGAGGCCGGGAACGGCTCGCGGGTGGCCGGGAAGGTTGCCTCCAGCCGTGCCAGTGGGTCCGGCGAGGCGTCTGTCGCGTCCCACGGCAGGGAGACGCGCGCGTAGGTCTCGCGGCCGAAGCGGGTGCGGATGACGTCGCTGTTCAGGTCCGTGAGCGGATTGTCGCGGCTGATCTGGGTCCGGTGCTGCATCAGGACCGCGTGCTTGGCGGTGAGCTTGCTGGCGACGTCGATCCAGTGTGTGATCTCGGCCGCCGGCGTGCCGAAGCGGGCAACCTCTTCTTCCGACATCTTCGCGAACGGGCTCTCCGGATGGCTACGCATGCGCAGGAGCTGCTCGCGGGGGGAGGCGACGTGGTAGAGCGCGTCGATGCGCCAAGGCGCACCGAGCCCCGGCTGGTCGTCCCGCGCGGCGGCGAGGACCGCCTCATCGGTGACCGCGCCGATCCGGATGTGATCCGGGTGGCCGTAGACGCCGTCCGGGCCGAAGGTGACGACGACGCGGGGGCGGAGCTCGCGGATGTGGCTCACGACGTGGGCGACGGCGGTGTCCATGGGGACGTTGATGAATGCGCGTGGGTCGTCGTTCTCCGGCGTGCCGGCCATGCCGGAGTCGCGGAAGCCGAGCAGCCGCAGCTCGGTGAGCTTCGCCAGGCGCATCGCCGACCGGAGCTCCTGCTCGCGGACGGCGCCGAGCGTCGCCGGGGTCGCCAGCGCGGGATCGCGAATCTCGCCGACCTCGCCGCGGGTGGCACAGACGAGGCCGGTGGTGATGCCCGCGTCGGCGGCCAGCAGCATCGTCCCGGCGTTGCCGAACGACTCGTCGTCCGGATGCGCGAGCACCCAGAGGATGTCGATCCGGGACGCGGGGGTGCTGATGTCAGGTGTCGATGACATGGCTGAGGAGCTCCTTAACGGGTTGTGCCATTTCGGGTGTCGGGGAGGACCCGTTCGACTGCGCTCGCCCGGAGGGGCGCCCGCAGGGGCAGGGCAGGCCACTGCTGCCTTGGTGCCCTGTGAGACCGTGGTAGCGCCGCACGTCCTCCGCACGTTTCCGCTACGAAGCGATGTCTTCCTTCACCTCAAAGAGGAGGAGATTGCCGCCGGGCAAGGGCCCGCTACCGCTTCTCGTCTTTGGCTCGGTCGTATCATCTGCTACGGAGAACCAGCGCGGGCTTGGTCGAGCGTTGTCTCCAGCCATTCCAGCCGCGCGCGGCCGCGGGCGTAGATGTCACCGCGCGTGGGGTCCGGCGCGTACGTGTGTACCACGGAATGCGGCGCCGAGAGCAGCGTGTCGATGGCGTTGATCGACTCCAGCGCGCAGATCGCCGCCCCGCGCGCGGAGGCTTCGGCCTCGGCGTCGAGCGCGTCGATGCTGTGCCGCAGCGTGTCGGCGATGATCTGCAGCCAGAGCGGCGATCCGAGCGCGGCGGCGCCATTGGCGTGGATCTCGTGCTCGGGAGCCACAAGATGGCGAAGGTCCTCGTAGATCGAGGCAAAGCGGTAGGCGGTGGCCTCGAGGAACGCGCGGAAGAGCTCGCCGCGCGTCGTGCCGAGGTGGAGGCCGGTGATCGTGCCGGTGGCGCGGTCGTTCCACGAGGGCGACCGCTCGCCGGCGAAGAAGGGGAGCACGGTGAGGCCATGGCCGTCCGGCGCGACCGTCTTCGCCTCGGCGGTGAGATCGTCGAACGACGCGCCGGAGCCCACGTTGGCGAGCCAGGCGGTGATGTTGCCGCCGTTGCTCAGCGCGCCGCCGGCGACGCGATGACTGCGGTCGAGCCGGTATCGCCAGAGCTTGGGCGAGAGCGGCTTGACGGGGTCTTCATAGTCGTGATCGTCTTGGGAGATCGCGCGCATCGCGCCGGAGGTGCCGATCGTGAGCGCAATGCGATCACTGCCGACGCAGCCGGCGCCGACGTTCGCCGCCGCGCCGTCACCGATCGCCGGGTACCAGGGCACCCCGGCCAGCTCGGGCCAGCGGGCGCAGAGCTCGGGCCGTGGCTTCGGGAATGCGACGTCGCGGTCGGTCAGCTTCGGCAGCGCGTCGAACGGGATGCCCAGCGCGTCGAGCATTGGCTGATGCCACGCGGCGCCGCTGACCCGCATGATGCCGGTGCCGGAGGCCATGGAGATCGACGTCGAGAGCTCGTCATGGATCTTGTAGGAGACGTAATCCGGCAGGGAGACCCACGTTCGCGTTGCCGCGAAGACGTCCGGGGCCGTGCGTTGCAGCCAGCGGAGCTTGGCCGGCCAGTAGCTGGAATGCAGGCGGCAGCCGGTCTCGGCGTGGATGCGCTCGCCGTCCAGTGCGGCCGCGAGCGCCATGGCGTCGTTGCCCGAGCGCTTGTCGGCCCACATGAGCACCGCCGTGGTGGGCGTCATGCCGGCGGCGAGGCCGAGGAGACTGTGCCAGAACGAGGACATGGCGACGGCGGCGATGTCGCCCCGGCGCGCCGCCGCGTTGGCGAGGGCATGGTCGAGGCAGGCGAAGGCGAGCTCCACCAGGTGGTCCGGGTCTGCCGTCGCACCGCCGTCCGGCGTCGTCCGCAGGGAGTGGGGCTCCTGGTGCTCAGTGGCGCTGATCTGATTGCCGTGCGCGTCGTAGAGGAGTGCGCGGACAGAGGACGAGCCGATGTCGATGGCCATCACGAGGGGAGATACTGCGTCCGTGAGTCCGATCTCGCGCATGTGTTCTCCTGGGCACCTTTGCCGGTATCATGTGACTAGTAGGTAACCGTCGTGTAGTGACCGCTCGGGCACTGACGACCGGATTCGCCGCGGAAAAGAGGGCTATCGTGTCCGGTGTGCGCACCGACGGCGCCCGGGGCCGGCGAATCAAGAGATGCATGAGGTGAGTGTGACATATCCGAACGGCAAGGTCGTCGCATTGGCGGGCGGCGTCGGTGGGGCAAAGCTTGTTCAGGGACTCGCCGCCGCGATCCCGGGCCATGATCTCACAGCCATCGTCAATTCGGCAGACGATTTCTCACTCTGGGGCCTGCACATCAGTCCCGATCTCGACACCGTGATGTACACCCTGGCCGGCATGGCGAACCCGGCCACCGGCTGGGGCATCGCCGGGGATACCCGCGCCACGCTTGACGCGATCGCTCGCTACGGCGAGGATCCGTGGTTTCTCGTCGGGGATCAGGACATCGCCACGCACATCCTTCGCACGCACCGGCTGCGGTCGGGGCAGCCGCTCTCGACGATCACCGGCGAGCTGGCGGCCCGCCTCGGCATCAAGCCGCGGCTGCTGCCGATGACGGACGACGCGGTCGCCACGCAGGTGCGAACGGCCGACGGGTGGCTCGCCTTCCAGGACTACTTCGTCGCGCGCCGCCATGCGGACGACGTGCTCGACGTGCGCTTCACCGGGATCGAGAAGGCGCGGCCCGCGGCCGGTGTGGCGGATGCGATCGCGGCGGCGGAGACCATCATCCTCTGCCCCTCGAACCCGCTCGTCAGCATCGGGCCGATCCTCGCCGTGCCAGGCATCCGGGAGGCGATCGCGGCGAGCCGGGCGACGGTCGTGGCGGTGAGCCCGATCGTCGGCGGCAAGGCGCTCAAGGGGCCGGCCGACCGGATGTTGGAGGCCAAGGGTATCGAGGTCTCGGCGCTGGGCGTGGCGCGGTTCTACGAGGGGCTGGTCGACCTGATGGTGATCGACGAGGTCGACCGCGACCTGGCCGGACCGATCGCGAAGCTGGGCATGCGGGTCGCCGTACGGCAGACGATCATGGGCGACCCCGTCGACCGTGCCCGGCTCGCCGGCGAGATCCTGCGGGACATCGCGGCGTTGTCCTCGACGGTGCGCCCGTGACGGCCACCCTCGTCGTCATCCCCTTTCGCGGTTCGCGGGGCGCCAAGAGCCGGCTGGGGCCGCTCTTCTCCGAGCGCCAGCGGGCGCAGCTCGCCTGGGCGATGCTGCGCCGGACGGTGCGTGCCGCCGAGGCGTCCAATGCGGTCGATCATGTCCTGATCGTGACGCACGAGCCAGAGGTGGTGCGGCTGCAGCTGCCCATGTCGGCGGGTGTCACCGTGCTGCCGCAGGGGCGGGACCGGATCGGTCTCAACGGGGCGCTCGAGCACGGCCGCGACTGGGCCGTCGCGCATGGGTTCGGCGCGATGCTCGTGCTGCCCGGCGATCTTCCCGCCATCGACGACCAAGAGATCGCCCGACTCGCCGGCGCCGCGGCGACGGTGGTCATCGCGCCCGACCGGCACCGGGCGGGCACCAACGCGCTGCTGCTGCGGCTAGGGGTCGAGGGTGGGCGTCGCTTCGCGTTCGCGTTCGGCGACGATAGCTACCGGCGCCACACGGACGAGGCGCGCCGGTTGGACATGTCGCCCGAGCACCTCAACCTTCGGGGAGTGGCGCTCGATCTGGATACGCCCGATGATTGGCAGCGGCTGCCGATCGCCACGCGCGAGCATCTGCTCGCCGCGTTGGAGGACTCCCCGGAGCGGTCGGCGCCACCTGCCGAGCAACTGGTTGCACTGAAAGGCGCTTGAGGGTCGTGAATCATTCGAGTGACGACGCCGTCCACATCCTGCCCGTGGACGGCATTGGCGAGGTCGCGCAGGGCGACGAGATCGAGGGCATCATCGCCGACGCGATCGTCGCGTCCACCGGTGGCCTGCGGGCGGGCGACGTCGTCGTCGTCACGCACAAGATCGTCAGCAAGGCGGAAGGGCAGCTCGTCAGGCTCGCGACGGTGACGCCGTCGGCGTTCGCCGAGTCGTGGGCGGCCGCCTGGGGCAAGGACGCGCGGCAGGTCGAGGTCGTGCTGCGGGAGGCGAAGCGGATCGTCCGCATGTCGCGCGGGCTGATCATCGCCGAAACGCGGCACGGGTTCATCTGCGCCAACGCCGGCGTCGATGCGTCGAACGCGGGACCGGAGATGGTCTGCCTGCTGCCGGTCGATCCTGACGCCTCGGCGGAGCGGATTCGCGCCGGGCTGACGGCGCGCTTCTTCCCGGAGGCGGGCCCGGATGAGCGTCCCGTCGGCGTCGTCATCACGGATTCCTTCGGGCGTCCGTGGCGCAACGGCATCGTCAACATTGCGATCGGCGTCGCCGGCATCGCGCCGCTTGCGGACTACCGCGGGCAGCATGATCCCGACGGCTACGAGCTGCGGGCGACGGTGCTCGCGGTCGCGGACGAGCTGGCGAGCGCGGCCGAGCTGGTGATGCACAAGACGGCACGGCGGCCGGTGGCGGTGATCCGCGGCTATGCGTGGCAGGCGTCGAACGCGGCCGGCACGGGGCGCGACCTCGTCATGGCCGAGGAGCGCAACCTGTTCATCTAGAGCCATTTGCGGAATGGTGGGCGTGGACAATAACTGGCGGATCGCGAGGAGAACACGTTCAACCGGCCATTGTGGCCGGTTCAGGTCACCGGCCGCAGGTCGGCCACAAGGGCCGACCGTACGAGTGGTTGGCGGCGTAGCATTGTCGGGCACCATTTGGGGTGGCGACAGGAACCAACATGGAGAGCACAATGGGTGACATCGGATACGCGGCGTCGTTCGAGCAGTTTCATCCCAACGACATGCTGACGTGGAGCCAGCAGGCCGAGAAGGCGGGCTTCACGGTCGTCACGGCCAGTGACCACTACCACCCCTGGGTGCCGTCGCAGGGGCAATCGGCGTTCGTCTGGGCGTGGCTGGGCGCGCTGGGCGCGACGACATCGCTGCGCTTCGGCACCGGTGTGACGCCGCCGGGGTGGCGCTATCACCCGGCGGTGCTGGCGCAGGCCGCCGCGACGCTGGAGGCGATGTACCCGGGCCGGTTCTACCTCGGCCTCGGGGCGGGCGAGGCGCTCAACGAGCACATCGTCGGCTCGTACTGGCCGGAGGCGCCGACGCGGCTGGAGCGGCTGGTCGAGGCGATCGAGATCATCGAGAGGCTCTTCACCGGCAAGGTCGTCAAGCACCAGGGCAAGCACTTCACCGTCGAGAGCGCTCGGCTCTACACGTTGCCGGACGCACCGCCGCCGATCTACGTCGCGACCTCGGGGCCGATCATGGCCGGGCGCACCGGCAGGCTCACCGAGGGCATCATCACTGTCGGCGCGGCAGACGAGAAGCTGAAGATGCTGATGGAGCGGTTCGAGAAGGGTGCGCGCGAGGCAGGGAAGGACCCGAGCGCGATGGCGCGGATTCTCCAGGTGAAGGTCAGCTACGCGAAGACCGACGAGGAGGCGATCGCGTCGGCGGTGCGCGACTGGCCGAACGGCGGCATGAACTTCCCGAAGGCGGACATCCGGAACCCGGAGGACTTCGAGGCGATGGCGAAGCTGGTGCGCCCGGAGAACTTCAAGAACCGGGTGCTGACGACGGCGGATCTGGAGAAGCACGTCGCCTACATCCAGCACTTCATCGATCTCGGGTTCAAGGAGATTCACGTCCACAACGTGAACCGGGACCAGGAGGCGTTCATCGAGGCGTACGGCAAGCATGTGCTGCCGAAACTGAACTGGCCGTCGTAACCGCGGATTTGTCGTCTTGTGACCCCGGCCCATTGTGGCCGGGGTTTTTCGTTGCGGACAGGATCGGCTCTGACGCGAATGCTTCGGTAGCGCCGGGTCTTGTGCCCAGCGGAGGTCGGCGCCCGAGCAAATCGCATGCTTCGAATTCCCGAAACGGAGGGCCGGGACAAGCCACGGCCCGTACGGTCGGCCCTTGTGGCCGTCCTCCGTTGCCAGATGCGATAAGCGGTGATCGTGACCGGACGCCGGCCACAGGTGTGGCACACGACCCGGCGCTACAGGTGCGTGGGATTGTCCCTCCGGCAAGCGCCGCGGTGATGAAAAACCCCGGACACGAGGTCCGGGGCTACGAGTCAGTTGTTCGTCTTGGCTTGCTCGGGGTGGAGGACCATCTCGCCGTAGTGGATGGCCTCGTCATAGTTCATGGGGGAGAGGACGACGGCGCGGACAATGCCGTCGGCGTCGATGAAGATGTGGGTCGGGAAGTTGGCGACCTGCCAGTCCTGCGTCATCAGCGCCAGCTTGGCCGCGAGGTCTGGCTGCTGCTGCGGGTCGATCATCGCCGCGACGCGCGAGGGGTCGACGTAGATCGGCATCGTCGCGCCGACGGAGGTGGCGTACCGCACCGCGTCGTCGGGCGACTCCTGCATCGAGATGGCGAGGACGGTCAGCCCCTGGGGCGCGAGCGCCTTGTAAGCCTCCTCGATCTCGGGCATCTCGCTGCGGCAGGGTGGGCACCAGGAGCCCCAGAAGTTGATCCAGACTGGTTGACCGCGCAGCTGGGAGAGCAGCACCGGCGTGCCGTCGGTGCCGATCGTGAACAGCTCCGGGGCAGGCTGCCCGACCTTCGGCAGCAGGGTGGCGTTGACGCCGCCGCCGCCGATGGTGGACCACCCCTGACGGCCGCCCACGAACCACGCCGCGCCGATGATCGAGAGCGCGATCGCGAGGGCCAGCGCGATGCGGGTCCAGCGCTGCGCCGCCGGGATCGGGCTGGCCGGCGATGGCGTGGATGGGAGGGTGGTGGTTGCCTCGACCGGGTCAGCCGCTGCCATGGACCGTTGTGTCTCCGTCATCGGCGCCTAGACGCCGCCGTAGGCGTGCAGACCGCCGAAGAAGTAGTTGCCGTAGTAGGTGAAGAGCGTCGCGGCCATGCCGAAGATCAGGATGTAGGCGCTGCGGTTGCCGCGCCAGCCGCGCAGCGTGCGCGTGTGCAGGTAGACGCCGTAGACGAGCCAGGTGAAGAGCGCGGCGGTCTCCTTCGGGTCCCACTGCCAGTAGGTACCCCAGGCCTCATGCGCCCAGACGGAGCCGAGGATGAGGTTGATCGTGAACAGCGGGAAGCCGATCGTGATGGCGCGGAAGGCGACATCGTCGAGCATTTCCGCGCTCGGCAGCCAGGCGACGTCGCGGTTGGCGGCGATCAGGTAGAACACGGCGGCGGCGAAGGCGACCGTGAAGGTGGCGTAGGAGAGCACCGCGGCGCCGACGTGGAATGTCAGGATCGAATTGTATTGAAGCGCCGGGATGAGGGGGTTGACCTCGCGCATGTCGGCCGGCAGCGACCAGATGTAGAGCGTCATGCCGAAGGCGGCGGTCAGGGTGATTGCGCCGAGTTGGCGGACGCGGTACATGCGCTCGAACGCCAGGTGCACCCAGGAGATGAACGCGACGAAGACGAGGGAGAACTCGTACATGTTCGTCAGCGGGAAGTGGCCGGCGGCGCTCCACCGGGTGACGACCGCGAGGGTAGCGAAGAACGCGCCGAAGGCGGTCAGCATCGTGCCCCAGCGGGCGAAGCCGATCGGGCCGGCCTCGACGTGTGTGCTGGTGCTGGTGACGGTCATGCCGGTGTCGGTGGCCATGGCGTGCCGCAGCACGCGGACGCGTCCGACGGCGAAGACGATGTAGCAGACCGCCGCCGCGCCGAGCGCCATCGAGCTGGCCGCGAACAAATAGAACGAAAGCCGTACGAGACCATCCATGCTCTGCTCTCCCTGGGTGATGCGGCCGTTTCGTGGTCCGGGAAACGCCCGCGAAGTCGCTGCCATTGTACCGGGTCGGGCGGGCGGAGGCCCCGTGGACCGGGCTTAGGTTGCCGCGTTGCGGAGGTAGTCGTAGTCGTTGGCGTTGGCCGGGTGCTTGACCTCCGGTTGGACGCCGATGACCTCCCGCGCCTGCTGGAGGAGGCTGAAGAAATCGCGCTTGCCGCTCCAGTCGCGCTTTGCCAGCGGCGCGAGCTTCAGCGTCGCGCCGACCGGGCCGGGCGTGACGATGCCGCGGATGCGCCGGTGCGGGAAGTAGAAGGTGATCGCGAGGCCGCCGACCATCAGGAACGCGGCGATGATGAAGATCGGGATGCCGGGGTTGTAGCCCACCTGCAACACCGTGAACCGCGTCTCGCGCTCGAAGGTGAGGTTGAGGCCGCCGACGCGTGCCGGCTGCCCCTGGGTAATCACGACGCCGTCCTCGCCGGTGCCCATGGGCGTGTTGATCGGCGTGACGTTGCCGCCGAGCGGCTCGACGTGGACCCAGAGCTCGCCACTGCGAAGCTGGAGCTGGTCGAGCTGCGGCTGGCTGGTCGGGTTCGTGTCCGGCGCGACGATGGTGATCTGGACGTCCTGCTCGGGCAGGCGGATGAGGCCGGCCGGCGCGTCGGGATTGCCGCGCAGCGTGTAGATGCCCATCTCGGCGGCGTCGTTGTAGAGCACGCTGCCGTTGGGATCGGTGATCAACATCTTGGCCGCGTTGCCGAAGCTGGACTGGTAGAAGGTGGCGTTGCGGTAGGTCAGGGGGTGGTTGACCTCGATCGAGCCTGACTTCGCCGGGGTGTTGCCGTCGTAGATCGTGACCTCGCTCTGGTACTGCGAGGGGATGCCGACCTCCGTCCAGGTGTCGCGGAAGCGGTTCAGCTCGACGCTGAGGCCGGTGCCGTGCCCGACGTTGCGGCGCGACCCTTCCGGGATGATGAACTCCTGGTCGCGGAAGCCGTAGACGGAGGCGACGATGCCGCCGACGAGGAGAAGGATCAGCGCGAGGTGAAAGGGGAAGGTGCCGAGCTTGGCCATCCGGTTCTTGTCGGCGTAGATGTGCGTCTCGTCGCCGACCTTCTCGGTGAGCACGCGAAAGCGCTTCTTGCCGAGAAGGTCCGTGACGCTCGAGGTGAGGGCGGCGGAGTCCTGCGCGGTCTGGAACGTCGCGGAGGTCTCGGCGCCGCGCAGGAAGCCGTGGGTGGTGGTGACCTTGGGGTGGCTGATCGTCGCCCAGATGCCGGGCACGCGGTTCAGCGTGCAGACGATGATGGCGATGGCGATGATGGCGAGTGTTGCTGCGAAGATGCCGGAGCGGAAGACGTCCCACGCGTACCAGCGGTCGACGAAGCCCTGGGTGGCGGGGATGGCGTCGGCGATCCACTGCGGGACGGCGCTGCCGCGGAGGGTGCCGATGAGGACGAGGAGCGTCAGGAAGCTGATCTCGGCGACCGCCGCGCGCACGGAGCAGAAGAACCGCCAGATGCGGTCGACGCCCACCTCAATGGGCGAGCGCGAGGGCTTGGGGCTGGTGCGGGCGGAGATGTCTGCCATGGCGAGTCCGTTTCAGCGAGGTGGCCGGTGCGTCACGTGGTGCTAGATCTCGGGTTCCCAGGGGGACCAGGGGGCGACCCGAATAATCTCCGTGAACAGCTGCTCATAGATGCCGAGAATCATGATAACGCCAACGCCGAGCATCACCGCGCCGCTGACGGTCGTCACCAGGTGGAGGTGCCGGTTGATGCGACGCAGGACGTTGGGCAGCGAGCCGAACGCCAGCGCGGCCGCCAGGAAGGGCACCGCGAGGCCAAGCGCATAGAGCGAAAGCAGGGTCGTCGCCTTGTCGATGCTGCCCTGGCCGGCGGCCATCGTCAGGATCGCGCCGAGGATGGGGCCCACGCATGGCGTCCAGCCGGCGGCGAAGGTGACGCCGATGAGGAACGACGAGCCGATGGTGCCCGGGGTGCCGCCCTCGAGGGCGATGTGGCGATCGCGATAGAGGAACGGGATGCGGATGACGCCGACCTGGTGCAAGCCGAGGACGACCAGCATGAGCCCACCGACGCGGACGAGCCAGACGCGGTTCGAGGCGATGAAGTCGAGCGATCCGGCAAGGGAGCCGGCCGCGCCGAGGGCGGCGCCGAGCGCGACGAAGACGAGGGAGAAGCCCAAGACGTAGGCGACCGCGTTGCGCATGACGACGCCGCGCACCTGCTGCGTCGACTCGCCGACCGACATCCCCGCGATGTGCGCGAGGTAGATCGGGATCAGGGGCAGGACGCAGGGCGAGGAGATCGACAGCACGCCGGCGACAAATGCGGCCAGGAGCGAGACTTCAGTGTGCATGCAGGCGGAACTCAGCTTCGTAGATGCCGGGCGACGGTCGCATCAGCCGTGCGGATCGCTTCCGGTTCAGGATGGTGCGGCGCGTCGAGCGCGGCCACGCACGCTGCATCGAACCGTACCACCCGGCGGTATGGGGCGCCACTGGACGGGACCGTGTTTCCGGCCTGTACGGGTAGTGGTGCACTGCCCGGACGCCGCGAGGCAGACGTCCGGGCAGGCCCATGTCCGCGTCGCCGCGCCATCCTTGGTAAAATGAACAGGGAGCATTGGATGATCCTTGCCTCGTTCCCGATCCTGCGCCGCCACGCGTGGGCTCCCCCTCGGCCGTCGTTCTTCCCCCAAGGCTCGTCATGCGTGACTCATTGCGCGAACGTCTCTACTCCACCGAGGCCATCGTCCTCAGCCGGCTCGACTACGGCGAGGCCGACCGCATCCTCGTGGTCTTTACGCCGTACCGGGGAAAGGTGGATGTGATCGCCAAGGGCGCGCGCAAGGCGATGAGCCGCCTCGGGCCGCATCTGGACTACTTCGCGCGCGTCAACCTCAACCTGACGCGTGGCCGTGACCTCGACGTCGTGACGGGCGTCGAGACCCTCGACCCCTTTATCCACCTCCGCCAGAACCTGGACGCCTATGGCCACGCCTGCTATTTCGTGGAGCTCGTCAAGGGCCTCACGCAGCCGCGACAGGAGCAGCGGGACGTCTACGACCTGCTCGCCCGCTCGCTGGTGCTGCTCGACGACGGCATCGGCCCGTGGGTCGTGGCGCGCCACTTCGAGATGGCCCTGCTCCATGGCCTCGGGTACCGGCCGGAGCTCTTCGCCTGCGTGAACTGCATGCAGGAGATCGCGGCCGAGCGCAACAGCTTCTCGGCCGAACTGGGCGGCTTGCTCTGCCCGCGCTGCCGGAACGAGGATCCATCCAGCATCCCGCTGTCGGTCAACGCGCAGAAGTACCTGCGCACGCTGGAGCGCGCGGGGCTTGCCGCCGCGGCGCGGTTCACGCCGTCGGCGTCGGAGCGGCTGGAGATCCAGCAGGTGACGAGCCATTACGTGCGGCACGTCGCCGAGCACGACTTCAACAGCCTCCGGGTGCTGGGCGCGTTGCAGCAGGCGACCCTCGATCCCGCCCGGGCGTCGTAGTTTCACCATTCGTTCGGAAGAGACCGTGTCCGGTAGGGGCGACCAATTAGGGTCGCCCCTACCGGTCGTCATCCCCAGAAAGGAGGTCCGGGCGCCAGCGGGCGGTGCGCAGGCGGGACTGCTCGCGGCGCCAGGCGTCGATGCGGGCGTGGTTGCCGCTGAGGAGCACGTCCGGCACGGCGAGGCCGCGGTACTCGGCCGGCCGCGTGTAGTGCGGATACTCGACCGCCGGGGCGTCCGCCGCGATGTGCGACTCGTCGGCAATGCTCTCCGCCGCGATGACGCCGGGGACGAGGCGGATGACCGTGTCGGCCACGACCATCGCCGGCAGCTCGCCTCCGGTCAGCACGTAGTCGCCGATCGAGAGCTCATCCGCGCCGAGGAGCTCGGAGACGCGCTCGTCGATGCCCTCGTAGTGCCCGCAGATGAGCGCGATGCGCCGTTTCGTCGAGAGCTCGTGCGCGATCGCCTGACCGAAGCGGCGGCCGCCGGCCGACATGACCGCGATGTGCGTGTGCGGCAGATCGTCGCCGAGGACGTCCTCGACCGCCTCGACAATCGGCGGCGCCTTCATCACCATCCCCGCGCCACCGCCGTAGGGCGTGTCGTCGGCGGTGCGGTGCCGGTCGTCTGTCCAGTCGCGGATGTCGTGAACGGCGAGGTCGATCAGTCCCTTGGCCAGGGCGCGCTTGACGATGCTCTCGCCGAACGGGCCGTCGAACATGCCGGGAAAGAGCGTAAAGACGTCGATCCGCAGGGGGGTGTCGCTCATGCCGGCGCGAGCCCCAGGCGATCGAGGACCAGCGGCGCGAGACCGGCCATGGTGTCAACCGTCAGGTCCGGCGTCGCCGGCTCGGCGGCGTGGGCGAAGGCGTCGACGTGGCCGTTCTGGAACCAGATCGTGCCCATGCCGGCCTGCTGGGCGCCCCAGACGTCCCAGCGCAGGGAGTCGCCGATGTGGATGCTGCGCTCGGGCGTGGCGCCCGCGGTGGCCATCGCCTGCCGGTAGATCTCGGGGCTCGACTTGTAGTAGCCGCAGCTGGCGGACGAGATGACGAAGTCGAAGCGGTCGGCGATGCCGAAGTGCGCGAGCGTCCACTCGAGGAAGGGGTGATAGACGGCGCTGGAGACGATGCCCACGGCGGCATCGCTGACGGACAGCGCACGCACGGACTCGATCGCCCCGGGCACCGGCGCGACGTGCGCCATGGTCTCGCGCATCAGTCGCTCGACGCTCCGCGCGATCGCCTCCCGGTCGGGGGAGAGGCCGAGCGCGCACACGACCTGTTCGACCGAGGCGACGGCGTCGATCTCGATACCCGAGGCGATGACCCGCTTGCGGAGCGCACGATAGCGGGCGAGCACCTCGTCGCGCCCGATGGCCGCGAGGGCGGCCGGGTCGACATCGTGCAGGACATCGGCGGCGAGGTCGCGGATCTCGAGGAAGAACCAAGGGTCGCAGGTCGCCAGGGTGTTGTGGAAGTCGAACGTCACCAGGGATCGCACGAGAAACGGTCACCATTCACGCGTTGCGCGGGGCGCGGGGCGGCATCAGTCTCCGGAGATTGTACGCGGGCAGGCCGCCGATGTGGCGAGGGTACGGATCAGGCGTGGACGGTATGTGAGATCGGGGCGGGCTGGCGCACGGGCGCCGGGTTTCGGCGGCCCATGTAGCGCTCGAAGGCGACGACGACCGCCGGGTCGAACTGCGCGCCGGAGTTGCGCGCGATCTCGTGCATCGCGACCTCGTGCGGCAGCCCCTTGCGGTACGGGCGGTCCGAAACCATGGCGTCGTAGGCGTCGGCGACGCCGATGATGCGCGAGCCGAGCGGGATCATTTCACGGGAGAGGCGGTCCGGATAGCCGGTGCCGTCCCAGCGCTCGTGG
>DATLHE010000116.1:0-34309 GCA_035540335.1 Thermomicrobiales bacterium | reverse complement strand
CGAAACTTGAACGCGCCCATGCGCTGGAGGTTCTCGGCCTTGAAGACGAGCTCGCCGCCGGTCAGGTCGTTGGCCGTCGATGAGGTGAGCGCCGGGGTGCGGTGGGCGACGCCGGCGAGGCGCGTGTGCGCGGCAACGATGTCGTCGTAGGAGATGGCGAGGTTGGTCATGAGCATCCCTGGGGCGAAGGCGAATCGGTCATGGGAGCATTCGACGACATGCGGGCGGGGCTGTCAACGCGACGGCGATCTGCGTGAAGGGGGCCGCGAGGCCCGAAGCCAATAACGATTCTCATCCTGAGCGCAGCAAGCTCTCGCTGCCGGGACGTTTCCGTCGAGGGATACCCGTGACGCGCACACCCTTCGGGGTGTGCAGCTACGACGCGTTGGGCGAGAAGAGCGCATCTTCGCTGCGGCGTGGTCGTCTACGCCTCCCGCCACAGGTGCGGTACACGACGAGGGGCTACCGGGGAACACGCCATACGCAGGAGCCCCGGGCTGGCAATGCCCGGGGTTGCCAGGTTCTACGCCTCGCCGTTGACGGTGAGGCGCTCGACCTCGCCGGTCTCGACGTTGTAGACCGCCTGCCAGAAACAGGCGCCGCCATCCATCACGAAGACGACGTCGCGCTTCCAGTCCATGCCGAGATCGTCGCAGAAGGCGTTGATGTAGATCTTCCGCTCGCCGTCCTCGACGAAGCCGGCGTACTGGCGATAGCCCGGCGACTGGTCCGCCAGCGCGTCCTGGGCGGCAAAGAGGTGCTCGTATCGGGGATACCAGTACCCCTCGGGATCGATCCCGGTCCCCTGGAGGAGGCCCGGCGCATCGCTGGCCGGCAGGATTACACCCTCATTCTCGCCCACCTGCACCGATGTCCATTCTCGGATCGGAGCGCGAACGCAGCCGTCCGTCGCGGTGCAGTCCGGCTGATCGGGCGGGCCGAAGAGGCCGGAGACGCCGAAGAGCAGCAGCGCAAGGAGCAGCCAGAGCCAGTGGAGCATCGTGTGTCGTTCCTTCCGGGACATCGGGCGAACGTTCAGCAGGGAGCCGGTTCCTGATACACGCAAAAACGCCCGGAACCCTGCGCGGGTTCCGGGCGCTCGCACCCTGACGAAAGGGTTATGTCTCGCTGATGGTCACCTTCGTGATCGTCACCGGCGTCGTCGGCGACGAGGGCTCGCCGGTCGCCGAGGCCGTCACGGGCACGGCGGCGATCTTGTCGACCACGTCCATGCCCTCCGTCACCTTGCCGAAGATGGTGTAGCTCTTGGGCAGGTTCTGGGTGTTGTCCTGGTGGTTGATGAAGAACTGGCTGCCGTTGGTGTTCGGGCCGGCGTTGGCCATCGCCAGCACGCCGCGCTCGTAGCTCAGGTCGTCGCCCGGCAGCTCGTCGTCGAACTTGTAGCCGGGGCCGCCGGCGCCGGTGCCGGTCGGGTCACCGGTCTGGATCATGAAGCCGGCGATGATGCGGTGGAACGGCACGTTGCTGTAGTAGCCGGCGTTGGCGAGGCAGACGAAGTTGTTGACCGTATTCGGCGCCTTGTCGGCCATCAGCTCCGCGGTGATGGTGCCCTGGCTCGTCTCGATCGTCGCGGTGTAGGTCTTGCCGCTGTCGATCGTCATCGCCGGCGCGCTGTCCCACTGCGGGTAGCCGGCCGAGGTGCTCGGATCACCGGACCAGCACTCGCCGGCCTGCACGGTGTCGGACGACCGGTTGAGGAAGAGGCCCACCGCGACCGCCAGCACGACGACCGCCACGCCGCCGATCACCAGCCAGCGCTGGCTCACGGCCGGCTGCTTCTTCTTCGCGGTGCGGTTGCCCCGCGGCGCGCGCGTGTTCGTCGATGACACCCGTGGTCCTTTCCATCATGCTCGCGGCCAGCCCGGGGGCTGGTCGTGGTCTTCGCCGGCGCAATACGACATTGCCGCGCTCATGATGCCACATCGCGGGGAGCCGGATGTCAGACGATGCCCTCGCGGATGGCGCGGGCGACGGCGGCCGCGCGGGAGGTGACATCCATCTTGGCGAGGATGCTGCTGACGTGCGCGCCGACGGTCCGCCGGCTGATGAAGAGGTGGTCGGCGATCTCCCGGTCGGAGTAGCCCGAGGCGATCTCGGCGAGCACCTCGCGCTCCCGCGAGGTCAGGCCATAGGCCTCCACGCGCGGATCCACCGGCACCGGGGCCTGGGCGGCGAGGATGGGCTCGCCGAGCGCGGCCTCGGCGGCCTGCTCGACCTTCAGGAGCCGCCCCGCCGCGAGGGCGGCCGCCATCCCGTCCTCTCCCAGCTGCCGCGTCGCGAGGGTGAAGAGGGCATCGACGGCGCGTTGCTCGAACACGCCGCGCCCCATCCCGCTCGTCTCGCGCCAGCGCGCGGCGGCGGCGAGCCAGC
Organism: Thermomicrobiales bacterium; assembly: GCA_035540335.1. Classification (GTDB taxonomy): domain Bacteria; phylum Chloroflexota; class Chloroflexia; order Thermomicrobiales; family UBA6265; genus UBA6265. The sequence continues at coordinate 31,918 of DATLHE010000116.1, read as the reverse complement.
GCGCGCCACGGTCCGGATGGCCGGCGTGGATCGCGATGCCGGCAAGCGCCTCGAGATCGTCGGCCGCGCCGAGCCGGTCCATCTGCTCCAGGTTGATCGCCAGCGACTCCCGGAACTGCGCGTCAGCGGCCACCAGGTCGCCGCGCGACGCCTCCACTCGCCCAAGGTCGTGCAGCATCCACGCGATGGCGACGACGCTGCCTTGCTCGCGGAACTGCGCCCCGGCCTCGTGGAGAAGCTGCTCGGCGACCTCCGCCTGCCCGTCCGCGAGCGCGGTCTCGGCGATGAGCACCGTCGTGTAGGCGAGCCCCTCGCGGTCGCCCAGCGCCTGCCGGAGCGTGACCGCCTGGTCAAATAACGCCCGGGCCTCGCGCGTATCGCCCGCCATCAGCGCGGTCCGCCCGAGGTTGTGGAGGATCCGCGCGCGGTCCTCGTCCGTGCCCTCCGTGTCCCATCGGCGGCGCGCGTCGTTGAAGAGGGCGCGTGCGCGCTCCAGGTCGGCGCGGTGGAGCGCGATCAGCCCGAGCGACGTCAGCGTGCGCGCGATCTCCATCTCGTCGCCCAGCTCACGCGCCGCCCGCAGGCTGGCCTCGTACATCGTCTCGGCTCGTGCGAGGTCCGCCAGATCCAACGCCAGGTTGCCGAGCCGGCGCGTTGCCCGGGCGCGGACGGCGGGAGAAGCAGGCGAGGGAAGCGCGAGCGCGCGCTCCAGCCAGTCGCGCCCCTCCCGGAGATGCCCTCGCCGCGCCCAGAAGGGCCACAGCGCCGAGCCCATGCGCAGCGACTCCTCCGCCCGGCCACGATCGATGAAGAAACCGAGTGCGAGGCGCAGGTTGGCGTGCTCGTCGGCCAGCAGGATGGTCCAGCGCGTCTGTTCGGCACCGGTGAGCTCGGGCTCCGCCCGCTCCGCCAGGGCAAGGAAATGCGCCGCGTGCGCGGCACGGACCGCTTCTTCCTCGCCGCTGGCGGCCAGCAGCTCCAGGCCGTACTCGCGCACGGTCTGCAGCATGCTGAATCGGTCATCGTCGATCTGCGGCGTCCGGCCGACCAGCCCCTGGTCCACCAGCTCGGAGAGCGCGTCGATGACGTCAACGCCGCCGATCATGCCCAGCATCTCGGCCCCTTCGAGGGTAAACGGCCCAGCGAAGATGGCGAGGCGGCGAAAGAGCGCCTGGGCAGCGGCGCCGAGCAGATCGTAGCTCCAGGCAACGGTTGCGCGCAGGGTGCGATGCCGCTCCGGTAGCCCGGCGCGGTCACCACTAAGGAGGGGCAGGCGGGGCTCGAGCCGCGAGAGCAGGGCGTCGGCGGAGAGGACGCGCATGCGGGCCGCCGCAAGCTCGATCGCGAGCGGCAGCCCGTCGAGCCGGCGGACGATCTCGGCCACCGTCGCGGCAGCCGGGGTATCGAGCGCGTATCCGGGCAGCGCGGCGCGCGTCCGCTCGACGAAGAGCGTGACCGCCGGGTTGTCATGCAGGGATTCGGGGCTCAGGTCGACACCGGGCACGAGCAAGGGCGTAATCGGCACGACCTGCTCGCCCTGAATCTGCAGCGGGGCGCGGCTGGTCGCCAGCACGACGAGCGAGGGGCACGTCGCCAGCAGCGCAGCCACGAGCCCGGCCGCGTCGACGACGTGCTCGACATTGTCGAGCATCAGCAGGACCTGCCGATCGCCGAGGTAGAACTGGAGCAGCGCCTCGACCGGCTCGTCCGCCTGCGGCAGCACGCCGAGCGTCTGGGCGATGGCCATCGGCACGAGCGCCGGGTCCGACACTGACGCCAGGGGCACGACATAGGCGCCATCCGCGGCATCGGGGGCCAGCTGCTCCGCCAGCGCCAGCGCCAGGCGGGTCTTGCCGACCCCGCCCGGACCGGTCAGCGTCAGCAGCCGCACCCCCTGCTCGCGGATGAGGCGGGTAACGAGCACCTGTTCCTGCTCGCGATCGATGAGCGGAGCCAGCGGCGCCAGGTTGCCGAGCGTCCCGCCTGCGGTCTCCATCCAGCCACGCCTCCCCGAATGCCCCGCCCCCTACGGATGCGTGCATCCGCTGAGGCACCGCGTGGGGTTCAGCGTGGGCGGGCCGCCCGGCCGCGGCGTCGGCGCGGCCGCCACGGTCGGCGGGGCTTCTGGGCTCGCTTGCGGAAACGCGGGTGGCGTTCCCCCGGCCTTGACCGCACCGGTCGGCACGAACGTGGACACCAGGATGACCGCCGTCGTGTCGCCGGTGTTTTCGTAGTCGTAGTCGGTGGTAGCGCTGATCGCGAGCGTGTCCCCCGCCGCCAGCGTGGTCGCCTCGCCGCCGGTCGGCCGGAACTCGATCTGGCCCTCCACGACGGTCATCATCCGGGTCAGGTCGTTGTCGATGGGTCCGGTCCCGTCACCAGGCGCGAGGGTCACCCGCAGCAGCACAAGATCGAACGCACTCCCCTCCAACGGTGTCACCGAGACGACCTCGACGATCCCGCTCCAGTCTGGCGGCGGCGAGGACACCGGTGGCGTCGCCTCCTGGGCGTTGACCAGAGGGATGCATCCGAGGATGAGCACGGCGAGGACAACGGCCAGACCCCGGACAGGAAGGTGTCGCATCGTCCAACTCTTTCACTCTGCTGGATCTCACAAGGTTGTCTCGATTCTCTGCCGCGGGCGAAGGCGCGTCAATAGCGGCAACAGGCCAGTGCCGGGCGGGGGTCCCAGCGTTCCAGGGACTTCGACTCCGCCAGGTTGCTGATCGCCAGCGTGCCCCGGCGTCCCTGGCACGGTCGGCATGTAGCATGACGACACCGAGAAACATGGAGAACCGATAGGCCTACGCCCATCGGGCCATTCACAGGAATAAGGTTCACACAAATGGGCTAGCTTGGGATTGAATTCTCGCCGAGCGGCGTCTAGCATCGCTTCAGGATTGCTCAACCAACACGAATGTGGCCGGGCCGCGTCCGGGCCGCTCGTGCACGCGGCTCACCGCATGTGCCCCAAAAGCCCGGGTCAGGAAACACGGCTCCAGGAACCGGCGCCGCCGGTCAAGCAGCGTCCGTGAGCCGGGCCCGCGGTATCGCCCCGTAAGCACGATGCGCCAGCGGGACCGCAATGCCTGGCGTCGTGCCCATTGTGGCCCGGCATCACCCTTGGCACGTCCCGACTTCACACAGAGGGTATGGCCCATGAGCATGACCAATCGGACTGCGCCGGGATCACGAGCCGGCACTTCAGCGGTCCCTCATCGCTGGCTCACTGGCATCCTGGTGGCGCTCATGGTGCTGATCAACGTGCAGACGATTCCCGCCCCTGTGTCTGCCCAGATCGTGCGCCAGCAATGCGGCCGGCAGGGTCCCGCTGACGGCTCCTTCGTCGCTGACGTGTGCTTCACGACCCCCACCGACGGCGCGATCCTGAGCGGCGATGTCAACATCAACGTCTCCGTCACCCAGGTAAGTGGCGTCATGCCCAAGGTCGAGCTTGTCCGCTTCTACTTCGCCCGGTCGACGGCGACTACTCCTCCTTCACTGCTGACTGACTATGCCGAGCCATGGGGATTGACCCTCCCAACCGACCATTGGAAGGACACCGATGCGGAAAGCAAGCCCGTCACGTATCAGATCGCGGCGAGGGTCAAATTTGCGAATGGATATGAGACGATCGATCCAACGACATATGCTCGTATATTCGTCGACTTTGAGAACGGCAGGACATCCGACGAGCAGAACAACGGCACATGGGCGCCGAAGACCAGCGGCACGTCGCCGCTGACCGTCGTCGCCACCGGCGACGGCGCGGGCGGCCTGCCGGGCGCCACGGCCGTCGGTAACCTTGTCACAGGCATGAACCCGGATCTCTTCCTCTATCTGGGCGACGTCTACAACGCCGGCAAATATGCCGAGTTCTATAACTACTATGAGCCAACCCTCGGCGCGCTCAAGGCACGCACCAACCCGGTGCCCGGCAACCACGAAGGAGGCGGCGACCAATTCAAGGGCTATCTGGACTACTGGGACTCCACCAAGCACTACTACAGCTACGACTCTGGCGGCTGGCACTTCATCGCCCTGGATTCGACCGCGGAATACGGGCAGCTTGGACCCGGTAGCACCCAGTACGAGTGGCTGGTCCAGGACCTGCAGGCCAACGCGAACACCGCCTGCACGATGGTCTTCTTCCATCACCCACGATTTGGTCTCGTCACCAACGCGACGGATGTCACGCACAGGGGGAATCTGCAGACGATTTGGTCGCTGCTGGCCACCAGCGGCGTCGACGTCGTACTCAATGGTCACGAGCACAACTACCAGCGCTGGAAGCCGATGGATGCCAACGGCACGGTCGTCGCCGACGGCAGCGGCCCTCGCCAGTTCATCATCGGCACCGCCGGTCATGACCTGCAGGGCTTCGGCGGGACGGACAGTCGCATCGCGGCTCGCATCAGCGGCATGGACGGCGCGCTGAAACTCTCGCTCACACCTGCCGGAGGGTCGGCGCAGTTTGTGGGAACGAATGGCACTGTCCAGGACTCCAGTTCCTTCACCTGCAATGGCGCGCAGCCGCCGTCAGGACCGATCACGTTCGGGCCCGATGCCGACGCACTCGTGCAACAGGCATTGCCCGACCAGAACGCGGGCACGTCGACATCGCTCCGCGCCGACAAGAGCCCGAACGAGGAGAGCTACCTGCGCTTCAACGTCCAGGCGGGCTCGCAGCCAATCACCCGCGCGACGTTGCGCCTCTGGGTGCGCGATGGCACCGCGGACGCGCCCGGGGTGGCACGGAGTGACAGCGTCACGTGGTCCGAAAGCGGCATTACCTGGAACACAAAACCAGCATATGGGCCGATCGGCGCCGATGTGCGGCAGGCCACGACGAACACCTGGTTGGAGTACGACGTAACGAGCCTCGTCACCGGCAATGGCCCAGTCACCTTCGCGCTCGTCCCGCAATCCACCGATGGCCTGACGGTCGATGCAAAGGAAAGCGGCTCCAACACGCCGCAGCTCGTCCTCAACGGAAACCCCGTGCCATCGCAGCCGCCTCCCGCTCCTGCTCCAACCGGGGATGTCGAGGTTAAGGCGGCGGCGGATGCCCGCGTCCAGGAGGCCAACCCGACGATCAACTACGGCACGGACCCGCTCCTTCGCGCCGATGGCGGGGTCGATCCGGACGTCGAGACCTACCTGAAATTCTCGGTCAGCGGATTGAGCGGCGCGCCGACCACGGCAAAGATCGCCCTCTTCATCAACGAGGGCGGCAACGCAGGATCGGTCGATGGCCCCGCGCTCTACAGCGCGCCTTCGACCTGGCAGGAGACCACGATCACCTGGAACAACCGGACGACGCGCGGCACGACCGCTTTCGGGGACTTCGGCGCCGTCACCGCCGGCAGCTGGGTGGTGTACGACGTTTCGTCGGCAATCACCGGCAATGGAGAGTACACCTTCGTTCTGGCGACGACGTCGAACGACGCGACGGATTTCGACTCGCGTGAGACGGCCAACACGCCGCGCTTGTTGCTCAGCGGGATCACAAGCCAACCGCCACCGGAGCCGAGCACGACCGCCCTGAAGCCCGTTGCCGACGCGATGGTGCAGCAGGGCCTGCCTGACACCAACGCCGGCACGTCGACCTCGATGCGCGCCGACCTTGTCCCGAACGAAGCAAGCTACCTGCGCTTCGACGTGCCGACCAACACGGCGCCGATCACAAAAGCCACATTGCGCCTCTGGGTGCGTGACAACACGTCCGGTACCGTCGACGCGCCGGCCGTGGCACGAAGTGCCGACGTCACCTGGGGCGAGACGACCATCACGTGGAACAACCGACCCGCCGTCGGATCGCCGGGACCCAACTTCGGCGCGGTCGGGATCAACACCTGGATCGAGTACGACGTGACGAGCCTCGTCACCGGCAACGGCCCGGTCACGCTCGTCCTGGTGCCGGAGTCGTCCGACGCGATGGTGGTGAACACCAGGGAGAACCCAACCAACAAGCCGGAACTGGTCATCACCCGGGGCACCGGAGGACAGACACCGACCGATCCCCCATCGGCCGCGGCACCGGTCCTGCTCGCCGCAGGTGACATCGCCAGCTGCGGTAGTGCCGGAACCGAGGGGACCGCCAACCTGCTCGACACGCAGGACGGCACGGTTCTGACCCTCGGCGATCACGCCTACCCTGAAGGCTCGGCCACGGACTTCGCCAACTGCTACCAGCCGACATGGGGCAGGCACAAGACGCGTACACGTCCGGTTCCCGGAAACCATGATTACATGACCGCCGGTGCCTCCGCCTACTTCGCCTACTTCGGACAGTCAGCCGGCGATCCCGGCAAGGGGTACTACAGCTACGATGTGGCCGGCTGGCACGTCGTCGCGCTCAACAGCAACATCGACATGAGTGTCGGTTCCGCGCAGGAGCAGTGGCTCCGCACCGACCTCGCGGCCAACCCCACCGCCTGCACCGTCGCCTACATGCACCACCCGCGCTACAGCTCCGGCGCTGTCCAGGGCGGATCCACGACCGTCCAGCCGGTCTGGCAGGCACTCTACGAGGCCGGCGTCGAGGTGGTGCTGGCCGGGCACGACCACACCTACGAGCGACTGTCGCCAATGGATCCCAACGGGAATCTCGACCCCGCATTCGGCATCCGCCAATTCGTGGTCGGCACGGGCGGCGCGACGCACTACCAATTCGGGGCGGCGGTGCCCGGCAGCGAGGTCCGTATCGTCGATACGTTCGGCATCCTCAAGCTCTCGCTCAATTCCGGCAGCTATCGGTGGGACTTCCTGCCGGCAGCAGGCGGCACAAGCAGCGACAGCGGGACCGGGACATGCCATGGCCCGGTGCCGGCGCCCGAACCGCCCTCCACCGTCACGCCGCCGGCCACCACCGTGCCCAGTGCCCCAACCACCCTGACCGCGGTCGCCGACGCGATGGTGCAGCAGGGCCTGCCCGACACCAACGCCGGCACCGCGAACTCGATGCGGGCGGACACCCAGCCAGTTGAGGTCAGCTACCTGCGCTTCGATATTCCCGCCGATCCCGGCCAGATCACAAAAGCCATGTTGCGCCTTTGGGTGCGCGATAACACCTCCGGTACCATCGACGCGCCCGCGATCGCGACGAGCAATGACGTCACGTGGTCCGAGACCGGCATCACCTGGAACAATCGACCCGCCGTCGGACCGCCGGGACCAAACGCCGGCGCGGTTGGCATCAACACGTGGATTGAGTACGACGTGACGAGCCTCGTCACCGGCAACGGTCCGGTCACGCTCGTCCTCGTACCGGAGTCGACGGACGGGATGATCGTGAACACGCGTGAGAACACGACCAACACACCCCAGCTGGTCATCTCCCGCGGCACCGGGAGCGGGACGCCACCCGCCACGGCGGACGCCGCGACGCCACCGGCACCGGCGACCCCAACGGCAACGACCCCCCCGTCGTCTGCTGAAACACGCGCCTTTGAGCCCTTGGCCGATGCGATGGTGCTGGAGGCCGTGCCGAACGAGAACCATGGCTCGGATCCAGTACTGCACGCCGATCAGGGGCCGAGCGAGATGAGCTACCTCCGCTTCGATGTCCAGACCGGCGGCGCGGCGATCTCCAAGGCGACCCTGCGCCTCTGGGTCGACAGCGGTACCGTCGACGGGCCCGCGGTGGCCGGGAGCAGCGACGTGACATGGGGTGAAGGCACGATCACCTGGGCCGCGAGGCCGACCATCGGCGGCGCGGTCGCCGATGCCGGGGTGGTGGCCAGCGGCTCCTGGCTCGAGTACAACGTGACCTCGCTCGTCACGGTGGACGGCCTGGTCACGATGGTGCTCGTGCCACAGTCGACCGACGGGATCAGCATGAGCTCGCGCGAAGCGGTGACCAATCATCCGCAATTGGTCGTGACGTACTCCGGCATCGCCGGGACATCGTCCGCATCGCGCTCGCTGGCGCCCGCCGTGGCCACCCAACCATCCGCAACGTCGACGGTCGCCGCGACGCCGACGGCCACGCCGCAGGTCACCCCGACCGTAGCCGCCAGTACGCCATCGCCGACGCCGACGGCAATCGCAACGGAAGGTAACCTGCCGACCGCGACCAGCACGCCGGCCGCCACGCCGCTGCCGGTGGTGGATGGCTGGCAGACGGACCCGGCACAGCCGTGGACCAGGCTCACCGATGCTGACCCAACCTCCGTCTGGACGGCCCCGCTCGGGTTGCCTCCCGACCGCGCGGAAATCGGCATCGATCTCGGCGCAGTCATGGCCCTCGGGCATCTCCGCCTGCTGCCGGCGCCGCCGTACCAGGGCATGGTGACGATCGAGCTCTCGGCGGACAGCGTCACCTGGTATCACCTGACCGATGTGCGACTGGGCGAACCAGGAGCGCCGGACGAGTGGGTCGAGGTTCCGGCCGGCTACGGAGCCCGCTTCGCCCGGCTCGTGCTCACCAACCCGCCGGCGGGCGGCATAGCCGAGCTCGAACTATGGGCCGCACCCGCCGGTGCCGTCCGCCCCTTGGAGCAGCTCCCGCCGGTGGTCCCGACAGCGGCATCAACGGAAGCGCCGTTGCCGTCTGATGCCCCTCTGCCGACCGCCGTTCCGATCGTGGAACCGACACCGGCGCCACCGACCGAGGCGCCGGTCATCCCGGCACCGGAACCGACCGCGGCGCTCACGCCGGAGCCCACAGCTGCGCCGCCCGTCGAGCCGACGCTCGAGGTGCCTACAGACCCGGCCACCCCATCCGGCGGCACGTAGGCGCCTCCGGGCAGAAAGCCACCGGGAGGCGAAAGAGTATGCGTCAGCCAACGGCTCGAAACGGACGCCTCAGTCCTCGACAGGCCCCAGCACGGCCGAGGCGAGGCCGCGCGCCGTCACCGGCGGGTAGAGGCCATACCGCGTAAGGCGCCGGGTCATGGCGTCGAAATAGTACGGACGGAAGAGAACGATCACCGGCATGTCCTCCAGCACGCGCTGCTGGAGACGCACATAGCGGTCGGCCCGCCGCGGCTGGCCGGTCGCCAGCGTGGCGCCGTGGATCAGCGCGTCGGCGCGGGGGCTGGCGTACCCGGAGCGGTTGAGCACGCCGTCGCTGGCCAGCAACGGCCGGACCAGTTCGTGCGGGTCGCGCCACGGCGGAGTATAGGTCGCCAGGAGGTCGAACTCTCCGGCGTCGATCTCGGCGGCGAGCTCCGTCTCGTCCAGGAGGTCGACGGTGAGCGCGATCCCGGCGTAGGCAAGCTGATCCTGCAGGACGACGGCCGTGTTCGCCAGCGTCGCGTCCGAGTCGTTGGTGATCAGCCGCAGCGAGAGCTCGGTGCGGATACCGAGCGCCGCCAGCGCGGCCCGAGTATCCTCCGGGCCGGTCGTCTCCGGCTCGGCGATGTCGCCCCGCGCCCAGGAGCCCTTGGGGAAGAGCAGGCCGCTGGCCTCCGCCTGCCCGGCGGTCGCGACCTTGACCAGCCCGTCGCGGTCGACCGCCGCACCGAGCAGGCGCCGCACGCGGGCGTCCCGCAGGCGCGGCGAGGCGAGGTTCAGCTGCAGGAGGCAGAGCCGGTTCGACGGGCCGCCGACGAGGCTGATCAGCGGGTCCTGCTTCATCGTCGGCACGTCCAGCAGCGGCGCGTTGGGGATCAGGTCGATCGTGCCGGTCACCAGCGCGGTCGAGCGGGTCGTGTCATCGGCGATCGCGCCGACGCGCAGCGTGTCGATGTGCGGCCGCCCGATCTGCCAGAAGAGCGGATGGCGCCGGTAGGTGAGCGCGTCACTCGCGCGGGTGTTCAGGATGAACGGGCCGGTGCCGCCGGCCTCCAGCAGCGGGTGGGCCCCCTTCGGCAGCACGGAGAGCGCCGGGGAGGCCAGCGAGCTCACCAGCGCGGCATCCGGCTCGGCGAGAACCAGCCGCACGGTCGTGGCGTCGAGCGTCTCGATGTGCGCGACACGCTCCAGCCGCCACGCCTCGGGGGTCTCCACACCGTCGCGGACGCGCTCCAGGCTCCAGCGCACGTCCTCGGCGGTGACCAGCGTGCCGTCGGCGAAGAAGACATCCGGCCGCAGCGTGAGGTCGAGATGCCGATCCCGCGCCGAGAGCGCCCAGCTCAGCGCCAGCGCGGGCACGATCTGCCCGGCCGTGTTCCAGCGAAAGAGGGCGTCGCAGCTCAGCGTGTCGAGCCAGACGCCGTCGAGCGGCTTGGCGATCGCCGGGTCGTGCGAGCGCGGCAGCGCGGGAACGGCGATGCGGAGTGTCTGGGGTCGCCGGGGGACCGGCGTCTGCGCGCGAGCGACGCCGGGCAGGATCGCCGCGGCGCCCGCCACCAGGAAGCGGCGGCGGGTCAGGATGTGGCGACTTCCGGCGGACGTGCGCGCGTCGGTCATTCCCGGCGGACGGCTAAACCGACTCGAGGACGCGGGCAAGCGTCGCCACGAACGCGTCGGCGTGCTCCTCCTCCCACGTCATCGGCGGCAGGACGCGGATCACGAGCGTCCCGGCCATCAGCGCCAGCACGCCGTTCTCCTGCAGGCCACGCAGGACCGGCGTCGCCTTCTGCTTGAGCTCGATGCCCATCATCAGGCCACGGCCGCGCACGGCGCGGATCTTCGGGCTCTCCAGCGCCGTGATGCCCGCGACCACCCGTGCGCCGACTGCCTGCGCGCGGTCGTAGAGGCCCTCGTCGCGCATGATGCGCAGCGTCTCCAGCGCGCCGCGGGCGACGAGCGGGTTGCCGCCGAAGGTCGAGCCGTGCGCCCCGGCCGGCATCTGCTCGCTGATCGCCTCGGTGACCATGGTCAGGCCGATCGGTAGCCCGTTGGCGAGCGCCTTGGCGGTGACGGCGATGTCCGGCACGACCCCGGCGGCCGACGCCGCCCACGGCGCGCCGGTGCGGAAGCCGGACTGGATCTCGTCGTGGATGAGCAGGGCGCCCGTCGCGGTCGCGATCTCCCGCGCCCGCTTCAGGAAGGCATCGTCGCCCGGGTGGATGCCGCCCTCGCCCTGGATCGGCTCCAGGACGATCGCCGCCGTGTCCGCGTCGACGGCGGCCTCCAGCGCGTCGGCGTCGTTGTAGCCGATGTGCACGGCCGGGATCGGCAGCGGCTCGAACGGCGCGCGGTACTTCTTGTCCGCCGTCGCCGAGAGCGCGCCGAACGTGCGGCCATGGTAGCCGCGCCGGGCGGCGACGATCTTCGTGCGGCCGGTGCTGGCGCGGGCGAACTTGAGCGCTGCCTCGATCGCCTCGGTGCCCGAGTTGCTGAGGAACGAGCGCGTCACCCCCTCCGGCGCGATCGTGTCGATCTCGGCGAGAAGCTCGGCGCGGACGTCGTTGGCGAAGCTCTGGTGGCAGGTGGTCAGCGTCTGGAGCTGCTCGGCCACGGCTGCCGAGAAGCGTGGGTGGGCGTGGCCAAGGACCGCGACGCCGTAGTTGCTCATCGCGTCGAGGTAGCGATTGCCGTCGCTGTCGAAGAGGTAGACGCCCTCGCCCCGCACGAGCGCGATGTCGCGCTTGGCGTAGAGCGGAATCTGCTTGCCCTTGTCGAGGGCCAGGATCGCGCCGGTGCTCGTGATGTCTGTCGCCATGTGGTTGCCCTACCCGCCATTTCGTAGCCCCGGACCTTGTGTCCGGGGTATCGCGTCCGTGAGATCTGGCCCTGCGGGCCAGAGGGCGCACACTCTTCGAGGTGCGCGGCTACGACGTTGGATGCCCGCCCATTCGTCGTACGGGTCGACGGGCCTGCCCTCAGGCTCACCCGCCCCGGTTGATCTTCTCGACGAGCGCCGGCAGCTCGGTCAGGCGGTCGATCTTGTATGCCGCTTCCGCCGCCTCCGGCCAGCCGGCGTGGAGATAGCCCCACGGCCCGCGCCGGATGAAGACCGCGTGCATCCCGAACTCCTGCGCCGGCAGCACGTCGTTGTCGAGGCGGTCGCCAACGTAGACGATCTCCCCCGGCTCCAGCGCCAGCTCCGCCGCCATCCGCGCGAAAAAGCGCTCGTCCGGCTTCGTCACGCCCCACAGCGTCGACGAGGCGATCAGGTCCAGCGGCAGGCCGAGCTTGCCGAACTGCTCGACGACGCCCGCCGGCTGGTTGCCGGAGACGCCGAGCCTGTAGCCGGCGTGGCTGAGCTGCTTCAGCACCGGCACGACGTCCGGGTAGAGGTCCCGGGCCTCGATCTCGTAGCCGATCACGTTCGGGTCGACCGACTCGATCTGCATGACGCCGAACAGGCTGCGGTGGCTCTCGCGCCGCTCGATCAGCCCGCCGAGGACGCCGTGCAGCGTCAGCTCCGGCACACCGGCGTACTGCGCGACCGTCGACCAGAAGCGCGTCTCGTCGACCAGCGTCTCGCCCTGGTCGAAGACGACCGCCTTGATCCGCTGGCCGCTCATGACTGCGGGACCGGGGCGCGGACGACGGTGCCCGCGCCGGCCAGCGCCTTCGTCACCGGCTGCTCGACGCGGGCGTCCGCGAAGATGACCCGGCCGACGCCGCGCTCGACCGCCTTCAGCGCCTGCTCGACCTTGACGACCATCCGGCCCTGGGCGGCCGCGAGGGCGCCCTCCGGGTCGGAGGCGTCGATCTCGCGCACGAGCGTCGCCTCGTCGTGGCGGTCGGCCAGCAGCCCCGGCGTGTCGGAGAAGAAGAGGAGCCCGTCGGCGCCGAGCGCCTCGGCGAGACCGAGCGCGAGCTTGTCGCCGTCGATGTTGATCGGGATGCCGCCCTCCGCGAGCGCCGGCGGCGAGATGAGGACGACGTACCCTGCCTCCATCAGCGTCCGGATCAGCGTCGGGTCGAAGGTCTCCACCGTGCCGGCGTGGTCGTCGCGGAAGACGCGCGTCTTGCCGTCCTCCGTGCCGCGGATGACCGGCTTGCGGCGCCCGAAGGCGACGCCGCCGTCGATCGCGCTGATGCCGACGGCGTTCACCCCGGCGGCGCGGAAGGCGGCGACGAGGCGCTTGTTGACCTTGCCGCAGTAGGCCATGAGCATGGCGTCCATGGTCTCCGCGTCGACGTAGCGGGAGACGCGGCCGCTGCTGGAGGTGACCATGCGCGGCGGCATGCCGAGCGCGTCGGAGAGCTGGCTGAACTCGGCGTTGCCGCCGTGGACGATCAGCACCGGCTCCCCGATGGTCGCCACGTCCGCCGCGAAGCGGGCGTAGGCCTCCTGTCCAATCGCGGCCCCGCCGCCGATCTTGATGACGAGCATGTGTGTGGTCTTACTCCATTTCTTGTCTGGCGATGCTCGGCGTTCGGAAACGACGTCAGCAACCCACCGTCATTCCGTAGCCCCGGACCTGGTGTCCGGGGCCGGCGAATCGCCAGCCTCGTCCGATGCTGGAACGGTCATCCGCCCCGGTAGCGCCGGGTCTTGTACCCGGCATCGCGCGTCCAAGGCGCAACGCACATGTTGCGATGACCGCTTCGCCTCGGCCGGGCGACCCTTTGCTGCGCTCGGAAGGAGGGCAGTTTGGATGCGGGGCATGCGTTTCCGATGCCGCCCGCGCCCCCGGTATCCCCTAAATCGGGTGCAGGCCCGGGAAGTCGATCGCCGTCTCCTCCGGGAAGCCCATCCGGATGTTGAACGCCTGCACCGCCTGGCCGGCCGCGCCCTTCATCAGGTTGTCGAGCGCCGCCAGGACCACGATCCGGTTCGAGTGCGGATCCTTCTCCCACCCCACGTCGCCGTAGTTCGACCCGGAGAGGATCTTCGGCTCCGGATAGCGGTGGATGCCCGTATTCTCCTTCACCAGCCGCATGAACGGTTCGTCCTTGTACGCAGCGCGGTAGATCTTCCAGAGGTCCTTGTCCTCCAGCGGCTCCTTCGTGAAGACGTGCGAGGTGGCGAGGATGCCGCGCACCGCGTCGGTCGACGTCGCCGAGAACGAGATCTTCGGCGCGCAGCCGTTGAAGGTGCACTCCTGGATGATCTCCGCCGTATGGCGGTGGCCGGTCGGCTTGAACGAGCGGACCACCCCGGCGCGCTCCGGGTGGTGCGAGGCGAGGCCCGGCGAGCCGCCGGAACCGGAGGAGCCGGTCTTGGCCTCGACCACGACCGGGATGCTCTCGTCGACGACGCCGGCCTGGAAGAGCGGGTAGAGGCCCATGATCGCGGTCGTGGACATGCAGCCCGGGCTGGCGATCCAGTCGGCCGTGCGGATCTCCTCGCGGTGCAGCTCCGGCATGCCGTAGACGAATCTGCCGAGCGCCTCGAGGTCGTTGTGCTCGTGGCTGTACCACATCGGGTAGTCGCGCGGGTCGTTGAGCCGGAAATCGGAGCTGAGGTCGATAATGACCGGCGCGATGTCGCGCACCTCCGGCAGCTTCTCCATCGAGACGCCGTGCGGCAGCGCGAGGAAGAGCACGTCGCACGGCTCGAGGTCGGCCGACTTGACGAACTTCATGTCGGTCCGCTTGCGCAGGTTGGGGTGCGTGGTGCGGATGAACTTGCCGGCCTGCCGCTCGGACGTGACCTGCCTGAGGGTCACCTCCGGATGCGACAGCAGCAGCCGGACCAGCTCGCCGCCGGCGTAGCCGGACCCACCTATGACGGAAACGTTCAGTGCCACGGAAATGACCTCCTTCGCGACTTTCAGTCGCGGCGGGTGGACACAAGGTCCGCCCCTACACGGCGACGGCCTGCGATTCGCGCGCGGCGCGGCTCGCGGTACCGACGGCGATGACGTGATCGATGATCTTCGCCGGGATGTTTACCCCGGTCGTGTCGATGCTGTTCCGGAACTCCATCGTGTAGTTGACTTCGTTGACCTGCAGGCCCTGCGCCGTCTCGAACAGGTCGACGGCGACGACCCCGCCGCCGACGGCCCGCGCCGCCGCGCGGGAGACCTCGTCCAGCTCCGGCGTGATCGGGCAGTTGCTGGCCTTGCCGCCGCGCGCGGTGTTGGTGATCCAGTGCGGCGACTCGCGGTAGATGGCGCAGATCGTCTCGTCGCCGACGACGAACGAGCGGATGTCGCGCCCCTGCTTCTCGACGTACTCCTGGATGTAGAACGCGCCGTGGTGGAACGAGCCGAGCGTGACCTTGTGCTCCAGCAACGCCTCGGCGGCGTCGCGGTCGTTGACACGGGCCAGCAGGCGCCCCCACGAGCCAACGGCGGGCTTGAGGACGACCGGGTAGCCGAGCTCCTCGATCGCCTCGATCGCCGATTCCGGCGTGTAGGCGATGCGCGTGCGCGGCACCGGCACGCCGTTCGTCACCAGCGCCGCCGTCGTCAGCAGCTTGTCGCCGCAGATGTTGGCGACGTCGTAGGTGTTGACGGTCGGGATGCCCCAATCGTTAAGCACCCGCAGCGTGTAGAGCGCACGCAGGTGGTTGATGCAACGCTCTAGCACGACGTCGCAGGCGGCCAGCTCGGGGTGCGGGTGCTGCAGGTCGAGCGTGAACTCGCGGTCGTCGAAGCGGGTGATCTCGACGCCTCGCCGCTCCAGCTCGGAGAGCAGCAGCTTCTCCTCGACGCGCACCCGGGAGAGCAGCACGCCGACGCGCAGAGGTGATGTGTTGTTCCGTTCCAGCACCATGTGGAACTCCTGTTTGGTAACCAGCGATCGACGCCCCGGTGCCGGACCGCCCACAAGGGGCGGTCGTACGGTCGGCCCGTGTGGCCGACCAATCACCGTTCCGCACATCGCCATGAAAGACACAGGCCCAACGTCCAAAAGAGGACGGAGGGCCTGCTCCGTGGTACCACCTCTGTTCGCCGCGCCCTCTCGGGCAACCGCCTTTCCGGGTTTGCCGGCCGATGCCGCCACACCCACGCCCGCTACCGGGGGCTACCGTCCGGTTCTACTAATCGGCAAGCCGACGTTCTTCCGGCCGCTCAGGGGTCTTCTCCGAACCGTTCATGCCACGGACCTCACACCACTCGTCCGCTCGCTGGGACCGGTTCCGGTCCGGCACTGTCCCCGTCAACGCGTTCTGTTCTTCACATGATAGGCGATCGTGCCGCCATGCACGAATCTTCCCGCCGCTACCCCGCCGCGGCCGCCTCCAGAATGTCCTGCACGCCGCCGCGGGCGACTCGCGCGGCCTCCTCGACGATCTCCCCGGCGATGTCGCGGTCGGTCGTCGTCATCAGCCCCTTGAACTCGCCGCCGGTGTTGATCTCGATGACCTTCAGGCCCTCGTTGGTCTCGATCAGGTCGACCCCGGCCAGCCGCGCGCCGACCACCTCGCAGGCGCGGATCGCCAGGTCCTCGATCTCCGGTGTCACCGGGCAGGGCAGGGAGATCGCGCCCCGCGCCGCGTTGGTGATCCAGTGCTCCGAGGCGCGGTACGACGCGGCGACGATCTGCCCGCCGACGACGTAGGCGCGGATGTCGCGCCCCGGCTTCTCGATGAACTCCTGGATGTAGTAGATGTCGTGATGGAAGGAGCCGTGCTCCGACTTCTGCGAGATGATCGCCTTCGCCTGCTCCGGGCCGTTGACCTTCGAGATGAGGCGGCCCCACGAGCCGGTGACCGGCTTCAGCACGGCGGGATAGCCGAGCGCCTCGCACGCCTCCAGCGCCGACTCGACCGAGTAGGCGACGAACGTCCGCGGCGAGGGGATGCCGGCGGCCTCCAGCACCATGCTGGCGCGCGCCTTGTCGTCGCAGATCGTCACCGCCGCCGCCGAGTTGAGCGTCGGGATGCCCCAGCGGTTCATCGCCCAGAGCGTGTACCCGGCGCGGGAGTGAACGACGCTGCGGTCGAGCAGGACATCGATGTCGATGCCGCTGTCCGCCGCCGTCGACGCGGAGAGGTTGAGCGTCAGCTCGCGGTCGAAGAGCGGCGTGACGATCATGCCGCGCGCCCTCGCCGCCGCGAGGATGAGCTTTTCTTCTTGCCGGAGATAGGAGACGAGCACCCCGAGCCGGAGTCCCGCCCCTCGTTCAATTGCCATTGTGCACCTGCTGCGAGAACATCATCTCGTAGCCCCGGACCTTGTGTCCGGGGAAGGAGGTCGGCCACAAGGGCCGACCGTACGGGACGGCCTTGTGCCGGCCCTCTGCGGGCGGACACAAGGTCCACCCCTACCGCAAGATATGCCCGTTGGCGAAGGTCAGAACGACACCAACACATCCGTCAGCACGCGGACCGCGCGGAGGTATTCCACCAGCTCGATCCGCTCGTCGGGCGTGTGGTCCAGCGACGAGTCGCCGGGCCCATAGGCCACGATCGGGCACCCCCAGACCGGGCCGACGACGTTCATGTCCGACGTCCCGAGCTTGAGCGTGAAGCGCGGCTCCCCGCCCTGCCCGCGGATGCCCCGCAGGAACGGTGGCACCAGCTTCGACCGCTTGGTCGTTCGGTACCCCTCCTGCAGGCCGTCGACGACGATCTCGGCGTCGCCCGCCAGCGTCCGGATCCGCGCCAGCAGCCGCTCGACGTCGATCTCCGGCGGCAGGCGCAGCCCGATCGAGAGCTCCGCGACGTCCTGCAAGCCATCGCCGCGCGTGTTGAACGCCCGCAGCGACGGCCCGATCGACCAGAAGCTGCCCTTCGCCCCCGCGTTCCACTCGGCCAGCTCGGCCTGGAGCGCGTTCCAGAAGCCGACCGCCTCCTCACCGACCGATTCGCCCGGTCCCGCCGTGTGCCGGGTGCCGCGCGTGAGCCGGTAGATGAGCGAATACGACCCGCGGTAGCCGAGGCAGACGGCGTCCCAGCCGCTGGGCTCGCCGATGACGCAGAAATCGGGCGCTGTCCAAGAGGCCACTTCGTTCGCCCCCGGCGAACCGATGACCTCCTCCCCCACCGCGCCGACGACGGTCACCGTCGCGTTCAGCCGGTCCGCCGCGGCGCTGGCCGCCGCGACAAAGGTCGCCAGCGGCCCCTTGGCATCGACGGCGCCGCGTCCCCAGAGCACGCCGTCCTCGATGCGGACGGGGATGTGCCCCGGCACGGTGTCGATGTGGCCGAGCAGCACGATGTGACGCTCGCCGGACCCGATCCGCCCGACGGCGTTGCCGGCGGGGTCGTCGAGCACGTCGAAGCCGCGCGCCGCCATCACGCCGCGCAGGTAGTCGACGGCGTCGCGCTCCTTGTGCGAGAGGCTCGGGATGGCCACCAGCGCCCGGAGCAGCTCGATATCGGCCTGCTCCCGCGCCGTCCAGGTCTGGGAGGCCGTGTCAGGCGCTGAGGACGATGCCACGCGGCGCCTCCGTTTCCCATCCCACGGGGATCGCGACCGAGGTCGCCCGCTCGCGGGCCCTCTCGGTCGCCAGCTCGGCCAGCGCCTGCGCGACGCTCGTCGCGCCGAGCGGCGTGCTCTGGCGGAAATCCGCGACCGGGACGGCATCCCAGACGACGCATTCGCCACCCGCGCACGCGATGTCGATCGCGACGAGTGACGCATCGAGCGTCGCGGCCGCCTGCTCGGCCATCCGGATCGCCTCGGCGCTCGTCAGGTCGCCCTCGACGGCGATCGCGCGGCCGCCGATGACGTGCACGCGCGTCAGCGCCTCCGGCGCGCCGGCCTGCAACAGCACGATCGCCTCGGCGTGGTTGCCGAGCACGATCCGGTGCTCGATCACCGCCTCGGCGGTGTCCTCGTCCAGCAGGCAGGTCGTGGCGCTGCCCGGCGTGAGCGGCAGCAACGTCGTGGGATAGCTCAGCTGTGCCGCCGCCTGGATGCCGGAGGCCTCCGAGAAGGCGACGAGCGAGGCCGGGCGTGACAGGCCGGCCACCGCAAGGGCGGATGCAACCTGTACGCGCGTCCCGGTCGCCGCCAGGCCGGCGTCGATCACCTGCACGGAGGAGCCGTGCAGGATCTGCAGCATGGCGCCCGCGACCGCGCGGTTCTGGCAGCGATCGATGAGCACCTGCGGCGCCGCGCCTGTCACATCAGAAGCACCCAGCGCCGCAAGGTCCTGCGGCGCCGGGCCAGGAGGCAACGGCATGCTCGCGGGAGGCACGGGCATCGCGACCGCCCCGGCATCGCCGAGGGCCGTGATGATCTGCTTCTCTTCCACGCGAACACGGGCGCAGAGTACGCCAATTGCCGTCACTTCCGCTCTCCTGTCATGAAAATCGTGCCGACCGGGCGACCTACTCGCCCCAGTCCTCGCCTTCCTCCGGCGCGAGACCCAGCGTCACCGGATTGGTGGTCAGGACCTCGAGATCCGCCCCACAATCCGGGCAGGGCACGATCTCGCCCTGCTCCACACCCTCGACCTCAACGTCCGCGCCGCACTCTGGGCAAACTGCCATGGACCTGTCCTCCTCGAAACCTGTGAATCTTGATGCCAACCATCTCTGACGGGCGTTGGGGCCGCCGTCGACTGGACCGGTAGGGGCGGACCTTGTGTCGACCCCTCAGGCCGCCCGCATCGCCGGAGACGATGATGCCCGAAGGGCATTGGGGCGACACAAGGTCGCCCCCTACCGGCATCCGTTCATACGGGCGTTTCCTCGCCATGACGCTCGTCATGCAGTACCTGCAGCAGCACCGCCTTGTGGACATGCAGCCGGCTCTCGGCCTGGTCGAAGATGATCGACTGCGGACCATCCGCGACCTCCGGCTCGACCTCCTGCCCACGGTGCAACGGCAGGCAGTGCATGAAGACCGCCTCCGGCTTCGCCGCCGCCATCACCTTGCGCGTCACCCGGAACGGCGCAAGCGCCATCAGCTTCCCGGGGTTGACCGTCTCGCCCATGCTCTCGTGGACGTCGGTGTAGACCGCGTCCGCCCCCTCGACCGCCGCGTACGGGTCATCCGTCAACGTCAGCTCCGCGCCGGAGTGCGCCGCCAGCGCCCGCGCCGTCTCGACCACCGCCGGGTCGGGCGCGTAGTCCGCCGGCCCCGCAATCGCCACGCTCACACCGGTGGCGACCATCGCCAGCATCAGCGAGTGGCAGACGTTGTTGCCGTCGCCCAGGTACGCGAACTTCAGGCCCTCCAGCGTCCCGAACCGCTCGTGCAGCGTCATCACGTCGCTGAGCGCCTCGATCGGGTGGTTCACCGACGTCAGCCCGTTGAAGACCGGCACCGTCGCCCCGGCCGCGAACTCGTAGAGATCGGCCGGATCGGCGATACGGGCCGCGACGGCGTCGACATAGCGGCTGAAGATGCGCGCCGTGTCCTCGATCGTCTCGCCCCGCTTGAGCTGCAGGTCCTGCACGCCGAGGAAGATCGCCTGCCCGCCGAGCTGCTCCATGCCGGCCTGGAAGGCCGTCCGGGTGCGCGTGCTCGGATGCTGGAAGATCATGCCGAGCGTGCGGCCGGCCAGCCACGGATGCGGGATGTGCGCATCGCGCAGGTGCTTCAGCGTCGCCGCCGTCCCGATGATCGCCCGGATTTCCTCCGGCGCGACGTCCGTGTCGGTCAGGATGCTGCGGCCGCGCAGCGATGGCAGCAGCGCCAGCGACGCCTCGGACTCACCGTCGTGGTATGCGATTGTGCGCGATCCGTCCGTGATCACCGGCGTCATTCCCACGTTCCTAGCTCATCGTGTGCACAAGGAGCGCCTTGTGCATGTGCAGCCGGTTCTCGGCCTGATCGAAGATGATCGACCGCGGGCCGTCCGCGACGTCGATGGAAACTTCCTCGTCGCGGTGCATCGGCAGGCAGTGCATGAACACGGCCGCCGGCTTGGCCTGCGCCATGACGTCGCCGGTCACCTTGAACGGCGCGAGCGCGACCGCCCGCCCGGCGGCGTCCTGCTGGCCCATGCTGACGTGGACGTCGGTGTAGATGGCATCGGCGTCCTTCGCGGCGACGTAGGGGTCGGTCGTGACCTCCACCTTCGCGCCGGTCGAGCTGGCGATCCACTGGGCGTGAGCGACGACCGCCGGGTCGGGCTGCAGCGACGCCGGGGCCGCGATCGAGACGCTGACGCCCATCGCCGCGCCCGAGAGCATCAGCGAGGTCGCCATGTTGTTGCCGTCGCCGAGGTAGGCCAGCTTCAGGCCCTTGAGCTCGCCGAAGTTCTCCTGCAGCGTGAGCAGGTCGGCGTACGCCTGCAGCGGGTGGCACTGGTCGGAGAGACCGTTCATGACCGGGATCGACGCCGAGCCCGCCAGCGTGACGAGGTCGTCGTGGTCCGCGACCCGGGCGACGAGCGCGTCGACGTACCGGCTCAGGATCTGGGCCGTGTCGCCGATCGTCTCGCCCCGCTTCATCTGGAGATCGTTGACGCCGAGGAAGATCGCCTGGCCGCCGAGCTGGGCCATGCCCGCCTCGAGCGAGACCCGCGTCCGCGTGCTCGGGTGCTGGAAGATGAGGCCGAGCGTCTTGCCGGCGAGGTAGGCGTGCGGCTGGCCGGTCTTCCAGAGCCGCTTGATCCGCGCCGCGGTCTCGAGGACCTCGGAGATCTCGTCCGGCGTGAGGTCGGTGTCGACGAGCACATGCCGGCCCCGCAGCCGGGTGCTGACGGTGAAGGCCGGCAGCGAGGTGGCCTGCGGGCCGCCGAGCACGACGGACCGCTCCGAGGCCAGCCCCGAGAGGTTCTGGGCCACGGACGGCACCGGCCGGAGCTCCGGCTTGGTGGCAAGATCGAACACGGAATCGGGCGCGACGGCCGCGTCGGCGGAATGGTGGTACATGACGAGTCCCCTTCGGTCTCGGCTCGCAAATGCCTGCGGACGCCGGTCCACGTCGTTGACGGGACCGAAGGGGCGAGAGGCGTCACATCTCGCGGTACCACCCTTCTTGCGCGGCGGGCGCCGCGCATCTCTCGGCTGTTTGGTCCATGGGAGCCACCCATCCGGGCCTACTTGAGCGATCGTGCGGGATCGTCGTTCTTCGGCCGGCCGCTCCGGAGCGCGTTCCGCGGTGCTGCGCCAGTCCCGGGCTTCCACCCTCCCCGGGTCGCTCGTGCGCGCGTGCCGCGTACTCCTCTCCATCATCGCGAGAGCTGGATTGTGTGTGTCGAAGTCGAAAGACAGTGCTGTGGAAAGCGCTAACGGACGGCGGCCGCTAGCGCGTCGTACGGACGCGCGCCGGCCGCCCCGCGGGAGAGCGGGAGAGCAGCTCTTGCTCGGTGCCTGGGTGCGTGTACGTCACCGCGGGTCCTCCGCTGCCTGCTCGGTGATGACGAGCAGGATCAATCGTCCGTGCGACAGGGGCAAGATCATTGCCACGAATACGGGAATGATGATCGGGCGTCCGGGAGACACCCCACCCCGTGCTCGTGAGCCCTCTCACAAGCACGGGGGGAGCGTACAGGGTCGGGCGCGGCGTTGTCAAGCGCCGAAGGAGCCGAACGACCGCGCCGCATCGATGATGAAACGGCCAACGATCCAAAACACCCCCTCATGCTGAGCGCAGCGAAGCACCCGACGCGAAGCGCTGTAACCGGAAATTTTGTGTCGCTTGGACCATATGACCGGCAGGGCCATCGAGCGCACACCCTGCGGGGTGCGCGGCTAGGACGGTTCGCCGGCCCGCACGGCCCTACCCACCAACACGTCATCCTGAGCGAAGCGAAGGATCTCCCGGCGCCGCAGTGCCGGTCACTCCCGGCCGGGGTCTGGGAGCGGTGCGCCCAGACGAGGGAAGGTGCGTCATGCTGCGGGGCTCACCCAGGCGAGCCCTTGCTGCGCTCTGAAATGAGGGGGGTTGGGAGCAGGGCGGGCACATAGGGGCAGGCTTTCATGCCTGCCCGGGCGACCATCAAAGGTCGTCCCCACCAGGCGGCGTCTTCGGATCACCCCTACCGCAGCATGTACTGCGTCCCGATCGAGTAGAGCACCAGGTGCTCGCCCTGCGTCTGGATCCGCGTCACCGCGCAGGGCATCGGCCCCTCGTCGAGCAGCTTCGGCGAGCGCCGCCGGATCGCCGCCGCGCCCCACATCGTCAGCGCAAGGTCGACCGTGGCGCCGCCGTGCGAGACGGCCACGATCCGTCGTCCCTCGTGCCGCTCGCGCAGCTCGGTCACGAAGGCCGCCATCCGCTCGCCGCACTCCAGCGATGTCTCGGCTCCGGCCAGGCGCATCTCCCGGTCCGCGAAGGACGCGTGCCACTGCGCCAGCGAGGCGCCGGGTTCTTGCGCCGTGGCCCCTAGCCAGTTCATGCGCTCGCGCAGCCGGTGATCGACGCGGATGTCGCTCGTCGCCTTGCCGGACTCCAGCGCGATCTGCTCCGCCGTCTCCCGCGCCCGGCGCAGCGGGCTGCTGAACAGGAGGTCGATCGGTCGCTGCCGGTGCAGCCAGCGGCCGATCGCCCCGGCGTGCTCGAACCCCAGCGGCGACAGCCCGGGATTACCCCATATATGCGGAATGTCGGCGTGCTGGACGATGAGCAGTTCCACGAAAACTCCTGCTGGATGTGTCTCGGAGGAGATGCGCGAGCGCGGCCCGGGCGCTGCCGGCGGGTCGCCCTCGGGCGGGGCGTGCGGCTCGGCGATCATGTGCCGGCGGAAGACAGAGATGCGCTTAGGCAAGTATGCGAGACAGGTGATTCCGTTTGCGAGTCCCCTGCCAGAGCATGTTTCCCAGCGCGATCAGCGCGCCGACGCTGGCGAGGCCGCTGGCCCACAGTCCAACGGTGAGCGTCGTCGGCGCATAGCGAACGACGACGGTGTGCTCTCCCGGGCCAACCGGGATGCCGAGCAGCGCGTGGTCCGTCTGGATCACGTCCACGTCCTTGCCGTCGACGGTGGCCTTCCAGTTCGCCGAGTAGATCTCGCTGACCACGAGCAGGCCGACGCCGTCATGCGTCACCCGCATCGTCAGCGAGTCCGGCTCCGCCCGCGTCACCGTCACGCGCGGCGCGCTCCCGGCCGGCGGCGCCGCGACCGGCGGCAGAGCGCCGTTGACGAAAGCCACGTCGGCGCCGTTCACCCCGCCACTCGCGAGCTGCGCCAGCCCCTGCCCGTTGTCCTCGGGGCGGACGTCGTAGACCATCCACGCTCGCGGCCGCACGGTCGGGCTCTCGAAGATGATCACCTGATCGTTGCGGAAGACCTCGGTGCGAATCTCGGCGAGGGCGCGGATGTCGTCCCGCGATTCGGGGATCGTGCGGTCGACGACGATGTAGCGGACGTTGAGCAGGTCGAGCAGCGGCGAGTTGACGCCGGTATTGAGCAGGTTGGCGTAGTGGTAGTTCTGCTCGCGCCGGTTCAGGGCCGCGATGAAGTCCTGGTAGACCAGCGGCTGAACGGGGTTGTATCCCTGGGTCGTCTCCAGCCCGAGGCGCATCGGCCGCGCGTTCTGGAGGATGGCGATCATGCCGGGCTCGAGGCGGCGGTCCGGGTAGGTCTTGTACACGGTCTCGGGGTGATACATGCCGCCGTAGGCGATGAACCGGAAGGGCGGCTGCGACGCTTGCTGGGCCTGCAGGAACTCGCCCGCCCCGCCGGGGTCGTCCCGCCGCAGCGACTCATGGATGATGTTCTGCATGTAGGCGTCGTTGCCCCACATCACCAGCTCGCCCGGCGGGGGATCGTCCCGCGTGAGCGACGTCCAGATGTCGAGCCCGTTCGGGAGCAGGAACGTGAGCGCGACCAGCGCGACGCCGACGCCCTGCAGCACGCGCCGTTGGGCGACGTGGGGCAGCGTCCGCGGCGCCAGGGCGACGACCAGCACAAGCAACGTCGCGATGATCGCGGTGGCGTAGGTCCACATGCCGACGTCGACGCCGCTCGCCTCGACGCGCCAGGACGCCACCAGCACGAGCGCCAGCGGCACGAGCGCGACCAGCCACCCGTGGCGCATCAGGCGCAGCCGCCCCAGCTCCTGCACCCCGGCGCCGGCGAGCATCGCCGGGAAGAACGGGTTGAGCCAGAGCACGCGGCCGGGGCTGTGGATGTGCATCTCCTTGTAGAGCGGGATCAGGTAGAAGAGATCGGTGATCACCGGCACGCCCATGGCCAGCATGGGGATGACGAGCGCCACGACCGCGAAGAACGGCACCGCCGAGCGCCGCCGCATCAGCAGGATGCCCAGCAGCCCCAGGATGAGGACGAAGCCCCACAGCGCCGACCCGCGGTAGGCGAGCGAGTCGACCAGTAGCGTCTTCAGGATGCTGGTGAGGGTGTGGAACGGCGCGTCGGCGGCGCCCGGCGTGTGCTCGTAGGTGCCGCCCGCGTTGTTCGACTCCCCGTTCGCCTGCAGGCGCGGCAGCAGGCCCGCCGCGCCGAGCAGGAGGCCGATGCCGAGCACGGCGGGCCCGGTGGTGACGAGGGCGACCAGCCGCCCGCGCACGTCGAGCGCGGCGTCCGGCGGAGTGACGAGCGTGCGGAAGGCCACCCACGCGGCGACGACGAGCAGCGCGTTGACGGCGCCCTGGCCGAGCCAGGCGGCGAGCATCTGGCTGATCGCGAAGCCGCCGAGCACCCATGCGCCGGCCCGGAGCGACCATGTCCGGGCGCGCAGGGCGAGCTCGACGCCGAGGAAGGCCAGCGGCAGGAAGGCGAGGACGTTCGTGCCGACGGTGCAGCAATCGGTCTGTCCGAAGAGATAGGGCCCGAACTCGAACGCCACCGCGGAGACCAGCGCCGCCAGCACGCCGTAGCCGAGCACCCGCGCCAGGGCATAGGTCGAGGTGCCGGCGATCACCAGCAGCAGCAGGATCATCAGCTTGTAGGCGAGCGTGACCTCGAAGAAGGGGAAGAAAAGCATCGCCGGCAGGAACATCCAGCCGGATTCGGGGTCCCCGGCGAAGGGCGCGCCGCTGAAGATAGAGGGATTGAGGGCGGGGATGTCGAGGTCGCGCAGCCGGTCGCCGAGCGCGCCGAACCAGGGCAGGAAGAAGGTGAGCAGGTCATGCCGGGCGAGCCAGTTGTCGAAGACGAACCGGTGCCAGAACATGAGCAGCGTCAGCGCGCCCAGCACCGCCAGGGCCAGCGCGTCGGGCTGGCGCCATCGCGGCCGGATGTCGACGGTCTCGGTCATCACGCAAGCAGCTCTCCGATGATGGCGCGCCGGGGCGCTCGGTCCCTCGGGCCATTGTGCCCGACGCCGTCCGCATCCTGCACCCACCGCAACGCGGATGCCGCGCTCGTCCCGGCCCCAACGGGCCGGGTCCACCGCCCGCGATGCGCGGATGCACGAAGGCCGGGCAGCGTGCCCGGCCTTCGTGTCGCTCGCGCGAGGCGCCTACACCTTGCGAATGTAAGTCTGGACGACCCAGCCGCTGCCGTACGTCGCGCTGCGCACCGGCCACCACGTGTAGCCGCTGCCCGTGCGCGATCCGCCCGTGATCGTCACCCGGTGCCCGTCCGGCAGGACGGCGACGACGCCGTTGCTCGTGCTCGGCCCACTGCGCATGTTCAGCGCGCCGTCGAACACCTGCGCCATGTCCCCGGTCGAGAACACGGCCGACGGCGATGAGGCGGTGGAGGACTTCGCGATCCAGCTCTCGACGACCCAGCCGGTGCCCTGGCTCGTCTGGATCTGCCACCACGTGTAGCCACTGCCCGACCGCGGGCCGCTGGTCACCTTCCCGGTCGTGCCCGCCGGGAGCACGGCGACGACACCGTTGCTCGTGCTCGGACCGGAGCGCATGTTGAGCGCCTCGGTGACCCGGACGTTGTCGCCGATGGCGAACTTGCCGCCGCTCGACGGCGGCGGCGTGCTGACCTTCTGGAGGCCCACGTTGACGACCCAGCCGCGCCCGGCGCTCGTCTCGATCAGCGACCACTGGTAGCCGTTCGCCGCGCGGGAATAGCCGCTGGTGACGGTCCCGGTCGTGCCGACACTCAGCGTGGCGATCGCACCGTAGCTCGTTCCCGGCCCGGAGCGCATGTTGAGCGGCTCGATGACGCGCACGCGATCGCCCGCCCGCAGCGCCGGCGCGGCCGGCGCGGTCGCCTTCTCGATCCCCTCATGGCTGACCCAGCCACGTCCCTCGCTCGTCTGGATCAGCGACCACTGGACGCCGTCGGCCGAGCGCGGGTAGCCGCTGATCACGGTGCCGGTCATGCCCGGGCGCAGCACCCCGAGCTTGCCATAGCTGACCCCGGGTCCGGAGCGGAAGTTCATCGACATCGTGACGCGCACCGCGTCGCCCGCCCGGAAGGTCGGCGTCGATGGCGGCGGCGTGGAGGACGTCTTGGCGAGCCAGTCCTGGACCGCCCAGCCGGTGCCCTGACTGGTCTGGATCTGGTACCAGACATAGCCGTTGCCGGCGCGCGGCCCACCGACGACCTTGCCGGTGGTCCCCGGGTTCAGCACCGCGACCACGCCGTTGCTCGTGCTCGGGCCGGAGCGCATGTTGAGCGCCTCGGTCACGCGCACGCCGTCGCCGATGGCGAACTTGTTGCCCGTCGGCGGTGGCGCCGACGCCCGCTGGAGGTAGTCCTCCGCGACCCAGCCGCCGCCGAAGGCGTCGCTGTAGACGCCGTACCAGATGTACCCGGTGACGCCCACCGGCGCGACGGTGATCTTCATGATCGTGCCGGCCGGCGCCGTCGAGGCGACGGTCTGCGCGATGCCCGGGCGCGGCCGCACGTTGGTCGTGTCGGAGGCGATGACCGTGTCGCCGACCTTGAACTTCGCCGTCGGCGAGTTGTTGACGGGCGCCGCGGTCATGTTGTTCTTGATCGACCAGCCGTCGGGCGTGGCGTTCTGGAGGCGTACCTGGTACCAGTCGTAGCCGTTGGCCTTCTGCGGCCCGGCGATGACGGCGCCCCAGGTGTTGCGCTTGACCGTCCGCAGGACGGACGAGCCGGTGCTCGGCTTGGAGCGCATGTTCGTCTCGGCCGTGAAGCGCACGTTGAGCCCGAACGGGAAGTCGTCGGCGTCGATCGGCGGCGGCGCAACCTGCACGACGATCAGGTACCGGGCGCTCACCCAGCCCTGGCCACCGTTCCACTCGATGCGATACCAGTTGCCGTCGGTCCGCGTGATCGGCCCGTCGTTCACCCACGCGTAGGTCTTGTTCGCGACCTGCCCGATGACGCTGCCGGCGGCGGAGCTGCGCACGTTGAGCGGCCCGCCGTCGTCGGTCTGGACCTGGACCCGGTCGCCGGGCACCATGCCGCCGGGGAACGGCGTGTTCAGGTCGTTGGCGTCGAGCACGGCGGCGACGCTGTCGCGGATCTCCTGCAGGTCGGCGTAGAGCAGGCTGCCGGGGCAATTGGTCTGGTTGACATCGCGGTGGGCGCAGATCGTCGGCAGGCTCGGCGCCTCGTGGAACGGCTTGCGCGCGTAGGGGTCGAGATCGCGGATCGTCCAGGCAATGATCTGGACCAGCGCCGCCTTGGCGACGTCGGTCGCGCGCTTGTACTCGTAGTCGCCGATGACGCAGATGCCCGAGCTGCCGATGGCGTACTCGTAGGAGTGGCCGCCGATCACGTTCTGGCCGCCGAACCGCCCCTCGAAGATGCGCCCGTTGCCGTCGACCAGGTAGTTGTAGCCGATGTCGCCCCAGCCCTGGGTGACGGCGTGGTAGTAGTAGACGGAGCGGATCGAGAGGAAGCCGTCGTTCGGGTAGTTCACGCCGGAGTGGTGGACGATCGCGTGCTGGACCTCCTCGTACTCCGGCGGCCAGATCTGGCCGTAGGTGTCGAAGCGCAGCGACTCGTCGGCGCCCCACTCCTCGCGCGTGATGATCGACGGCGGCACACGGGTATCGGTCTCGTCGGACTCGCGCAGCTGCCGCAGCATGGTGCGGTCGGCGCGGTCCTTGTCCCACGGGCCGTCGGTCGGGTCGATGTAGGCGAACAGCAGCCCCGCCGCCTCGCCGGGGTTGCCATCGCTGTCGAGGACGCGGTAGCGCACCCACTGCGCCCCCTCGGTGAAGACCAGGTCGGTGAAGAGGCGGCCATCGCGCGACTTGCGGCCGCCGTCGTCGGTACGGGCCGTCAGCTGCCAGGTCTCGCCCCAGGTCGTGCCGTCGGTGCTGAGCTGGAGCTCGACGATCGGCCACTCGCCGACATCGCCATTCCAGCCGGCGCCGATCGACCAGAACGGGAACTCCGCCTGGAACGTCGTCCACTCGCTGGTCGCCGCGATCCCGGCGTGCTCGGCGGCGTGCCACTCGCGGGCGCGCGTGCCGTCGGCCTCCTGCGCGGCGGCGCGGCGCGGCGCCTGGACGCCGCCGCCCCCGCCGATGCCGCCGGCGGCGACCATGGCGCCGAACCCGGCCGCGGCCTTCATCACCACGCGCCGGTTCAGGGGCCGGCCCGAGACGTTCCGATAACGGGGCGTCGTCCTGCCCTGATCCGCTGGTCTGTGATTGTCAGCCATGCTGTTCCTGCTCCCCCCGGAGTTCCCCTCGTACCGCGCTGGCGCGGTCTTCATCGTGGTGTGCTGCCTGTGACCCGACCCCCGGACGCGCGCCGCCCCCATCCGGGCATGGCGCCGCCCCGGCCAACGCACTCAGGCTGAGCCTGACACACCCCTGATGGTCCCAGTATGCCATCAGGGGTGTGTCAGATCATGCAAGATTTAGCATATGCTCGAATAGCATCGCTTATCCACCGCCCGCGGCGGGCGACTGCCCCGCCATGTCCGGGCTGACCTCGTAGACATTGCCGCGGCCCTTGAAGTAGGTGTAGAAGTTGCGCTCGTCGATAACCTCGCCCTTGGCATTCTTCACCGTGCGGACGAAGTTCGTCTCAAGACCGTCCTGTGGCCACTCGGTCTGCTGGATGGTGCCGGGCGGCAGGTCGTCCTTGACGACCTCGACGTCCTCGTTGTCCTTGATCGGGTCGCTGATGGACTCTTCACCGAGCTGGACGTCCCAGCCCACATCCTGGCCGTAGATGTTGACGATCACGTACGGATACGAGGTCCAGGCCTCGACCAGCAGCCAGCCGTCGGTGGTGTTGGTGAACTTGAAGTCGCCCCATTGCGAGGGGTCGGAGCCAAGCTGGAGGATCGAGGCGTCGTAGCCCGGCCCCCAGCCGTCCTTCTCGTACCCGGCGAGGCGGTAGGTGTGCGGCCACCACTCCGGCATCGGGAACCCGGCCAGCAGCGCCGCCCGGAAGACGGTCGTCGACACCTGGCAGATGCCGCCGCCGATGTCCCGGCCGATGCGCTCGCCGAGGATGACGCCGGCCTCGACGTACCCCTTGTCCGCCGTGATCTCGCCAATCGCGCCATTGAACGAGAAGTTCTCGCCCGGCGCCACGAGCGTGCCGTTCAGCAGGCTGACGCCGACCTCGATGTTCTTGTCGCGCTCCGGCGTGCCGCCCTCGTAGTTCGAGTCGCCACGGCCGAGCCGGGTCTCGATCTTGAGCGCGGCGAGGTTGTTGGAGTCGATCTTCGGCTTGGTGATGTGCACCGGCACGTCCACGCGCTGGTGCTTGCCGAGGAAGCTGTCGGCGACGACGCTCGCGAACTCCTCCGCCTTGAGCGTCACGCCATCGATGCTCGGCTCCAGCGCGATCAGCCCCTGCTCGTCGCTCCACGCCACGGTGGCGTCGGACGGCTTGCGGTTGATCTCGCCCGAGTAGGTCTCGCGCAGGTAGGACGTGAGCTTCGCCTGGTCGATGTCGAGCTCGACATGCGGCTGGCCGTTCCTCGCCGTGGTGTGGACGGCGAGATACTGCGAGATCGTGTCCGCCTCGATCCGCCACGACTGGTTCTCGAACTCGATGCGCACCGGCTTGCTCAGGACCCGCTCGACGTCCGACTTCGCCGCCTCGAGATCCACCTTGCGGAGCTCCGGCTCGTCGACCATCGTCGGCAGCTGGGCGTTGACCGGCCGCAGCGTTGTGAGCACGTTCAGGATCTGGGCCTTGGCGGCGTCGCGATCGACCACGATGCCGGTGGCGTCCTGGGTGATCGTGACCTTGGTGCCGTCGACCGTGACGGTGGCGTCGACGGCGGGCTGACCGATGCCGGCGTCCACCGTGTCGAACCAGGCGTTGAGCCGGGTGAGGTTGAGCTCGGTCTGCAGCGGCACCGTCTGGTCGCTGCGGATGATGTTGCCGGTGAACTTGAGGCGAGAGACGGCGTCGTCCTCGCGCCCGAGGCTCTGCGCCTCGGCCAGCGACGTGTCGGTCTCGATCGTCGCGCCGATCTCGCTCAGCGTCGGCGACCAGGTCTTGCCGTTGTACGTGAAGGTGATGCTGTGCTGCTCGAGCTCGGCGGCGCGGCTGGCGAGGCGGTCCTGCGCCTGCTCGACGGTGAGCCCGCCGACGTTGACGTCGCCCACGACCACCGCCGGGTAGATGCGATCGTCGAACATGAGCCGGAACGCCAGCAGGCCGATCGCCAGCAGCAGCAACAGCGCCGCGCCGCCGGCGATGAGCCGGGGGGCGATGCGCATCAAGCGCTTGGGCAACGGGCGTGGCGCGCGCGCGTGCTCGGGGACGCCGCCCCCGCCCGGGAGGCGCCCGGTGCGCTTCTGGAGCGCGCCGCTCGCGGTCGCAAGCCAGCCGCGGACGGGGGACAGGACGTCACGCGGCTGTGCGGGACCGGTGGTCGGGGCGGTCGAGGCCCGATGCACGGCGGATTGGTTCGTTGATTGCACCATCGTGTGTGTTGTTGCCCCACGCATTCAGATCGAAACTGGCCGATCGCCCGCACACGCTTTTTCGGACAGCGCATCATGCATCACGATCACCAGCAGGCGTGTTCGTTCCCAGGTCGGAGGTTGCGGCGGCCTCGCCGGGGTGCCCCGCCGCGACCGGACCGGCATGCCTGCGAGACACAATTCCGTTCACCACAATACCACACCAGAACGGGATGACAGCGCCTTCCCAATGGTTAGTGTGTCCGAACACCCGGACGAGTCACTACTTCTTAAGATAAACGTGCAGATGTGGCGATCGGTTCTCCTCGTCCGACACGGGATCGGCGGCCGCTGTACGTGGCGCGGGCTGGCCAGCCTGTCACCGTTCACACAATCGTGACAAACCCGCCATATCACCTTCGCACGTCGCTGCCAGAGTAAGGATGTACACGGCGACGGCGCCGGATTCACACCGGAATCAGCCTTCCGGCCGGACCACCACCGGTACACCAATCCCTTCCCCTCCCCCTCTTCCCCGCAGGGTTCCGGCCCCAGCCAACCAACCGGAACCCTGCTCCACCCCCTCTCTCCCCCTCGCGCGC
>DATLHE010000115.1:0-12197 GCA_035540335.1 Thermomicrobiales bacterium | reverse complement strand
ACTCTTTTCAAAGGCAGCCGCTAGACGGCTCCCAGCATCCGGTCCGGAAGATCTGCGGCGTCTGGTGGCAGCGCACAGGGGTGCCTGGAGTCGGCGCGAGGCGTGAAACGGTCGCGATGTCTGGGGCACGAGTGCGATAGGTGGCCAACGAGCCCCTATACCCGAAACGTGGCCATCTGGGCAGCCTTCCATAACATCGTTCAGGTTGCCACGTTACAAAATCTACCTGGCCACCTAAGAAAACCCGCGCCAGATCGCGGAATTCGACTCCGAAAACCCCTTAGGTGGCCACCGGCCAAGTTATTACGCTTGGCCACCTGGGCCGTCTCCTATTGCTCACGTCACGCAAGCGCGAGGACGGGCCGGTAGATCACCCGCTGGAGCGCGGGTCGAGCACATCGCGCAGGCCGTCACCGACGAGGTTGAAGGCGAAGACGGTCAGCAGCAGCGCGATGCCCGGCGCGATGCTCATCAGCGGCAGGTCGGCGAGGCGGACGGTGCCGTCGCGGATCATCTGGCCCCAGGTCGGGGTCGGGGGCGGCACGCCGAGGCCGATGAAGCTCAGGCTCGCTTCGAGGCGGATCGCCGCGGCAGTCCACAGGCTCGCCAGGACGACGAGCTCGCCGGCGATGTTCGGCAGGATGTGCCGGCTGAGGATGACGCGCGTGCGTTGGCCGAGGGCGCGCGCGGCGTCGACAAACTCCTTCTCCTTGAGCCCGAGCGTTTGGCCGTAGGCGATGCGGGCGAAGCGTGGCGTGATCGTGAGGCCGATCGCGATGATCAGCTTGATCTCGCCGGAGCCGAGCACGGCCATCACCAGCAGGCCGGTGATGAGATCCGGGAAGGAGAGAAGGACGTCGACGATGCGCATCAGGAAGGTGTCGACTGCGCCGCCGAAGTAGCCGGCGACGACGCCGATGGTGACGCCGATCACGGCGCCCATCGCCACGGAGAGGACGCCGATGAGCAGCGCGACGCGGGTGCCGTAGATGATGCGGGAGAGGATGTCGCGCCCATAGTCGTCGGTGCCGAGCCAGTGCTCGGCGGAGGGCGGCTGGAGCCGGTTGATCGTGCTCTGCGCCAGCGGGTCGTAGGGGGCGAGCAACGGCGCGAAGATCGCCACGAGCACGATCAGGACGATCAGGACGAGGCCGACGACGGCCGACTTGTTACGCGTGAACGCGCGCCAGGCGCGGCGGCGCTGGGAGACCAGCTTGATCTCCGGGGCGGGGCGGCGGCCGGTCGCCGGCGCCATCGCAGCGGATGCTTGTGCCATCAGCCGTACCTCACTCGCGGATCGATGAACGTATAGATCAGGTCGACGATGATGTTGACGATCACGATGATCACCGCATAGACGACCATGATTGCCTGGACCATGTTGTAGTCATATTGCTTGGTGACGCCGACCAGCAGCTTGCCCAGCCCCGGCCGCGCGAAGACCTCTTCCGTCAGGACGGAGGCGCCGATGAGGCCGATCGTGAAGATGCCGACCAGCGAGACGATCGGGACCAGCGCCGCGCGCAGCGCGTGACGCATCATCACCGTGCGCTCGGCGACGCCCTTGGCGCGCGCCGTCCGGATGTAGTCGTCGGAGAGCACGTTGAGCATCACCGACCGCGTCATGCGGGCGACATACGCCGTCTCGACGAGGCCGAGGGTGATGGCGGGCAGGATGAGGTGGTGCAGGTTATCCAGCGGATCCGAGAAGTCGCCGGCGTCGATCGCGGGGAACCATCCGGCCTTCGCGGAGAGGAAGTAGATGAGCAGGAGGCCGATGTAGAACGCCGGCGCCGAGAGGCCGGCGAGGGAGAGCACGCGGCCGAGGTAGTCGATCCAGGTGTTGCGCTTGAGCGCCGTGATGACGCCGGTCGGGATGCCGAGCAGCAGCGCGATCAGGATGGCCGCCGCCGCGAGCTCGAGCGTGTGGGGCAGGACGTAGCGGATCTGGTCCCACGCCGGCTGGCGGGTGATCAGAGAGTCACCGAGGTCGCCGCGCGCCAGCCCGCCCATGTAGGTGACGTACTGCTGCCAGAGCGGCTCGTCCAGGCCGAGCTCCTTGTTGTAGGCCTGGATCGTCTCTTCCGACGCGTAGTCGCCGAGCACCGCCCGCGCGGTGTCGCCCGGAATGACCCGGACGACGAGGAAGATGATGGTGACCACGGCAATGAGAGTGGGGATCGCCAGGAGGAGGCGTCTGACGATGTGTCTGAGCATGCGCGGACCCTCGTGAGCGGGGGCATCGGCGGTGACGCCCGCTCGCCCGGCGACGCGGCGCCGGACCATGAACGACGAATGGGGCGGCCCGCCGCAGCGCGGATGGCCGCCCCATGACCCTGCCGGGAAGCTAGCCGGTGATCGACGTCGTCTCGTTGATGCCCGGGTAGAGCTGGACGACGGATTTCAGCTCGTGGCCGTAGTCGACCTTCTCGGACTTGGCGTAGACGAGGTTCTTGGCGAGCAAGCCGGTGCCGGCGAAGTTCTTCTGGATCTCGACGTTGGCGTCCCTCCAGAGCTGCGCCTGCTTCTCGGGGTCCGTCTCGGCCCGCGCCTGGTCGCGCAGGTCGTCGACGGTGAACTTCGAGAAGTTGGTGACCCCGCCGTCGGCGGAGAAGAACTGCGTCAGGTAGACGTCGGCCGTCGGCCGGAACGCGACGTAGATGACGATCGCATTGCGGTCCTGGCGGATGAGCTCGTGCATCGCGGCATGCTGGACGACCTCCAGCTTGACGTTGATGCCGATCTGGCGGAGCTCCTCGGCCATCACCTCGTAGTTGGTGCGGTAGTCGTCCATCTCGGTGGTGACGAGGTCGATCTCGAAGCCGTCCGGGTAGTTGGCCTCGGCCAGCAGCTGCTTGGCGCGCTCGACGTCCTGCGGGAAGTCGACGCCGGCGGCGGAGGCTTCCTCCTGCGTCAGACCGCCCGGCATCTCTTGGGCTGGCACGACGGAGTAGATGGGGACGCCGACCGGATCGCCGAAGAGGGCGACATGGTTGTCGCGGCTGACGGCGAGGAAGACGGCCTCGCGGACCTTGGGCTCCTTGAAGATGTCGTGGTTGACGTTGATGTTGAGGAAGATGGCCTCGCCGACGCCGAAGACGTCGGCCTGGATGCCGTCCTGCTGGTTCATCCGCTCGACCCATTGGGCTTCGGGCAGGCCGGAGATGACGTCGATGTCGCCGGACTGCAGCGCCAGCTCGCGGCTGGTGGAGTCGGCGATGAAGCGGACCTCGACGCCGCCAAGCTTGGGCGCGCCGCGGAAGTAGTCGTCGTTGGCGACGAGGACGACGTTGTTCTGGGGCGTGTGCGACTCGAAGGCGAACGGGCCGGTGCCGACCGGGTTGGTGATGAAGCCGTCAGCTCCCAGGGCCTCGTAGGCCTTCTGCGGCACGATATAGCCGCCGGAGTAGTTGGCGACCTGCGGCAGGAAGAGCGTCTCCGAGAGCGGCTGGGGGACGGTGATCGCGACCGTCGCGTCGTCCGTCGCCTCGAAGGTCCAGCCCTCGTAGTTTCCGGCGTAGGCGGAGGAGTCGGCGTTCGCGGCCTTCTCGAAGGAGAAGACGACATCGGCGGCGGTGATCGGGGCGGACTCCGCGCCCTCGGCGGCGTGGGTCTTGGCATCGTCGCGCAGCGTGAAGGTCCACGTCTGGGTGCCGTCGCTGTTCTCGGTCGGCTCCGGCAACGCCGTCGCCAGGTCGGGCTCGAACTGCGAGGAGTCGCCTGGCTTAAAGCGCACGAGACCGTTGAAGATCATGTCGACGATCGTGCGGTCCTGGGTGCCGGATGCGAAGTGGGGGTCGAGGTTGGCAATATCGGCCGAGTTCGTGGCGAACCGGAGCACGGGCCGGTCGCCCTGGGCGGCGGCCATGATGGCCGGCATCGAGGTCGAGGTGACGAGGCCGCCGACCGCGGTCGCACCCACCATCCTGGAGAAGGTTCGTCTCGAAAGGGTCATTCTCTTACCTCTCAGCCGTCAGCAGCGACAGCATGCTGGAAACCCGAGTCCCGTCGACCCAGTGGTCGCCGTGGCTGACGTCGCGCATGCGGACACGTGCGGGATGCCCCGGTGCGGGGGCGACGGCGACCGTGGCGCTCGCGGTGAACGCCGGGTACCGGGTATCCGAGGCGGCGGGGCGTGGGAAAGCACGACGCCGGCACGTGTGGCCATGATGTACGACTCAGCGAGGGCAATCGTCGCATAAACTCAGGGTCAGGTCAAAGCGGCGGCGCGGGTGGCCGCGCGGAACGACGCGTCAGCGGAGGGGTCGGCATGCGGCGAATCGGGTTCGGGGCGTGGATGGCGCTCCTCGTCGTGCTGGCGCTGCTCGGGCCGGCGATCGCGCCGCACGCGCCGGCCGCGGCGCCGCGGGCGTTCTCCCGCTACGAGATCGACGCGCGCCTGGAGCCGGGCGTGGGCGCGATCAACGCGACGATGACGCTCGACTGGGTGAACGACACCGGCGAGCCGCAGGCGTCGGTTTTCTTTCGTGTCTATCCCAACGCCGGGTATTACGGCGATGGCGCGCTGACCCTGCTGGAGACGAGTGTCGATGGCGCGCCGGTGTCGCCGGCGGTGCCCGCGGATCCGACGGTGCTGGAGGTGCCCTTGCCGGCGGCGGTCGGCCCGGGGGCGCGGGCGACGATCGCATTCGCCTTCCAGACGGCGGTGCCTTCCGTCGCGCCGGACGGCCTCGGCATCTTCCAGCACGACGCGCGGGGCGTCTGGTCGCTCGCGAACTGGTATCCGATCGTCGCCGGGTACGAGCCGGGCCAGGGGTGGTATCTCGAGCCGCCGACGATCTTCGGCGACCCGACCTTCAGCGACACCGCCGACTACCACGTGCGCTTCCGGACGCCGGCGGGCTACACCGTCGTCGGCAGCGGCGCGGAGACGACGACGCCCGACCCGGATGGCGGTCTCGTGACCGAGCTGCGGGCGCCGCTGGCGCGTGAGTTCGCGCTGACGGTGCTCCCCGGCGGAGCGGGCGGGGAGATCGTCTCGCGGTCGGTCCAGGCGGGGGGGACGGAGCTGACGCTCACGCTGCCGAAGGACCTGGCGATCCCGGGGGTGGAGGAGACGATCCTGGAGACGGCGGCCGACGCGCTGCCGGTCTACGCGGGCTGGTTCGGCGATGATCCCGGCGGCAACCTCGACTTCACGACCGTCGACCTCACGGGGGCGAGCGCGGTCTCCTTCGCGGGGACGATGTGGCTCGACATCGATTCGATCGCGGGCGATCAGGAGCTGAGCGAGATCGAGCGGATCCGGCTGCGGTTCATCGTGCTCCACGAGCTGGGGCACCAGTGGATCAGCAACATCATCGGGGCCAACACGAACGACCACCAGTTCATGAGCGAGGGGCTCGTCAACATGCTCGTGGTGGCGGCGGTCAACGACGTCTACGGGCCGGCGGAGGCCGAGCGCTACCTGCGGGCCGACGTCGCGGGGGCCTACCAGGCGCTCGTGCGCGACGGGCGCGACGGCGTGGCGGACACGGCGGTCTCGAACGAGCTGAATGGCGTGCTGCACAGCATTTTCGTCTACGGCAAGGCCGCGGTCGGATTCGAGGCGATCCGGCAGGAGATCGGGAGCGAGGTGTTCTTCTCGGCGATGGGCGCCTATGGGCGGGAGTTCCGGTTCGGGATCGCGACGCCGGACGACCTGCGGCGGGTGCTGGAGGAGTCCTCCGGCGAGGATCTCGATGCGCTGTGGGTATTCTGGTTCGAGGACAAGGGCGCGACGATCGCCGACGTCGACGCGGTGCTGGACGGCTACGCGGCCACTGCTGGTGGGTGATGGCATGGCCTCGTGACTCCCAACCCCGTCCTCCCGAACCGTGTCGAGGGATCTCTGCACTTGCCCAATGAGCGTCTCGCCCAGAGCAAAGATCCATCGGCTGCGCTCGGGATGACGTGAGCGGGGGTGCCGGTAGAAACCGGGCTGGTGGCGAACGGGGATCAGCTACCGATCGCAGCTGCGGCCCGCAGGGCCGCCCGCAGGTGCAGGGCCGACCGTACGGGCCGCCCATGTGGCAGCCCAGCCGACGCCGGGTATAAATCCGGCGCTACCGGGGGAAGCGAAGCTGCCATCCTCGTACGGGCCGACATCGCAGCTGCGACCGGTGGCGGCCCTGCCCCGGCCACCCCGGGCCGGGGCTACTGAGGTGAGCGGGGGTATGCGGCATCGGGTGGAGCGATCACCGACGGACCGCCGCGCCGGTGTGGCTCCGTCTCTTCACCCTCTTGACCACCTATGGTGATCTCCTTGCGTCTTCACACTTGACACGAATCGTGTCAAATACTATATTTGATTTGCGACGATGACTGGAGCCGAATCGGGAACCATCATCGATACGAGATACGTAGAGAACCAGGGTCCACCGGTCGACGACGCCGTGGCCGGTGCGACAGCTACCACCAAGGAGGACACACCATGGCGACGCGCTTCCCCGTTTCCACGCTTGCCGGCGACATGATCAGCCTGCGCAGCGCAATGGACCGGCTGCTGAGCGAGAGCTTCGTGCCGGGACAGATGCGCTCGATGTTCTCGGAGCAGACGAATGGCTCCGGGCAGGCGGCGCTCCCGCTCGACGTCTATGCGACGAGCGACGAGGTCATCGTGCTGGCGGCGGTGCCGGGAATGAACCCCGAGGACATCCAGATCACGATCGACAAGAACACCCTGACGCTGGCCGGCACGCTCGCCAACGCGGCCGACGCCGAGGAGGCCAAGGGCGCGAGCTGGTACCTGCATGAGCTGCCGCGCGGCATGTTCGAGCGGTCGCTGACCCTGCCGATGGCGCTGGACGCCTCCCGCGCCGAGGCGACGTTTGCGAATGGCATGCTGCGACTCGTGCTGCCGAAGGCGGAGAGCGAGAAGCCGAAGCAGATCAAGGTGAAGGTGGGCAGCGGTGAGGCGATCGCCGAGGGCACGCCGGCCGCCGAGTAACCCGACAGCACACCGGGCGCGCTCGTCCTTCTCCCCTCCCTCCCGTGATCCACGGTGAGCGCGCCCGGCATCCGGCCGGGGCAACGGCGCCCTGGCGCTTCCGGTCCACCACGTCATCCATTCCGACCCGTGGACCGTCCGAACCGGACTGGTGATCGGCAATCTCTACGGCATTGCTCCTGGCCGATTGCCGGTCCGATGACACCGACAACCCATCGCGGGCCCGCGCCGCCGACCCAGCCATCGACCAGACACGGACCCAAATCCCTTTTCCCACACCCACCGAGCCGCGGGACGTTCCCCTTCCCTTCCAACCCGTTCCCGGCTCCGGTGGGTGTTTTTTGCGTCCGCGGGGGTCGGCGCGGTATGCGATCTGCGATGTAGACTTATGGATCGCGAGGTCGTAATGATTCGTAATGGCGTGCCGCGCTCCGCGAGGCGCCGCGCCGTGGGACACATGGAGAAGCGCATTGACGAAGCACGTAGACATTTGGGTTGATCCGATGTGCCCGTTTGCCTGGATGACCAGCCAATGGATGCTCGAGGTCGAGAAAGTGCGGGACATCACGGCACGGTTCAACGTCATGAGCCTCTCGGTGCTGAACGAGGGCCGGGATGAGTTGTCCGATGATTACAAGGAGATGATGCGGAAGGGCTTCGGGCCGGTCCGCGTCGCCAAGGCGGT
Source organism: Thermomicrobiales bacterium (assembly GCA_035540335.1). Taxonomy (GTDB): domain Bacteria; phylum Chloroflexota; class Chloroflexia; order Thermomicrobiales; family UBA6265; genus UBA6265. The sequence goes on along the minus strand of DATLHE010000115.1, from coordinate 4,563 downwards.
CGAGCAGGCGCACGGCAAGGAGGGGCTGCGGGCGTTCTACCTGGCCATCGCCACGCTGCATCACAACGACAAGCAGGACTTCGGGCCCGAGCTCTATGAGCGCGCGCTCACGGAGGCGGGCCTGGATCCGAGCCTCGCGGCCCGGGCGGAGGATGTGACGCTCGATGCCGCCGTGCGCGAGAGCCACGAGGCCGGGATGCAGCCGGTGGGGCAGGACGTTGGCACGCCGGTCGTCCACTTCCCGCGCGGTAACGGCACCACCACGGCGTTCTTCGGGCCCGTGATCGTGCCGCCGCCGACGGGTGACGATGCCGGACGGCTGTGGGATGGTCTGACGCTGATCGCCACGACGGACGGCCTGTACGAGCTGAAGCGCTCGCGCGACCGGACGCCCGCCTTCCTGCCCATGCCGTAGCGGCCCGGCAGGTCCGGCACAGTATGGACACGACACGATCGAACAGGCAAACGACGAGGGGGTGGTCAACCGACCACCCCCTCGTTTTGCATCCCACCTCAGGCTATTCCTAGCCTTGGGGCTGATACGTCGTGGTACTGACCGATCCTAGGTGCGGATCACCTCTTCGGTCTGCGGATCGAAGAAGTGGAGCTTGTCCGGCTCGGCGACGACCTCGATGTTCTGGCCGCGCTCGAGATGGAGGTCGGGATCCATGCGGGCGGTCAGCGTCGCGCCGCGGTTCGTCAGGTAGACGAAGATCTCGTTGCCGAGGAGCTCGACGACGTCGACCGTGACCGGGATCGCGGAGCCCTCGGGGATCTGACCGTTGAGGCGCGAGCGCTCCAACAGGTGCTCCGGGCGGATGCCCATCGTCACCGTCTTGCCGATGTAGTTCTGAAGGTTACGCGCCCGCGCATCGGGCACCTGCATCCGGAACCCCGGCGTCGCGGCGAAGAGTCTGCCTTCCGTGCCCTCGATGTTGACATCGATGAAGTTCATCGACGGCGAGCCCATGAACCCGGCAACGAACTTGTTGACCGGGTTGTCATACAGGTTCTGCGGGGTATCGAGCTGCTGGAGCACGCCCAGGCTCATGACGGCGATGCGGTCGCCCATCGTCATGGCCTCGGTCTGGTCGTGGGTCACGTAGATGGTCGTCGTGCGGACCCGGTCGTGCAGCTTGACGAGCTCGGCGCGCGTCTGCACGCGGAGCTTGGCGTCGAGGTTGGAGAGCGGCTCGTCCATGAGGAAGACGTCGGCGTTGCGGACGATGGCGCGGCCGAGCGCGACGCGCTGGCGCTGGCCACCGGAGAGCGCCTTCGGCTTCCGGTCGAGGTACTGCTCGATGTCGAGAATCCGCGCCGCCTCGCGCACGCGCTGCTCGCGCTCCTGCTTGGGAACCTTGCGCAGCTTGAGCGGGTAGGCGAGGTTGTCGCGCACGCTCATGTGCGGATAAAGCGCGTAGGACTGGAAGACCATGGCCACGTTGCGGTCCTTCGGTGGCAGGTCGTTCACGACGCGGTCGCCGATGATGATGCGGCCTTCGGAGATTTCCTCGAGACCGGCGACCATCCGCATGGCCGTGGACTTGCCACAACCGGACGGACCGACCATTACCAGGAACTCCTCGTCCTCGATCTCGAAGCTGAGGTTCGAGACCGCGGGCTGATTGTTCCCGCTGTACAGCTTGGACACCTGGTCGAAGATAACGCGAGACATGCGATCCTCCTTCACCGATTACAGGGCCGTTTGTGCGCCGGCGGTACATCCGCCAGCGTGGCCCCGAAGCGCCCTACGACATGCGTGCCGCGAATGCGGTTCACGCAATCGGTGTTGTTCTCCCGTGCACATCACGGCGCTTTATGATCTGCATGGTTGTTTGTAGCGTTCCGGCATTCGCGTTGTCAATAGCCTGCCCGCTGGAGCTGGTGCACGCGGACCACGACGCCGGCATCGTTAGGGTCCGGCCAGTCGGCCTCCCATGTTGAAGACGCGATCCTCCAGCCGTGCTCGCGGGCCTGCTCCAGCGCCACGGCGGCGGGGCGGCGGCCCGGCTCGGCGATCCAGACGAGGCCGTCCGGGGCGACGATGCGCGCGAAGAGGTCCAGCAGCGGGGCGATGTCACGCTGCTCGTAGAGCACGTCGGCGGCGAGGACGACCGGCCACGGCGCGCCGACGTCCTGCGAGAGTGGCGCGTCCGGCGTGCGCCAGTTGACCCGCCGCGTCACCGGCTCGCGGCCGGTGTGGAGGCGGCAGGTGAGGCGGGTGAGCGTCAGCGACTCCGGCGCGTAGTCGGTGGCGGTGAGGTCCGCGCCGTGGGCGAGCGCGACGGCGGCGGTGATGCCGAGGCCGGAGCCGAGCTCCAGCACGGGTCGGCCGGCGACCAGATTCGGGTCGGCGGCGATCGCGCCGGCGAGGGCGATCCCGCTGGGCCAGATCTCGGCCCAGTAGGGCAGGTTCTGCTCTGGATCGGCCGCGCTCTGGTCGAGCAGCGCCCCGGTGTCAATCGGGCGGATCACCCGCACGGCCTCTCCTGTACCGGGGATGGCGACGGGCTCCTCCGCCAACGCGCCGGTGTGCGCCAGCGCCGCCACGAGGGAGCGGACGGCCGGATCGGTGAAGGCGTCGGGCGTGATGGGACGCGTGGTCATCGGGCAGGGCGCTCCGGCGTGGCGAACAGGCGGCACGTGGGTCATCGTAGCCAAGCGTACCTTGTCGCGACGGATGGTTCGGGTATCCTCACGACACGTGAAGCGGCAGCGAGCGACCACGGTTCTGTATGGTCAAGGAGACAGCGCGTGAGCGACAACCCGGCGCAGGACAAAGAGGAATCAGAGGAGCGCGTGCCTCCGGTCGTGGCGGCCGGCGAGCACCCGCCGGCGACGCAGGTCGTGACTTTCGGCGAGGCGATGATCCGCCTGACGCCGCCGGGGAACGAGCGCCTGGAGCGAACGCTCTCGCTGAACCTCACCGTGGGCGGCGCCGAGCTCAACACGGCGGTCGGCCTGCGCTGCCTCGATGTCCCCGCGAGCTGGGTCTCGGCGCTGCCGGACACGGCGCTCGGTCGCCTGATCGCGCGGCAGGCGCAGGCCAACGGTGTCGACGTCAGCGGGGTGCACTGGGTCGACGAAGACGCGGGGCGCGCCGGAGTCTACTACCTCGAGGAGGGCGTCGATCCGCGGCCGTCGGCGGTGACCTACGACCGCAAGGGCACCGCGATCGCGAAAGTCCGCCCGGGCACCTTCGACTGGTCCAGCCTGCTTGCCGGGGCCCGGTTGCTCCACCTCTCCGGCATCACGCTCGCGCTCTCGCCGGGGGTGCTGGCCGAGGCGATGGAGGCGGTGCGCGTGGCGAACCGGCTGGGCGTGATGGTGGCCTTCGACCTCAACTACCGCTCGAAGCTCTGGAGCGAGGCCGAAGCGCGGCGGGCGTTCGTCGACATCATCTCCGAGATCGACATCCTCTTTGCCTCCCGCGGCGCGCTCGGTACCTTCTTCGGCATCACCGGGTCGCACGAGGAGGTGCTGCGGCTCGCAATCGAGCGCCTCGGCGTCGCGGCGGTGACGATCACCCGCAAGCGGGCCAAGGGCAGCCGGCGGCTGAGGCTGCAGAGCCTGGCGATGGGCAAGAGCGGCATGATGGCGAGCTCCGACTGGCGCGACGTCGAGGTTGTCGACCGGTTGGGCGGCGGCGACGCGTTTGCCGCCGGGTTCATCGCCGGCTACCTGGAGAACCCGCACGGGCTCACCCGCGCGGTGGCGCTCGGGGCGGCCACGAGCGCGCTGAAGCACACCATGCCGGGCGATTTCCTCTGCGCCACGCGGGAGGAGATCGAGGCGGCCGTGACCAGCGCCGGGTCCGGCGTGCTCCAGCGGTAGGGCGATTCAGCCACGGGAAAGGCGCACACCCTTTGGGGTGCGCCGCTACGAAGGGCGGGCGATCGGCCGCCCGCACATATGGGCCGACCGGACATCGGCGACGCGGTGCGGGAGGGCATTGAACGGGCCCATGTTGGCTGCCCATGATATGGTAGAGAGCGTTCAATCCCTCCCCTACTGGGCCGCTCAGGCGATGACGGCGTCCGGTGCGATCTGCGTCGCGAACGCCCGCGCCGCGGGCCGCCTCGTCGAGATGCTCCCCGAAGGTCGCCCGCAGCTCGACGATGGACACCGGGTTGCGCGGCAACGGGATCGCCGCGATCGCGTCAAAGGGCACCGCGCCCCAGCCCGGCAGCAGGTGCAGGTCGCCGAGCCCCTGGATAAGGTTCTCGGCCGGATCGGACGTCTCGTCGAGCATGACGTTGCCGAAGTTGTCGCTGAGATGGATGTGCGCCGTCAGCGGCGCGATCCGGCGCACCCCCTCCAGGTAGTCGAACCCGAGCCAGGCGCTGGCGAGGAAGGCGTGCCCGGTGTCGAAGCAGATGCCGACGCTCAGGTGGTCCACCTGCTCGATCTGCGCGGCCAGCCGGGCCAGGTCCAGCCCGTATGCCTGGCGCAGAATGTGGCGGCCGATCGGGTCGCGGTTCTCGACCGCGATCGTGATGCCGTGCTCCCCGGCGAGATCGCCCAGCTCGCGCAGTGCGGTCCGCTCGGCGGCCATTCCGGCCG
>DATLHE010000114.1:0-3741 GCA_035540335.1 Thermomicrobiales bacterium | reverse complement strand
TACGTCGTCAAGGAGGTCGCGATCGCCGAGGGCGTGCGCGCCACGTTCATGCCGAAGCCGTTCAGCGATCAGGCCGGCTCGGCGATGCACACCCACATGAGCCTGTTCGAGGGCGACACCAACGCCTTCCACAACCCGGACGATCCGATGCAGTTGTCGGAGACCGGTAAGGCGTTCATCGCCGGCATCCTCGAGCACGCCAACGAGATCAGCGCCGTCACCAACCAGTGGGTGAACTCCTACAAGCGTCTGATCCACGGCGGCGAGGCCCCGACGGCGGCGTCCTGGGGCCCGTCCAACCGGTCGGCGCTGGTCCGCGTCCCGATGTACACGCCGAACAAGGCGTCCTCGCGGCGCGTCGAGATCCGGAGCCCAGATTCGGCCTGCAACCCGTACCTGACGTTCGCGGTGCTCCTCGCCGCCGGTCTGCGCGGAATCGAGAAGGGCTACGAACTTCCGCCGGAGGCCGAGGACGACGTGTGGGCGTTGACGTCGGCCGAGCGCCGCGCCATGGGCTACCGGGAACTGCCCGGCAACCTCGACGGCGCGCTGCGTGAGATGGAGAAGTCGGAGTTGGTGGCCGAAGCACTCGGCGAGCACGTGTTCGACTTCTTCCTGCGCAACAAGCGTCGCGAGTGGGAGGAGTACCGGAGCCACGTGACGCCGTTCGAACTCAAGACGTATCTGGGGTTGTGAGCAAGAGCATGGTGAAGCCTCCGGCAGCGCGTTCTGCCGTTCCCGGTCCGGGTCGTCTGGGTCTCGTCGAGCCGACCGCTCCTTCCGAACTCCGCGATCTGGGGTGGGTCGGTGAAGACAGCATCGAACTGCTCTGGTCGTTGTCGCGGGCCGCGAACGCCGACCTCGCCCTCCGCACCCTGGTGCGCCTGAAGGACGGGCTCGGCGAGGACTGGGCCGAACTCGATGCGGCGCTCCGTACCGACAAGGGCCTGCGTGGCCGGCTGTTCGGTCTGTTCGGTGCGTCCAGCGCGTTCGGCGACCATCTGGTCGCGGATCCCGCGTCGTGGAAGATCCTCGCCGGCGACGTCCGGCTCCCGTCGAAGAGCGAGGCGACCGCCACGATGATGGCCTCGGTCGGGGCCGAACCCGAGGAAGGCACTCACCGGGATGCCAACCTCTACCGGGCGAAGGTCACCGGACCCGATGCCATCGCGGCGCTGCGCAAGACATACCGCGACGAGCTGATGTTGCTCGCCGCCGTCGACCTCGCGGCGACTGTCGAGAACGAACCAGTACTTCCGTACCAGACGGTCGGGCATCAGCTGTCCGATCTGGCCGACGCCGCGCTGAACGCCGCCCTCGCGGTGGCCGTCGCAGCCGTGTGCCCGGACGCCCCCTGTCCCGTGCGGCTGGCCGTCATCGCCATGGGCAAGTGCGGTGCCCGCGAACTCAATTACGTCAGCGACGTGGACGTGGTCTTCGTCGCCGAACCCGCCGACGCCACCGCCAGCCGGATCGCGGGCGAGATGATGCGCATCGGCTCCTCCGCCTTCTTCGACGTGGACGCCGCGCTGCGGCCGGAGGGCAAACGCGGGGAACTCGTCCGCACCCTCGAATCCCACGTCGCATACTACAAGCGCTGGGCCAAGACCTGGGAGTTCCAGGCGCTGCTCAAGGCCCGCCCGATGATCGGCGACGCCGCGCTCGGACAGCAGTACGTCGACGCCCTCAGCCCGATGGTGTGGACCGCGTCGGAGCGTGAGGACTTCGTTCCCGAGGTGCAGGCGATGCGCCGCCGGGTCGAGGAGATGGTTCCGCCGGAACTCCGCGAACGCGAACTGAAACAGGGACGCGGAAGTCTGCGCGACGTCGAGTTCGCCGTCCAGCTCCTGCAACTCGTGCACGGGCGCGCGGACGAGGCCCTGCACGTCCAGAGCACCATCGACGCGCTGACCGCTCTCGCCGCCCGCGGCTACGTGGGTCGCGACGACGCCGCGAATCTCGCTGCGTCCTACGAGTTCCTGCGGTTGCTCGAGCATCGGCTGCAGTTGCAGAAGCTGCGGCGTACACACACCCTCCCACCCGCCGACGACGAGGAGGCGCTGCGCTGGCTGGCCCGGGCGGCGCACATGCGGCCGGACGGCAGCAAGGACGCGCTCGGCGTTCTGAACGCGGAGATCAAGCGCAACTCGCACCGCGTGCGGCGCCTGCATGCCAAGCTGTTCTACCGGCCGCTGCTCGAATCGGTGGCGCGCATCGACAAGGAGGCGCTGCGGCTGAGCCCGGACGCGGCCATCCGCCAGCTGGCGGCGCTGGGTTACACCGCCCCGGAGAACGCGCTCGGGCACCTCACCGCTCTGACCAGCGGCGCGTCCCGTAAGGGTCGCATCCAGGCGCTGCTGCTGCCGACCCTGCTCGAATCGCTCGCCGACACCCCGGATCCCGATGCGGGTCTGCTCGCGTACCGGCGGCTGTCGGACGCGATGACCGATCAGACCTGGTTCCTCCGGCTGCTGCGTGATGAGGCGTCGGTCGCCGAGCGGCTGATGACGGTGCTGGGATCCTCCGCCTACGTTCCCGACCTGCTTATCAAGGCGCCCGACGTCGTGCGCCTGTTCGCGGATTCGCCGGCCGGACCGCGACTGCTCGAGTCGAAGCCGGAGGACGTCGCGCGCGGCATCCTGACGGCGTCGGCACGCCACGACGACCCGGCCCGCGCGATCGCCGCGGCGCGGTCTCTGCGCCGCTACGAGCTGGCGCGTATCGCCTCCGCGGACATCCTCGGCATGCTCGACGTGCAGGGCGTGTGCAAGGCGCTGTCGTCCGTGTGGGCGGCGGTGCTCAATGCCGCCCTGGCGGCGGTGACCAAGGCGAGCGAGAAGGAACTCGGCACGCCCGCTCCCGCGACGTTCACGGTGATCGGCATGGGCCGGCTCGGCGGCGGCGAGCTCGGCTACGGCTCCGACGCGGACGTGCTGTTCGTCTGCGAGCCGCGCGAGGGGATCGACGAGACTGTCGCCGTCAAGTGGGCCAACAGCATCGGCGACAAGGTGCGGGCCCTGCTCGGCGCGCCCAGCACCGATCCGCCGCTCGAGGTCGACACGGGCCTGCGCCCGGAGGGCCGCAGCGGCCCGATGGTGCGCACCCTGGCGTCCTACGAGGCCTACTACGCGCAGTGGGCGCAGGCCTGGGAGATCCAGGCGCTGCTGCGCGCGCATCACGTCGCGGGCGACGCCGATCTGGGGCTGCGCTTCCTGCACATGATCGACAAGACCCGCTACCCGGAGGGCGGGGTGTCGGAGCAGGCGGTCCGCGAGATCCGGCGCATCAAGGCGCGGGTCGACTCCGAGCGGTTGCCGCGCGGCGCCGACCCCGCGACACACACCAAGCTCGGGCGCGGCGGCCTCGCCGACATCGAATGGACCGTGCAGCTGATCCAGCTCCGGCACGCCCACGAGATCGAGTCGCTGCACAACACGTCGACACTCGAGACACTCGACGCGATCGGCGCGGCCGAGTTGCTCAGCGAGTCCGACGTCGATCTGCTGCGTGACGCGTGGATCACGGCGACGAAGGCGCGCAACTGCCTCGTGCTCGTTCGCGGCAAGGCCACCGACCAGCTGCCCGGTTCGGGCCGGGTGCTGTCCGCGGTCGCGCAGATCGCCGGCTGGGGTGGCGGCGATGCGGGCGAGTTCCTCGACAACTACCTGCGGGTGACCCGACGGGCCAAGGCTGTGGTGGAGAGAGTCTTCGGGGAGTGATCGCCACCTGGGGGGTGCGGGC
>DATLHE010000113.1:0-6396 GCA_035540335.1 Thermomicrobiales bacterium | reverse complement strand
GGGGGCGGGGTGGCGCTGGCGGCGCAGGTGCTGGGGCTGGTGGCGCTGTTCGTGGTGATGCAGATCGACTGGGGACGGCGGCTGGGGCGGGGGAAAACGCGTGCGCCGGAGCGGCATTGAGGACCCGTTCGCGAACGCGTTCAGCGCAACCTTCGGTTGGGAAGGCGCACACCCTTCGGGGATGCGCCCGTACGTCGGCGTGTGCGCGGAAGGGGAGAGGATGCATACGCGTAGGGGAGGGAGGGCCTTGAACGCGCTTTGGGTGTGGGCCGTTTGGGCGTCCGGGCGTGTTCAATCCCTCCCCTACGGGACGGGCGGCTCGGAGTGAGCGCCGTTACTGGACGGAGATCTTCGTTGCGGTCGGGCCGGTGGAGGCCGGCTTGGGAGCGCGGACCTCGAGGACGCCGTTCTTGAAGGTGGCGGAGATCTGACCGGCCTGGATGCCTTCGGGCAACGGCAGGTTGCGGTAGAAGGTGCCGAAGGAGCGCTCCATCCGATAGTAGTTCTCCTCCTTGACCTCGCTGTCGGACTTGCGCTCGCCCTTGATCACGAGGTCGCCGTTCTCGATCTGGACATCGATGTCGTCTTTGGTGAGGCCGGGCAGCTCCGCCTTGACGACGATGTCGTTGCCTTCCTCGTACATGTCGACATGGGGCGACCAGCCGGAGGAGGACTGGGTGAAGCGGCGAATGGGGCGCATGAAGGGCCAGTTGCGGCCGAGCATGCGGTCCATCATCTCCTCCATCTCGGAGAACATCGAGAAGGGATCGAGGGAACGGCTTCTGGTGGGCTGACTGGAGGACTCGGACGGGACGATCTCTGAGGTGGGCTTGTTGTCGCTCATCATGGAACTCCTTTCCATGAGCGAACACAACGATGACGAGATCTCAACTCCCCCGAATTCCATTATAGGACTCGGTGAGTTGTGTGGCGCTGGTTGGGGCGGGAGCGTTCAACCGTAGCGGCGCACCTCGAAGAGTGTGCGCCTGTCGTGCCCGCGCGAGGACGCATTGGTGAACTCAGAGCGCTTCGCTCTGAATGAGGGATGTCTTGGGTGTGAGGCTGGCTTTCTCGTCCGCCCCACGAAGGTCGGCCACAAGGGCCGACCGTACGAGCGTGTTCGACCCTGGACACAAGGGCTCGGCCAGGGTGCGGGGCTACGATGAGGCGTCCATCGGGGCGAGGAGGTGCTCCTCGCGGACGAGGTCGAGGCTGAGGGTGCGGTAGCCGGCCTCCTTGAAGAGGACGACGATGGTGCCGTTCTCGTAGTGCATGACGGTGCCTTCGCCCCAGGTGGTGTGGACGACGGAGCTCTGGAGCGGGAAGGGCTCGTCGGTCGCGTCGGAGGCGCCCGCGCCGGACGCGCAGACATCGCAGTTGCCGCAGGGGCCTGTGTAGGTCTCGCCGAAGTAGTTGAGCAGGAACTCGCGGCGGCAGGAGGTCGTCTCGGCGTACTGGCGCATCATCTCCAGCCGGGAGGAGGCGAACTTCTGAAGCTGCTCCTGCGCTTGCTGGGCGGCATCGGCCGCCTTCGCCACGCTGAGGTCCGTGTCCATGGGCGAGACGGCGCCGGAGGGCTCGATGCTGACGGCGTCGACGTCCTCCAGCCGGCTGAGGACGCGGAGAAGCTGGGTGTCCGTGATGCCGAAGTCTTCGCGGAGGTCGGCGGGGTCGAGCGGCTCGCCGGCGTTGCGGATGGTGCGGAGGACGGGGCGGACGTCGTCCGCCTTGAGCTCGCCGACGCCGGACTGGAAGCGGCGGAGCTTGAGATCCTCCGGGTCGTAGAAAAGGACGGCCTCAGCGGGGTCGCTATCGCGGCCGGCGCGGCCGATCTCCTGGTAGTAGCTGTCGAGCGACTCACTGATGGAGTCGTGGTAGACGAAGCGGATATCGGGCTTGTCGATGCCCATGCCGAAGGCGATGGTGGCGACCATGACGGCGGTATCGCCGGCCATGAAGCCGGCCTGGACCTGATCGCGCTCGCTGGCCTTGAGGCCCGCGTGGTAGGCGGTGGCGGCGATGCCGCGGTCGACGAGCGCGGCGGCGAGCTCCTCGGTCTCCTTGCGGGTGGCGGCGTAGACGATGCCGGGCCCGCCGTGGGCGGCGGCGCGGTCGAGCAGCGCGGCGTGCTTGTCGTCCTCGTGGATGAAGGTTTCCACGGCGAGGCGGATGTTCGGGCGGTCGAAGCCGCGGACGTAGATCTCCGGATCGCTCATGCCGAGGCGGTCGACGATCTCCTCGCGCACCGGGCCGGCGGCGGTGGCGGTGAGGGCGAGCGTGGTGGGGTGGCCGAGCGTCTCGAGGAAGGCGCCGAGCTTGAGGTAGTCGGGGCGGAAGTCGTGGCCCCATTCGCTAATGCAGTGGGCCTCATCGACGACGAAGAGGGCGGGATTGGCCTGGCGCAGGCGCTCCAGCGTGTCCTCGTTGGCGAGCTGCTCCGGAGCGAGGAAGACGAACATGTGGGTGTGCGTCTCCAGCGCGGCGAAGACGGCCTCGCGGTCGGAGTCGTTGAGCGTGGAGTTCAGCTCCGCGGCGTGGATGCGCTCCCGGTCGTCGAGCGACTCGACCTGATCGCGCTGGAGCGCGATGAGAGGGGAGACGACGATGGTCGGGCCGTCGAGGAGCAGGCCGGCGATCTGGTAGATGGCCGATTTGCCGGAGCCGGTCGGCATGACGACGAGGGTGTCGTGGCCGGCGAGGACGGCGGCGATGGCGGCCTCCTGGCCGGGGCGGAGCGCGTCGAAGCCGAGTCTTTCCCGGGCGACGGTGCGGATGTCGGGCTGCTGGGCCGTGCGTTGTGGCATAGGTGGTTCTCTGCGACATCGAGGGCGGACATGGCGTCCGCCCCTACGACGATGGAATCTAGGCTAGAGGGGTGCCGCCGGTGACGCCGATGACCTCGCCGGAGATATAGCTGGCGTCCTGGGAGGCGAGGAAGACGTACGACGGCGCGAGCTCGGCGGGCTGGGCCGGTCGCTGCATCGGGCTGTCCTGTCCGAACTTCGCGTGCTGCTCGGCCGGGATGGTCGAGACGATCAGCGGCGTCCAGACCGGGCCGGGGGCGACGGCGTTGACGCGGATGCCCTGCGAGATGGCTTCGCTGGCGAGGGCCTTGGTGAAGGTCAGGATGCCGCCCTTGGTGGTCGCGTAGTGCAGCAGCGAGGCGCTTGGCTGGTAGGCCTGGATCGACGTGGTGTTGATGATTGAGCCACCTGGGCGGAGGTGCCGCAGCGCGGCGCGGCTGAGGAAGAACATCGCGTCGAGGTTGGTGCGCAGGGCACGATGCCATTCCTCGGTGGTGAGCTCCTGGATGCTCTCGTTGGTCGACTGGTAGGCCGCGTTGTTGACGAGGATGTCGATGCCGCCGAGCTCGCGGACGGTGCGGGCGACGAGGTCTTCGCAGAACTGCTCGTCCTGGATGTCTCCGGGGGCGAGGATGGCAGTGCGGCCGGCGGCGGTGACGACGCGCTCGGTCTCCTTCGCGTCTTCCTCTTCATCGAGATAGGAGATGACAACGTCGGCGCCCTCGCGGGCGAAGGCGAGCGCGACCGCGCGGCCGATGCCGCTGTCGGCGCCGGTGACGAGAGCGACGCGGCCGGTCAGCTTGCCGGAGCCCCGGTAGGTTTCCTCGCCGTAGTCCGGCTGCGGCTGCATCTGCGCCTCGGATCCTGGCCAGGGCTGCTCCTGCTCGGGGAAGGGCGGCTTGTCGCCGAGGGTCTTGGGGTCCTGGGGCGTGGTCTGGTTTGGCACGAGTGATCCTCCCGGGAATGTGCATGGGGCATTGACGCGAGCGCGGGAATGCGCGTCGCGTTGCCAGCGCATACGCACCGGCGATGCCACGCTGCGGCGTGGTCGGGCAGCGTGTTCCCAATGTGAGAACGTCTGTGCATGAACATACGTGCAGCGGCGGGCGTTTTCGTTGACGGGTCAGGGACCGGGCGATAGCGTTGAGGGGCAGGAAGGGTCGCGCGTACGCCGACCAGGGAACGGGATACCCGCACGCTGAACGGGAACGGAATGACACGCCAGATCACTCGTGCAGACATCGACGCGGCGCTCGCGAACGCGTCGACGACCAGGCAACTGCTGTTCGGGGCGGGGGTGCTGGGCGACACCGCGCGCCTCGTGACCGCGACGTTCCCGGGGCGGCCAGCGGTGATCGTCGCCGACGAGCGGACGTACGCGATCGCCGGGCGGCGGGTGCGGGAGGCGCTGATGGCGGCGGGGCATCCGGTCGCGGAGCCCGTCATCTTCCCGGAGGTGCCGACGCTGCGGCCGGACACGCGGAACGTCGAGCAGGTGCGGCGGGCGCTCATGGCCGGAGCGGGGCCGGTGCTGCCGATCGCGGTGGGATCCGGAACGGTCAACGACCTGACCAAGCGGGCGGCGTTCGAGGCGGACCTGCCGTACATCGTGGTCGGCACGGCGGCGTCGATGGACGGCTACACGGCGTCCGGGGCGGCGCTGATCCATGAGGGCGTGAAGCAGACGTTCGCCTGCCCGGCGCCGGTGGCGGTGATCGCCGACCTGGACGTCCTCTGCGCCGCGCCGGCGCCGATGACGGCCTCCGGCTACGGGGATCTGGTCGGCAAGGTGACGGCGGGCGCGGACTGGCTGATCGCCGACGCGCTGGGCATCGAGCCGCTGGAGCCGCCGGTGTGGGAGATGGTGCAGGGGCCGCTGCGCGACATGATCGCCGACCCGGCCCGGTTCCAGCGGGGCGAGCCGGCGGCGATCGAGCAGCTCTTCTACGGGCTGATCATCACCGGGCTGGCGATCCAGGTCTCGGGATCGACGCGGCCCGCATCGGGCAGCGAGCATCAGTTCAGCCATCTCTGGGAGATGCGCGGGCTGGAGCACGCGGGAGAGTTCGTCTCGCACGGGTTCAAGGTCGGGCTGGGCTCGATCGTCTCGACGGCGCTCTACGAGCGGCTGCTGGCGCGGGACATCGCGCGGCTGGACGTGGACGCGGCGGTCGCGAACTGGCCGGCGTGGGAGGCGATGGCGGCCGGCATCCGGGCGCTGGACGATCATCCGATGCTGATCGAGCGGGCGTTGGAGGAGTGCCGGGCGAAGTACGTCTCGCCGGAGGAGCTGCGGGCGCGGCTAAAGCGGCTGCGGGCGCGGTGGCCGGAGCTGCGCGAGCGGTTGCGGGCGCAGCTGCTGCCGGTGGCGGAGCTGCGGGAGCTGCTCGTGGCCGGCGGCTGCCCGGTGACGCCGGAGCAGATCGGGCTGACGCGGGCGCAGATGCGGGCGAGCTACCCGGCGGCGCGGCTGATCCGTCGCCGCTACACCGTCTACGACGTCGTGTACGAGGCGGGAGTGTTCGGGGCGCTGGTGGACGAGCTGTTCGCCCCGGGCGGGTACTGGGCGAGCGCGGCGTCGCCGCAGGCGGTGTTGTCCTGAGGTGGATTGGAATGGTCGGCGCGTTCCGCGCGTCGGCCACGAGGGTCGGCCACAAGGGCCGACCGTACGGAGCGAGACGCGATCCGCGGAGCGTTGCGGGAGCGGGGGGTGAAACGTGTCGCAGCAACGTCTGGTGGTGGCGCTGGGCGCCGACAACGCCGGGGCGGACCTGAAGAACCTGCTGCGGCGGCAGCTGGAGGAGAACCCGTGGGTGACGGTCGTCGACTTCGGCGTGCCGGACGCGACGGACGGCACCGCGTATCCGCATGTGGGGCTGGACGTGGCGCGGGCGGTCGCGGACGGCACGGCGCAGCGGGGGCTGCTGATCTGCGGCACGGGGATCGGGATGGCGATCACGGCGAACAAGGTGCCGGGGATCCGGGCGACGGTGGCGCACGACTCGTACTCGGTGGAGCGGTCGGTGCTGTCCAACAACTGCCAGATCCTGACGTTGGGGGCGCGGGTGATCGGGCCGGAGCTGGCGATCAAGCTGGTGCGGGAGTGGCTGTCGCTGGAGTTCGACCCCGGGTCGGCGTCGGCGGCGAAGGTGGCGATCATCAGCGCGTACGAGGCGGGGGAGGCCAGCGAGTAAGTGGGCCACGGGCGACCACGCAGGGTCGCCCCTGCCAGACATTCGGGATGATCGTTGGGCGGGCCGTGGGGTCCGCCCGTTGTGTTGCCGAATAAGGCCCTGCGGGCCATGGGCGCTGAACCGTGCCCGCGTTCCCGGCGTAGGGGACGACCCCGAAGGGTTGTCGGCCCAAGGGCCTGCACTGCGTCTCGCCCCGACGAGCTCGGCCGGTGGCCCGCAGGGCCATACCGCCGTGGTCGTCGAAATCGCTTCGCGTCGGGTTCCCCGGCCGAGGCGAAGCCGATAAGCGGAGCGAGCCCCCGGCCGAGCCCATAGGGTGAGAAGCGGAGCGGGCCCCTGCTGCGCTCGGAATGAGGGATCGTCTTTCCGCGCGCATTGCACCTGTGCGAAGATCGGGC
>DATLHE010000112.1:0-15090 GCA_035540335.1 Thermomicrobiales bacterium | reverse complement strand
GAGAAGCGGAGCGGGCCCTTGCATTCGCTCGGAATGAGGAGGCGTGTACGGGCGCGGCGGGAGGGCACAAGGACCTCCCCTACCCCGGACCATAGCCGCAGTGGTGATATTGGAGGACGATGAGCGACTTCGCCGAGATCGTCGCCGGGTGGCACGACTTCTTCATGCTCGCCGGCACGGCGTCCGCGACGCTGATCGGCCTGCTCTTCGTTGCCCTCTCGCTGCGCACCGACATCCGGACAGCCAGGGCCGACAGCGCATTGCGCACCACGGCGAGCCAGAGCTTCCGGAGCTACCTGACGGTCCTCCTCTTCGCGCTCTACTTCCTCATTCCCGACCCATCGCCATCGTCCATCGCCTGGCCGGTGATCCTGACGTCGCTCGCCTTCCTCGTCTCGCTCCTGCGTGACGCGTGGCGCTACCGCCCGGTGCTCACACAGGACCACCCGCTCCTCATCTGGCACTACCTGGTGCCGGCCGCGTGCTACGTGGTGGCCACGGCGGTCGGGATCGGGTTGTTCCGCGATGAGCACTCCGGGATCTATTGGCTGGTCTCGGTGATCGCCTTCCTGCTGACGATCCCGACGCGCAACGCGTGGCGGATGATCTTCGCCGGGAATGAGGAAACGACTGCCTGACATGACACACGAAAAGTCAAGCTGCGTTCTGGTGCCGTGTTCTCGCCCTTCGGGCGAGCGGGCCAAAGGCTCGCTCCGCTTCTCGCCTGCGGCTCGGCCAGCACCCTTCGGGGTACGGCCCCGACGATGGCAGGCGCACCTTCAGCTCGATTTCGCCTGAGCACCACAATGCCCACCAGCCGCGATTTCGGAGGGTACGGCCGACGGGCATTGCTCACGAGAGCCGCTGGTCAGGCGGCTCGCCGCGTCGTGGGGAATCGCGCCAGGAGGAGGGCTGTCCGCCCAGCGCGGTGCGCCTTACACCGCTACCGGTGGCGCGGAGAACCATTCCTGCATCGCCTGGCTCCCGGGGCGGTCAATGTGCACGTGGGCGTCGACGTTCGTCACCCAGCTGAGCGGAATCCAGTGGTGGTTGCCCTGGTCATCCTTCGTCAGCTTGATGGTGTCACCGGCATCCAGATGGTCGACAGCTCCGAACTGGCCGCCTTCCGAGCAGACCACCGGCATGTGTTCCTTGATCTGGTTGCGCATATCCATAACGACGAAACAACCTTTCACTGCGGGCAGTCACGCCCACCGAACAAGGCGCAGATGGCGTGCCGCGGTTCTCCCACTCGTCTGACGTCTGTGGTACGGTGCCGCGCAAACCGGCGTACGAATCAGGAAAGGAAGCGCGATGCGCAGCTATGCGGTGACCCACTGGGCGCAGCCCCTCGAGCTCATCGAACAGCCCACACCGGCGCCGTCCGGCACCGAGGTCCTCGTCCGGGTGACTGCCGCGGGCGTCTGTCACAGCGACCTGCACATCCACGACGGCTACTACGACCTCGGCAGCGGGCGGCGGCTGACGATGGAGGAGCGCGGCATGCACCTGCCGCTCACCATGGGCCACGAGACGGCCGGCGTCGTCGAGGCGATCGGCCCGGACGCCGGCGATGCCGTGATCGGCTCGCCGGTGCTGGTCTTCCCGTGGATCGGCTGCGGCGAGTGCGACGCCTGCGCGCTAGGCGAGGAGCAGAACTGCCCCAACCCGCGCACACTCGGCATCCGCACCGACGGCGGCTACGCGACGCACATGCTCGTGCCACACCCACGCTACCTGCTCGACATCACGGACATTCCGGCCGAGCAGGCGGCACCCTATGCCTGCTCCGGCCTGACGACGTTCAGCGCGCTCTCCAAGATCGACCGGCGCGTGCTGGAGACCGAGCCGATCCTGATCATCGGCGCGGGCGGCCTCGGCCTGATGGCGCTCACGATCCTCACGGCGCTGGGCGGGCGCGGCGCGATCGTCGCCGACATCGACCCAGCCAAGCGCCAAGCGGCGAGCGACCTCGGCGCGATCGCGACCATCGACCCGCGCGACCCGGACGCCGTACAGCAGATCATGGACGCCTCAGCGTACGGGCGCGGCCTACGGGCGGCGATCGACCTCGTCGGCAACCCCTCGACGCTGCAGCTCGGGCTGGACTCGCTGGTAAAGGGCGGCAAGGTGATCTCCGTCGGGCTGATGGGCGGCGAGATCACGCTCGCGCTCCCGTTGATCCCGACCCGGGCGGCGACGATCCAGGGCAGCTATGTCGGAAACCTGCAGGAGCTGCGCGACCTGATGGCGCTGGTGCGCGAGAAGCACATTCCGCCACCGCCGATCTCGACGCGTCCGCTGGACGAGGCGCAGCAGGTGATCGACGACCTGCGCGGCGGGCGGATCATTGGTCGGGCGGTGCTGGTGCCGTAGGGATGGTCGGCAACAAGGGCCGACCGTACGGGCCGGCCCCTACAGCGGTTCTCGAAATGGTTGGTAGGGGAGGAGGTTGTCTCCTCCCGCCGCCGGGAGCACACAAGGTGCTCCCCTCCACCTCAACGATCGCAACGTTTCCGAGAATGGCTCTAGTCAGGCGCGAAGCGGTGTTCACAACGGGGACACGATACATGGGGACGCCAAGAGAGACCTGCGCTGCGGCGCCAGGGGATCCTTCGCTTCGCTCAGGATGACGTGTGGTGGGGAGCGTGGTGTCCGGTAGCCTCGGCCCTCGGTGGCCGAGGACGACCCCGGGTACAGGCGCGGCGCCCAGGCCCGGGGCTACGAGGGCGTGGCGCCGTTCCTCCAGCGACCATCGCGGTTACGAACGGAAGCCGGACACAAGACCCGGCGCTACCGGGGCGACAGGCCGTTCGAGCATCGCGCGACGTTGTCGTGGCGGTTCCCGAGAATTGCAGCCGGGGCTACTGGAAGGATTGATCCCAGCTCTCGCGCAGCGCCACCCAGGCGTCTTCGGTGTCGACGTCGGCGGGAGGGGCGCAGGCGCCGCCGTCGACGAGGACAACGTCCGCCTGGTGGGCACGAATGATCTCCCGGCCGCCGGCGTCGCCGTCAAGCTGGAGCAACTCGGGAAAGAGCTCGCGACCGAAGAGCACCGGGTGGCCGCGCTGCTCGCCGTAGCGCGCCATGACGATCGGCGAGCGAGTGACGCGGCGGGCGCCGATGGCGAGGTCGATGGCGCTGGTCAGGACGGCCGGCTGGTCGGCAAGGAGGATCACGGCGGCATCGACGTCCTCGGCCAGCGCGGCGATCCCGGCCGCCAGCGACGTGCCCTGCCCGGCCTCATAGCGGTCGTTGTGGACAATGCGAACGCGGAACCCCTCCAGCGCGTCCGCGATGGCGCCGGCATGGGCGCCGGTGACGACGAGGACCTCGTCCAGCGACGACAAAGCCGCCCGGGCGACGACGTGCGCCACGAGCGGCCTGCCATCGAGCTCCAGGAGCTGCTTGGGCCGGCCCAGCCGCCGGGAAAGTCCGGCGGCGAGGACGATGCCGGCGATCCGGCTCACCCCGCCGCCCCCCGGATGCTGCCATTCGTCGCCTGCGCCAGCGCGCCGCCGCCGCGACCGTACTTGACGGCGATGATCTCGCCGAGGATGGAGATCGCCATCTCCTCCGGCGTCTGGCCGCCGATGTCGAGCCCGATCGGCCCGCGAATCCGGGCGATGTCCGCCTCGGAGACACCCGCCTGGCGCAGCCGCTCGCGGCGGTCGGCGTTCGTCTTGCGGCTGCCTACGGCGCCGATGTAGCGCGCTTCGGTCTGGAGCGCGCCGAGCAGCGCCGGCTCGTCGAACTTCGGGTCGTGCGTCAGGATGGCGATCCAGGAGTTACGCCCGACCTCGATCTGCTCATAGGCGTCGTCCGGCCAGGCGACGAGCAACTCCTCGACGTTCGGGAATCGCTCCCGCGTCGCCAGCATGGCCCGGGCATCGATGACGGAGACGCGGAAGCCGAGCCGCTGCGCGAAATCGGCCAGCGGCTGCGCGACGTGGACCGCGCCGAAGACGATGAGATGCGGCGCCAGCGGGTAGATGTCGAAGAAGACCTCGGTCTCGCCGAAGGTGCGTGTCTCGGACCGCTCCGCGGCCAGCAGCTCACGCGCGGCCGCGGTGGCATCGGCGTCGAGTGTCGGATCGCCCAGCGAGCCCTCGACGCCGTCGGGGAGGACCATGAACTTCGCGCCGAGCGGCTCGCCACGAATGACGGTGCCCACCGCGACCGGCACCTGCGCGGCGACGAGCGCCCGCACGCGGTCGAAGATGGACGTCGACGTGTCGCTCATGCCCCGCTCTCGGTGGGCTCAACGAAGACCTCGATCGTGCCGCCACAAGCGAGGCCGACGTCCCACGCCATCTCGTCGGTGATGCCGTAGCGCAGCAGCTTGGGCGTGCCGGTCTTCAGGACCTCCTGCGCCTCCTGGACGACGGCGTTCTCGACGCAGCCGCCGCTGACCGAGCCGGCCATCTCGCCGTCCTCGGTCACGGCCAGTCGCGCCCCGACCGGCCGCGGGGCGGAGCCCTCGACCTTGGTCACGGTCGCGACGGCGACGTGCTTGCCATTCTTGCGCCAGGCATCGATCTCCGGCAGCCATTCGCTCATGACATGTGCTCCTTCTGCTACTGACGGAAGGCCGCGGCGCCCTGCTGGCGACGGAGGGGAGGCTGGTCGTCGACCGCGCTCAACAGTTGCGCCAACGCATCCATACTTCTCAGATTATGGATCGGCAGGAAATAGTCAACGTAGGGCAGCGCCGCGCGGATGCCCTGCGTGAGTGGCTGGTAGCCCGGCGCGCCGAGGAGCGGGTTCAGCCAGATCAGGCGGCGGCAGGAGCGCTGCAGGCGCGCCATCTCCCGCCCGAGGAGAAACGGATCGCCCCGGTCCCAGCCGTCGCTGATCATGACGACGGTGGCGTTCGAGCGCAGCACGCGCCGGCTCCACGTGTAGTTGAAGTCCTTGATCGCATCGCCGATGCGCGTGCCGCCCGACCAGTCGTCGACGGCGTTGACGACGTCGGTGATCGCCTGATCGACGTCGCGCTTGCGTAGCTCGCGGGTGATGCGCGTGAGACGCGTGCCGAAGACGAAGACCTCGACCGAGTCCAGCCCGGCCTCCAGCGCGTGCACGAACTGGAGGAGCATGCGGGAGTAGCGGTCCATCGACCCGGAGATGTCGCAGATGAGCACCAGCGGGCGCATCTTCTCCTTGCGCCGGCGCCACTTGAGGTCGATCGGCACGCCGCCCTGCCGCAGCGACGCCCGCAGCGTCGCCCGGTAATCGATGGAGTCGCCGCGCAGCGCCCGCTGACGCCGCCGGGTGAGGCGCGTGCCGAGCCGCCACTCCATCTGCTCGATCACCCGGCGCGCCTCGGCGATCTCGTCCGGCGTGAACTGGGAGAAATCCTTCTTCCGCAGCGCCTCGCGGGCGCTGAAGATCATCACGTCGTCCTCGGGAACTTCGAAGTCCTCGGCGCCGCTGAGGTCGCCGCTGTCCTCGGTGCCCTCGATCGCGAGGAGCGTGCGCTCGCCCGACTGCCCGGCCTGCCCCTCGGCGCTCTGCTGGTCATTCTTCGCCTGCGACGGCGATTGGGGCGCGCCGACGGTCTCCTCGTCGTTGGTCAGGTATTCCTCGAGCAGCATCGGCTGCTGGTCGACGAGGTCCTTCCAGAACCGCGCGAACTCGGCATCGAAGACAGGAATCTGCTCCGGCCGGGTGATCAGCGCGGCCTTTGCGGCGTGGTAGACGTCGTCGCGCCGATCGAGCGCGATCGCGTCGAGCGCCGCGAAGAGGTTGAGCACCTGCCCGGAGCCGACCGGCAGGCCGGCGTTGCGGAGGCGGCGGCCGAAGCGCAGCAGATTACGCTCGACGCGGCTCCCGCGAACCATCGATGGGTCAAGGTTGTGGGTGTTGGTCGCGGTCCTACTGTGCGGCAGCATTGACAGCCCGCGCGACAAGACGCTGGGAGACATCGCCCCGGATCCTGTCCACGTCCTCCTGGTACTTGAGGATCACGCCGAGCGTGTCCTCGACGACCTCGTCGTTGAGCTCCTGGCTGCCGAGCGCCCGCAGCGCCTGCGCCCAGTCGAGCGTCTCCGCCATGCCCGGCGACTTGAAGAGGTCGACCTCGCGCAGCCCCTGCGTGAAGCCGCAGATCTCCTTCGCGAGCCGGTCCGGGACCTCCGGTACCTTGGCCGAGAGGATGCGCAGCTCCTTCTCGTAGTCGGGGAAGTCGATCCAGTAGTAGAGGCAGCGGCGCTTGAGCGCGTCGTGGATCTCGCGCGTGCGGTTCGAGGTCAGGATCACGATCGGCACATGCTCGGCGCGGATCGTCCCGAGCTCCGGCACGGTCACCTGGAAGTCGGAGAGCAGCTCCAGCAGGAACGCCTCCAGCTCCTGGTCGGCGCGGTCCACCTCGTCGATCAGCAGCACCGGCGCGCGGTCGTGCGCGGCGTCGATCGCCTGCAAGAGCGGCCGCTTGAGCAGGAACTCGTCGCTGAAGAGGTCGCGCTTCACCGACTCGCGGTCGAGATCGTTGGTGGCCTCGAGCGAGCGCAGGAAGAGCATCTGACGCGGGTAGTCCCACTCGTAGATCGCGGAGCTGGCATCCAGACCCTCGTAGCACTGGAGGCGGATGAGCGGCGTGTTCAGCGCGGCCGAAAGCACCTTGGCGATCTCGGTCTTGCCGACGCCGGCCTCGCCCTCGAGCAGGAGCGGCTTGCCGAGCTTGAGCGTGAGGTAGAGCGTGGTGGCGAGTCCGCGATCGGCGACGTAGCGCTCGGACTGCAGGATGGCTTCCAGCTGGTCGACGGAGTCGAAGGCAGGCGCGTCGGTCTGGGGAATGGGTGGGGTGGATACGGCGTTCAACAAGTACCTCGCTAACAGTGGTGCAAGAGGCCGGCAGCGGCGACGTCCGCGCTGCTCCGGCGGGTGCATACGAAAAGTATCCCCGAGTCCGGGAGATGCCGCCAGATGGGCCGCCTGCCCATCGTCGCAGGGCGGCTGCCATCGCCCGCGACGATTGCGCATTGCGCCGCGAGGATCACGGGATTACGCTTCGCACGGGGTACGGGAGGCGCAATCCACACGCATGCGGAGGCGGCAATGTCGGACGGCGGTCTCTTTCTCGTCATCAATGGGTGGGCGGGTCATGTCGACGCAATCGACGACCTGATGGAAGCGATCTCGCGCTTCGTGCCCTTTCTCCTCATCGGCCTGCTCTTCGTCGCCTGGTTCTGGCCCGGCGACACCATGACGCGGGGCCAGCGCCAGGTCGGCGCCATCGCGGCGGCGATCGCCGCTCCCCTCGCCATGGGCGTGAACCAGGTCATCATCCGCCTCTGGGACCGGCCGCGCCCGTTCGTCAGCCATCACGCGACGATGCTGCTGGCGCCGTCGCACGACCCGTCGTTCCCCAGCGACCACGCCACGTTCGGCTTCGCGATCGCGGTCGCCCTCGCCATCGCCGCATGGCGGATCGGCGTGGTGGCGCTCGTGCTCGCCGCGCTGATGGCCTTCGCCCGCGTCTACACCGGCGAGCATTATGTCACTGACGTCCTCGGCGGCCTGCTGGTCGGCGGGACATTCGCCGTGCTGGCGACGCTGCTCGTCGGGCGCATGATGTGGCTGATCGAGCCACCGCTGCGCCTCGCCCGCCGCTACCACCTCGCCTAGCGGGAGCGCCGGCGTCATGAGCACCGCGACGATCCTGCTCATCACCGCATCCTTCCTGGCCTCGGCCGTCGAGATGGTCGAGGCGTTGACCATTGTGCTGGCGGTGTCGCTCACGCGCGGGTGGAAGATCGCCCTCCTCGGTGCGGGAGCCGGGCTGGCGTGCCTCGCCATCATCGTGGCGACGCTGGGCCCCTCGCTCGTTCGCGTTGTGCCGCTGAGGGGATTGCAGGTCGTGATCGGCGCGCTGCTGCTGATCTTCGGTCTCCAATGGTTGCGCAAGGCGGTGCTGCGGGCGTCCGGGCGCACGGCCCTCCATGATGAGGACCTCGCCTTTCGCCGGGAGGTGGCCGAGCTCGCGGGCACGGGATCAGCAACGGCGTTCGATTGGACAGGCTTCGTCGTCGCCTTCAAGGGCGTGTTTCTCGAGGGGCTGGAGGTCGCGTTCATCGTGCTCACGCTGAGCGCGCACGCGGGCCGGTTCGGCCCGAGCACTGCCGGCGCCATCGCGGCCTTCGTGCTCGTCGGCGGCGCCGGCCTCGTGGTTCACCGGCCGCTCAGCCGCGTCCCGGAGAACGGGATCAAGTTCGGCGTCGGCGTGGCGCTCACCTCGTTCGGGACGTTCTGGAGCGGCGAAGGCATCGGCATCACCTGGACGCTTGGCGATGTCATGCTGCCGCTGTTCATCGTGTTCTATGCGGTGCTGGCGCTGCTCCTGGCGCGATGGCTGGGAGAGCCACACACGCCCCGGCTCCGGGCGCAGCCGATCGGTGGGGAATGACGATGCGCTGGATCAGCGGCTTCGGCCACTTCTGGTACGACTTCATCGTGGGCGATTCCGTCGTGCTCGCGGCCGGCGGGGTAGGTGTCCTTCTCCTGGGGGCACTGCTGGTCGGCGTCGGCGCCACCCCGGCCGCCGAGGTGATGCTGCCGCTCGCGGTCGGTGTCACCCTGGCCGTGAGCCTGCGCGGCACTGGTCCTCCCTCGTCATAGCCCGGCTGTGCTCGAAGCAATGAGGGGGCATCGTCGTGACGATACCCCCCTCATTCATGTTGCCCAGGACTCGGGGATGGCCTACTTGCCGCGCCCCGTCTCCTTCTGGAGCTGGTCGATCAGCTCGGAGGCCTGCGCCTTGGTGAGCTTGGGGTCCAGGTCGTCCTCGGACTTGCCGGCCTGCTGCAACAATGTCCCGAGGTACGACGCCTGCGGGCCGGTCATCGGCTCGTCGCCGGTCACCCAGTCCTCGGGGTCCTTCTGCGGGTTCTGGCTCTGCTGGGGGAGGTTCTTGTCGGCCACGGAGCGGTTCTCCTTGGTGCTCGTCCGGCCGCGCTCGGCTGGGGCCGGAGGGTGCATGCGACTGTCCGGTGCGCCCCCAATGGGGGGAACGCACTAGAACAGATGTACGCATTCACCGTGCCACGGTTTTCAGTTGGGAGGGTCATGCCTTCTTCAGCCGGTCCTCGATCGGCGGCGCTTGCACCGTGACGCCGTGGAGATAGCGCGGCTCGAGCGTGACGGGGTCGTCGGCCTCCCCCGCCTCCAGTCGCGTTCGCGCGAGCCCGGCAAGCAGCGCCGGGCGGCGATGCTCCCAGCGGACGCGCGGGTGCGCCGCCTCGACCATGGCCCGGTGCGCTTCGGCCAGCTCGCCGATCAGCAGCGCCCCGGGCGACGTGGCGAGCGCGGCGATCAGCTCCGGCACGGTCGTGTTGCGCGGCTCGGCCGCCTCCCGCCCCGCGAAGCGCTGCCAGACGACGCGCCCCCGGCCCGCGGGGAGGACGGCGACGACCTCCCGCTCCGACTCCCGCACCGGCGCGGCGGCGACCTCCAGCGTCGGCACGCCGACCAGCGGGATGTCCCGCGCCAGCACCAGCCCCTTGGCGATGCTGACGCCGACGCGCAGGCCGGTGAACGTGCCGGGGCCGGTTGCCACGGCGATGGCACCCAGATCGGCAACGGAGAGCCCGGCATCGCCGAGGAGCGCGTCGATCGCGGGCAGGACGGTCGTCGTCTGCGCCCGGCCGGCGTCCCACGATCGCTCGAGGACAGTGGCGCCGTCGCTCAGCGCCAGTCCCGCCTGTTCGGTCGACGTGTCAATGGCGAGGATCCAGGCCCCTCCCGGTCGACCCGGACTTTCATCCGGCGCACTTGTGCCCAATTGGTTCCCTTGCATCATGGCCCTTCCGGCGGTATGTTAACAATCTGGCAACCAAGGCTGAACGGCCATGATTTAAGCTTCGGTTCGCAATCCGCCTCGTACGGCAGAATGACGTCCAGTACCGTGTGTAGTTTATGTTGCAATGCCTGCGTCTGCCCGGGTCTTCGGGCAGCGCGGGATACGGGCGCGCAAGGCGCAGAGGAATCACTATGGTAAGCACGAGCGGCCGGACGGAATCGCCGCTTGCCGGGACGGCGGTCGGCACACAGCCGCGCCGCGCGTCGCGGGCGTGGTTCCGTCGCTGGGCAGGCAAGGAATGGGTCCTCTTCCTGCTCTTCATCTTGCCGAACTTCTTCTTCCTCGCGATGTTCACCTACTGGCCGCTGTGGGAGAACGTCAAGATGAGCCTCCAGCAGACGGACCTGCTGGCCTTCAAATCGGAGCCCAAGTACGTCGGCTTCGACAACTATCAGTGGCTCTTCGACAACCGGACGTTCCGCCTGGTCGTCAAGAACACGGTCATCTTCATCGGCGCCAGCGTCGGTTTCACGCTGCTCTTCGGGCTGCTGATCGCGTTGCTGCTGAACCAGAAGCTGCGGTTCCGGACGGGCGTGCGCGCGCTCGTCTTCGCGCCGACGCTGCTCTCCGGCGCGGCGATCGGCATCGTCTGGGCCTACATCTTCGACCCCCGCTTCGGCCTGCTGGCGCAGATCCTCGACTGGTTCAGCATCCCCTCGCCGCACTGGCTCGACCGTCCGGAGTGGGCGCTGCCGGCGATCATCATCGTCTACGTCTGGAAGAACCTGGGCTTCGCCTCCGTCATCTTCCTCGCCGGCCTGCAGGGCATCCCGAAGGATCTCTACGACGCCGCCAAGGTGGACGGCGCCGGGGCCTGGTGGCGTTTCAAGTCGGTGACGCTGCCGATGCTCTCCCCGATCTCGTTCTTTCTGATGGTCACCTCGGTGCTCTCGACCTTCCAGGCCTTCGACATCCAGCAGGTCATGACCAAGGGCGGACCGGCCTTCGCCACCACGACGCTCGTCTACTACGTCTACGAGCAGAGCTTCGGCCAGGGCGCCAACTTCGGGCGCGCCGCCGCGGCCGCCATCATCCTCTTCATCGCCATGCTGGTCGTGACCGCCATCCAGATGGGGTACACCGAGAAGAAGGTCCACTACGATGGATAGACTCACCGTCAAGCAGCAGGAGCGCCTGGGCCGTATCGGCGGCTATGCCGGCCTCCTGCTCGTCACCCTCATCATCGGCCTGCCGATGTTCTGGATGCTCTCCGGCTCGCTGAAGACCCTGCGCGAGATCTACACCTTCCCGCCGGACTGGATCCCGAAGGATCCGCAGTGGAGCAACTTCAAGGAGGCCTGGCAGTCGGTCCCGTTCGGACGCTTCTACATCAACTCGATCATCATCACGTTCTTCGGCACCAGCCTCCAGCTCATCTGCGGCATACTCTGCGCCTATGCGTTCGCGTTCCTGCGCTTCCCGTTCAAGAACATCCTCTTCCTGGGCGTGCTGGCCGCGCTGATGGTGCCGGGCGAGGTCGTGATCCTGCCGAACTTCATCTTCTTCGGCAACACCATCCGCGACTGGCTGGGCACCGAGGACAACTGGGTCAACACTTACCAGGCGGTCGTGCTGCCGGGCGCAGCGACGGCGTTCGGCACCTTCCTGATGCGCCAGGGGTTCATGACGCTGCCGAAGGACGTGCTCGACGCCGCCAAGGTCGACGGCGCCGGTCATCTGCGGACGATGTTCGGCATCGTCCTGCCGATGGCGAAGCCGATCGTCATCACGTTCGGCATGATCTCGCTCGTCAACAAGTGGAACGACTATCTCTGGCCGCTGGTCATCACCCGCACGGACGAGATGCGGCCGATCACCGTCGGCGTCCGCCTGCTCTTCGACGCCGAGGGCAACAACAACTGGGGCGTGATCATGGCCGGTACGTGCTTCGTCGTGATCCCGCTGCTGATCGTCTATGTCTTCCTGCAGCGCTACATCATCGCCGGCCTGACCGCCGGGGCGACCAAGGGCTAGCCTTTCCCATCCGTCAACACTTTCCAGGCAAGAGCGGGCGGTGTCATCCGTGATGACGCCGCCCGCTTTTTCACAATGATCTAATCCCATGCCATAGGTATGGGTACCAGCCGCCTCGTACAGTACACTGGGACCACACGAACAAGTCAGCGGCGCACCGAATGGCGCGCGCCGGTTCGAGGGACCCGGGGCATCAGTGAGGTGTCCCAGAGTACTCGCGGATTCGATCAAGGAGGATCGGGAGACGATGGCATACGACATTTCGCGACGTTCTCTGCTCAAGGGCGCGGCCGGCGTCGCCGCCGGGGCGGGCATGCTCGGGGCCGCCAGCACGACCTTCGCCGCGCCGGCGCTGATCCAGGACACCGGCTCGAACGCCGAGATCACGCTCTGGACCAACTTCGGCAGTGGCGTCAACGGCGACGCGCAGAAGAAGCTCATCGACGACTTCAATGCCTCCGGCGCTGGCGTGACAGTGACCGCCCAGACCTACGAGGACTACGAAGGGATTGCGCAGGCGCTGATCACCGGCCTCCAGACCGGCGACGTGCCGGACGTCGCGATCCTTTCCGACGTCTGGTGGTTCCGCTTCTACCTCTCGCAGGCGATCGTCGACCTCACCTCGTTCGTCGAGGAGGGCGACGACTACGTCCAGCCGCTGTTCGTCGAGTACCAGCGCAACGGCGGCCAGTGGGCGATTCCGTTCGCGCGCTCCACACCGCTCCTCTACTACAACAAGGAGGGGCTGGAGAAGGCCGGGCTGACGCCCGAGATCTTCGCCAAGTGGTCGGACTTCGTCGCCGCCGCGCCGGACTTCGTCTCCGGCAGTGGCCTGAGCGCCGCCTTCGGCTTCGGCAACGCCGCCTCCTACGGCGCGTGGGTGCTGCATGGCCCGGTCTGGGCCTTCGACGGCGCCTACTCCGATCCGGACTTCAACATCCTCGTCACCGAGGAGGGCTGCGTCAACACCGGCGAGTTCATGCGCGAGTTCGTCCAGAGCGGCAACGCCGTCGCCGTGACCAACCCGACGACGGATTTCCAGACCGGCGGGTTTGGTGCCACGCTCGCCTCGACCGGCTCGCTCGGCGGCATCAAGGCCGCCGCGCAGTTCGAGTTCGGTACCGCCATGCTGCCGGAGGAGATCAAGTTCGGCTGCTGCACCGGCGGCTCCGGCCTGTCGATCCTCGCCAACGCGTCCGAGGAGAACCAGCAGGCGGCGGCGAAGTTCATCAACTACTGCACCAGCACCGACGTCACCAGCTACTGGTCGCAGACGACGGGCTACATGCCGGTCCGCACCTCGGCGATCGAAAGCGACGACTTCCAGGCGTTCCTGGCGGACAACCCGAACAACAAGGTGGCGATCGATCAGCTGCCGAAGACGCAGCCGCAGGACAGCGCCCGCGTCTTCATCCCGAACGGCGACCAGATCCTCGGTCGCGGCTGGGAGCAGATCCTCGTGAACAACGTTCCTGCCGCGGACGCCTGGGCCGAGGTCGAGCAGACGCTGGACGAGGAGAAGGCGCCGGTCCTCGAGGCCCTCAAGGAGCTCGAAGGCTAGACCCTTCACCGCGATCGACATCGATCTGCAAGGGAACACCCCGGATGGCTTCCGCCATCCGGGGTGTTCCTCGTCACAGCGCCGTTGCATTCAGTAGCCCCGACCTGAAACGGTCGGGGCGGGGTTGCTCGCCATCAAACCCTTGTCGCGCCGACCACGCATCTACGTCTCGGTAGCGCCGGGGCTTGTGCCCGGCGCTACAGGAACGGATGGCGACCTACACCTCGACAACCATCCCATCCCACGCGATCTCGTAGCCGAGCTCCGCCGCGCGGCGCTCCTGCATGCTGTGGACGCCGTTGCTGTGGTGCCCCAGGTGGGTACCGATGACACGAGTCGCCGGCGAGACCAACCCGAGCTCTCGCATCCGCGCCACCTCGCGCAGCATCCCCTCCGACCCCATGTGCGTCGCGCTTACGTTTCGCTCGAAGCCGTCGTTGTGGTCGAAGACCACGATGTCGAACGTCCAGCCCAGCGCGGCCAGCCGCGGCCACGTCTCCTCCGGCAGCGTCGTCGTGTCCGTGCCGTAGAAGAGCCGCCTGCCACGTCGCTCGATCGCGAACAGCATCGGGCTCACCGACGGGTCGTGGTTGGCGGCGACCGTCTGCACGCGGTACTCGCCGAAGCAGACCTCCTGCCACTGCCGGATCGGCGTCAGCGCCAACTTCAGCGACGGATCCATCGGCTCGGAGACCTCCAGGCGCGGCAGCGTCCATTTCCGCGCCGCCGTCTCCAGCAGGTGCACGGTCTGCTCGGACCCGTACCAGCGCAAGGGCACGGCGTTCTTCGCCGCCCAGTCGGCTCTCCGGGCCACGGCCTGCAGCGGCAGGATGTGGTCGTCATGGGGGTGCGTCTGCACGACGTAGGCGACTTGGGCCAGATCGATCCCCTGTGCCATGACCGACGATGCGACGTCCGGCCCGAGGTCGATGAGCAGGTCGTCATTGACCAGCGCCGAGCTCTGGTGGCGCAGCGACTTGCCGCCCTCGGCGCGCGCCGCCACGCAGTTCTCGCACCGGCAATGCGGGTTCGGGAAGCCGCCGGCGGCGGACGTCCCCAGGAAACGGATCTTCATGCTGTCGTCGCGTCCTTTCCCGTGTTGCCGACGTACCGGCGCGTCACCAGGCGGCGGTCGCCGCCGAGATGCGCGATCTGGACCAGCCAGAAGGCGTCCGGCAGCCAGTCGCCCGCGCGCTCCGGCCACTCGATGACGCTGACGCCGTCCTCCGGCGCCAGATAGGTCTCGTAGCCGAAGCTCTCCAGCTCCGACGGATCGTCGAGCCGGTAGAGGTCAAGGTGGTGGAGCGTGAGCGCGACTCCCCTGTGCTCGCCGACGAGCGTGAACGTCGGGCTCTGGACCGCCTCCGGCACGCCGAGGCCGGCGGCGATGCCCTGCGTTAGGGTGGTCTTGCCGGCGCCGAGATCGCCGTGCAGGAGCACGACATCGCCGGCCCGCAGCTCGCGCGCGAACCGCTGGCCGTAGTCGTGCATCGCCGCCGCCGAGGTGATCTCCAGTCGGTCGTCTGATACGCGCAAGAAACATCCCCCGGTAGGGGTCGACTTCGTGTCGACCCGGTCGTCCCGAGCCTGGTGCCCGGCGTCTGGTCGCGCCAGCGGGTCGCGGCGGCGGCCCGAAGGGTCGAACAAGGTCCGCCCCTACCGCCATCTCCCGTCCTGCACGTCGCGGGCAAGCATA
>DATLHE010000111.1:0-13062 GCA_035540335.1 Thermomicrobiales bacterium | reverse complement strand
GCTGGAGGTCGAATCGCTGACGCCCCTCGACGCGATCCGGGTTCTCTTCGAGCTGAAGCAGGCAGCGGAGTAACGACAACCCCACTCGGTAGGAATTCGACTCGGTAGCCCCGGGCCTCGTGCCCGGGGTCGGTACGCGTGAAAAGTCGTCACGTTGGCAGGGCAAGTCCAACACCCCTCATCCTGAGCGAAGTCGAAGGGGGAGAACCCTACGCGAAGCGCTTCTCCTGACACACGAGCACCCTCTTGGTCATCTGCCGCTTCGCGGCTGCGGCTTCGCCGGGGGATCCTCCGGCCGAGCCCGAAGGGCGAGAAGCGGAGCGAGCCCTTGCTTCGCTCAGGGTGACGTGATTTTCGATGGCGCGATCCAATCAACCCGGACGAATCCGTCCGAAACATGCTACAAACACCACGGCGGGAACCGTTCCGGCGCGCTCCGGCCACGCAACCCGCGTCTCCCATCGACACGCCGGACCATCCACGCCTCACATCCGGAAGGCCCTGCCGAAAACCATGTCATGACCGTCATCGATCGCCCGACCACACGACCCACCACGACCGCTCCGGCCGCGCCCCCGGCATCGAGCCGACGCATCGCCCGCTGGAACGCTGCCGCGCTCGACCGCCTCGGCGCGCTCACCGCCACCCAGCTCGCCGTCATGATCTGGGCCTCGGCGCTGATCATGTGTTTCACGCTGCTCGGGTCCTCGCGCACGACGATCACCGGCACGATGAACATCGTCGAGAACTGGGGCGCCGTCGAGCGCGTCGCACTTTGGCAGGACTTCCTGGAGCGGGTCATCCCGCGCTTCACGCTGCCGACCGGCGTCATCGCCTGGGGCTTCCGCGCCGGGATGGTGCTCGGCTTCCTCGCCCAGATCGGCGCGTTCCTCGTCGTCCTGCGCTCGCCCAACCCCTCGCTGAAGAAGTGGCTGATCGGCCCCATCGGCGCGCACGTCATCATGACGCTGCTGATGATCCCGTCGAACTCCGACGTCTTCTTCTACGAGGCAGTCGGCGATCTCGCGGCGAACGGCATCAACCCCTACGTCCACCACCTGATCGAGTTCCCGGACCACCCGCTGCTGCCCTACAACTACTGGGTCGACATCGGGACGGTCTACGGTCCGCATTGGGTCAACTACAACGCGATCGTGATGGCCATCACCGGGCCGGACCCGGTCGTCGCCACGCTCGTCCAGAAGGTGCTCTCCGGGCTGACGACCTTCGTGCTCGTCTGGCTCGTCTACTGGCTCTCGAGGCGTCTCAGCGGCAGTCAGTCGCTGGCGGCCGCGGCCGGGGTGCTGGTAGCCTGGCAGCCGAACATGATCCTCGAGAGCTCGGGGCAGGTCCACAACGACCCGCTGGTCGTCCTGCTGGCGACCGCCGGGCTCGCGCTCGTGATCGCGGGAGGTGTCGGCGCGCTGCGCGGCGGCATCGTGCTCGTCTCGCTGTCGATCATGGTCAAGTTCATCACCCTGCCGCTGCTCGGCGTGCTGGCGCTGATCCGCCTCACCGAGCGGCGCAAGCCCGGCGCCGCGCGGCGCATCCTCGGCGGCTGGATGCTGGACGGCGTCGCCATCCTCGCCGTCTTCGCGGGCGCGTTCCTCCCCTACTGGGAGGGCTTCAAGACCGTGCAGGAGATGCTCGCCGAGCCGAGCCGCCTCTACACGCATCCGGTCTGGCGCTTCATCCAGTCCGCGCTCGGCTTCCTCTTCCCGCACCAGGTCTCCGACGCCTACAACGCGATCACGCGGCCGCTCCTGCAGGTGCTGACCTTCGTGCTCTTCGGCTGGGTGATCTACCGGCTCGTGATGGCGCTCTGGCACGCGCGCGAGACGGTCGAATTCGTGACGGACGGCCAGACCGACCCCGACGCGCTGCCCGACGCGCTGCCGTGGTGGACGAAGCCCGTGCTGGTCGCCTGGACGGCGATGTTCTGCATCCTCGGCTTCCTGCCGGTCAACTCGCACCCCTGGTACTGGGTCTGGCCGGTCGTGCCGATCGCGACACTGGTCGCCTTCCTGCTGCGCGACGAGCGGCCGATGGACCGGATCGCCCGCATGCCGGGTTGGTTCTGGCTCTACGTCTGGGGCAACGGGCTGATGACGGTCATGTACCACACGCGGATCGCGCGGTACTGAGCACGAGGTCGGCCCTTGTGGCCGACGGTACGATCCTCACGAAGCGAAGGGGCGGCCGGGTTCTCCCGGCCGCCCCTCTTGCGTTATGTCCCGTTGAGACGCGCCTAGCCCTCGAACTGGACATCCATCGTGATCTCGAGATTGCCGCGCAGCGCATTCGAGATCGGGCAGGTCGCCTCGGCCTGCTCGGCGAGCTTCTGGAACTCGTCGGCGGTCAGCCCCGGCACCTTGCCCTTGACGGTGATGTGCGAGTGCTTGACCTCCAGACCGCCGCCCTGCTTCGGCCCAACGCCGACGACGGCGTTGACGTCCAGCCGCTCCGGAGGCGTGCCATTCTTCGCCAATGTGCCGGAGAGATTCATCGCCAAACACCCCGAGTGCGCTCCGGCGAGCATGTCCTCCGGGCTGGAGTAGCCGTTGGCCTCGCCAATCCGCGTCGGCAGCGACATCTTCAGGTCGGTGAACGTGCCGATGCCGGAGCTCACCCGGCCCTCGCCGGTCTCGAGGTCGCCTTCCCAGATCGTGCGGGCACTGCGTTCCGTGACAGCCATCTCTGCTCCTTCTGCTGGTGATTCCGCAAGGAATCGCGGTGGTCTGCCGCCTATCGTAGCCATTTCCGGGCCACGATGGGGCGTCTACGCCGGCGGCGGGTCGAGGTAGACCGTCTTGACCTGCGTGTAGAACTCCCGCGCGGCCTTGCCCTGCTCCCGCGAGTAGGAGCTGGAGCCCTTGTAGCCGCCGAACGGCACGTGCGGCTCGGCGCCGGCCGTCTCGGAGTTGACATGGACGATGCCGGCCTTGATCTGCCGCACGAACTGCAAGGCGCGGCCAAGATCGCGCGTGAAGAGCGACGCCGAGAGCCCAAAGCGGACCTGGTTGGCGACGGCAATGGCCTCGTCGACACCGTCGACCGGAATCACGCCCAGCACCGGCCCGAAGAGCTCCTCCTGCCCCAGCCGGGAGGCGGGATCGACGTCTCCGAAGAGCGTCGGCGTCAGGAAGTGCCCTTCGCCCAGCTCGCCGGGGCGGTCGCCGCCGGTGAGGAGCGCGACCCCCGCCTCCTTCGCCCGCTCGACCTCGCGATGCACCCGCTTCGCGGCCTCCTCGGAGATGAGCGGGCCGATGTTCGTGCCGTCCGCCAGCGGGTCGCCGACCTTCAGACCCCCGATCTGCTTGGCCAGGCGCTCGGTGACCTCGCTGGCGATGCGACGATCGACGATGGCGCGGCTCGTGGCGGTGCACTTCTGGCCGGTGCTCATCATCGCGCCGTTGATGACCTGCGTCACCGCGTGGTCGAGGTCGGCGTCGGCGAGCACGATCGCCGGGTTCTTCCCGCCGAGCTCGAGCTGCACCTTCGCCCCGCGCTCGGTCGCGACGCGCTTGATCTCCTGCCCAACGTCGTTCGAGCCGGTAAAGGAGATGGCCACCACGCGCTCGTCACGGACCAGCGGGTCGCCGACCGCGCCGGCCGAGCCGGTGACGAGGTTGAGCACGCCCCGCGGCACCCCGGCCTCCGCCAGCGCCTCCACAAGATGCACGGCGCAGAGCGGCGTGTAGCTCGCCGGCTTGAAGACGATGGTGTTGCCGAACGCCAGCGCCGGGACGATCTTCCACGCCGGGATCGCGATCGGGAAGTTCCACGGTGTGATGATGCCGACGACACCCAGCGGCTCGCGCAGCGTGTAGAGCATCGTCGTCGGGTTCGTCGATGCATAATGCTCGCCGATCGGCTGCTGCAGCTCGCCCGCGAAGTAGCGCAGGATCTGGACGGCGCGTGCCGTCTCGCCGATGCCCTCCTTGAGCGTCTTGCCCTCCTCCCGCGTCAGGTCGCGCCCGACCTCATTGACGCGGGCGGCGAGGATCTCGCTCGCCTTGTACAGGATGTTGGCGCGGGCGATCGCGGACATGTCCGCCCACCCTTGGGCGGCGGCCTCGGCGGCGGCGACCGCCGCATCGACGTCGTCCTTGCCGCTCGAGGCGAAGTGGCCAATGACTTCCGAGGCGCGGGCCGGATTGCGGTTCTCGAACGTCTCGCCGGATGCCGCCGCCGTCCATTCGCCGTTGATGTAGTTGCCGTGGACGGGCACGCCGTCCCTCACCTCAAGCGCCGTCATGCGATCTCCTTTCGCGCATTATCCAGGGTGACTCGGTCGCGTTGGTAGGGGCGGACCTTGTGTCCGCCCGATCACGGGTCGACCCGAGGTCGACCCCTACGGCCACGCGATCCGCGCGGCGCGGTTCTGCAGGAGCAGGTCCGCCAGCGTGATCGCCAGCATCGCCTCGACCACCGGCACCGCCCGCGGCACCACGGACGGGTCGTGCCGCCCGTAGACGGTGATCTTGCGCGGCTCCAGGTTCGTGTCGATCGTGTCCTGCTCCTGCTCGATCGAGGACGTCGGCTTGACTGCCACGCGAACGATGATGTCCTCGCCGGTCGACAGGCCGCCGAGGGTGCCGCCGGCGTTGTTGTTGCCGATCCGCACGCGCCCGTCCTCGACGAAGAACGGGTCGTTCGACGCCGACCCCCGATCGCGCGCCAGCTCGAACCCGCGGCCGATCTCGACGCCCTTCGTCGCGGGGATGCTCAGCATCGCCTGTCCGATCAGCGCGTCCAGCTTGTCGAACGTCGGCTCGCCGAGCCCCACCGGCACGCCCAGCGCGCGGGCCTCGACGACTCCGCCGAGGCTGTCCTTCTGCTCCTTGATCGCCATGATGGCGTCGATCATCTTCTCCGCGGCGACCGGATCCGGGCAGCGGACGATGTTCTGCTCGATCTGGTCGCGGTCGAAGGTCTCCATCTGGATGCCGCCGATCTCCCGCGCGAAGCCGAAGACCTCCGCCCCGACCGAGGCGAGGACCTTCTTCGCGATCGCGCCGGCCGCGACCCGGCCCCACGTCTCGCGGGCGGACGAGCGTCCGCCCCCGCGATGGTCGCGATGGCCGTACTTCCGCCAATAGGTGTAGTCGGCGTGGCCGGGCCGGAAGACGTCCCGCAGGTTGTCGTACTTCGAGGAATCCGCGTCGGCGTTGTAGGTGATCAGCGAGATCGGCGCGCCGGTCGTCACGCCTTCGTAGACGCCGGAGAGGATCTCCGCGCGGTCCTTCTCGCCGCGCGGCGTCGTCACCTTGCTCTGTCCGACTCGCCGCCGGTTCAGCTCGTGCTGGATCTCCTCCACCGCCAGCGGGATCCCCGCCGGGCAGCCCTCGATCACCACGCCCAGCGCGGGGCCGTGCGATTCGCCCCATGTCGTCAGTTTGAAGATCTTGCCGAAGCTGCTACCCATGATGCGAGGTTGCCCTCACCCTCCCATTCCCATCATTGCGCGCCCCGGCGCGAACATCGCGCCATAGACGCCGTAATTGTGGTCCGGCGTCTCGCGAAATCCGACGGACTCGTAAAGGCGCCGCGAGCGGCCGTTCGCCCCCTGCGTGCTGAGGCCGACGCGGCGCGCGCCATGCTGAACCATGCACCGCACCGCGAAGTGCAACGCCTCGCGGCCGAAGCCCTGCCGTTGAACATCGGGCCGAATCGCGATTCGGTCAAGGTGTCCCCAGCCGCGAAAATGCGTGATCCCGATGTAGGAGACGACCTCGTCGCCGTGCAGACCCGCCCACAGCTCGACGCGCGGCATCTGCATGTAGCTCGCGAACTCTGCCTCGGAGTTCCACCAGAGCCATGGGAACGCCTCATGGTCCAGCGTCAGTAGCGCCGCGGCCAGGTCCGGCCGCCGCCGGTCGACCGGGAGGAACTGCTGCCGGTAGGTGTCCAACGAGGCGAGAAAGGCGCCGGGGTCCGTATGCTCATACGTAATGATCGACTCCAGCAGGTCGAGGCCGTTGCGGACATAGAACGACGGCCGGCGCGACTCATAGGCGTCGAGCAGCACAACGCCGGCATAGCCCCCCTCCTCGGCCGCGTCCATCACCGCGGCGAGCAGCGCGGACTCGTGTTCGAACGCCCAGAGCACCGACACCGAGGGGATCTCGCGCCGGTGTCGCCAGGGGGTGACGAGGACGAACTCGCCAGTGTCCGGCACCCACTTCGAGAGACCGGGGCTCTGGATCACCATCGCCTCCGCGTCGCCGTCCTCGAGCCGGGGATGGTTGGTGAGATTCAGCTTCGGGATGTCCGCCGGCGTAAGGGTCCGGACGTCGACGTCCGTGGGCGATTGACGCGGTCCGGCGTGCTGCTTCGTCATGCGATGGTCTCCAACCCCAGCAGGCCCATGGGGGTCACGGGAAGCTCGGTGATGCCTGCCCTGGCAAGGGTATAGCCGATCGAGACGTACAGCGGTATGACCGCCGCGTCGTCGATGAGCATCTGCTGGGCGCGGGCGTAGGGCTTCCGCCGGTCCTCCGCCCGGAGCCGCCGCCGCGCCTCCGCCAGCTGCGCGTCAAACGCCGGGTTGCTGTATCCGGTGTAGTTTTCGGCGCTGTCGCTGCCGAAGAGCATCCACAACAGCGCCTCGGGGTCAGGATAGTCGACGCTCCAATAGATGGAGTACGCATCCCAGCGCCGGGCCGCCAGCCCGTCCAGGAAGTCCCGCCAGTTCGCCTGCACGACCTCGATGGTCAACCCGAGATCGCGCTCCCCGACGTCGCGCAGCGAGACGGCCTGCTGCCGGTCGGCGACGGCAATCCGGATCGGCGGCACCCGCTCCGGTGTGCCATAGCGAGACGCCGCAATCTCGGCGCGAGCGGCGTCGACGTCGGGCGCGGGCATGCTCGCCGGCCACTCGGCGCCGAGCATGCCGGGCGGGATGACGCCGACCGGCGCCAGCACCTGCCCGGAGAGGGTCGCCTCTGCGATGAGCCGCGCCGGAAAAGCTCGCTGGAGCGCGCGCCGGATGTGGACGTCGTCGAGCGGCGGCCGCTGGTTACCGAGCGCGATGTAGGCCAGCGCGAAGAGCGGCGTCTCCGTCAGCGTGCCGCTGCCGTCGCCCGAGGCGGGATCGCGCAGAAGCGGCACCAGCTGCGGCAGCACATCCGGGACGATGTCGATCTCCCCCGCCTGGAAGAGGTTCACCGGCAGGTTCGCGCTGAGCCCGAGCCGGATCGAGACACCGGCGAGGGCGATCGGCGCCGAGTGCCACGCATCGACGGGCCGGAGCTCGATCAGGGTGTTCGGATCGACCGTCGCCACCCGGAACGGCCCCGAGCCGTTGATGCGCGTCCACCACGCCGGGTCCGTCGTTGCCTGGTGCCGGTCGAGGATCGAGGCCGGCACGGCAGCCAGCTTCATCAGGAAGGTCGCGGAAGGTTCGTCAAGACGAATCCGCACCCGGCGGTCGTCGAGCACCTCCACCCCCGCCAGCGTGGACGCCCGCCCTGCGAGCACATCCCCGGCGCCGGCGATGTCGCGCAGGTACGTGACCCCCGCGAGCGCGCTCGCGCCTCCGGCGGTCGCCGGGGTCAGCGCGCGCGTGAAGGAGTAGGCCACGTCCGCGGCCTCGATGGGCCGCCCATCGTGAAAGCGTGCGTCCGCCCGCAGTGTGAAGGTGTAGGCAAGGCCATCGCCCGCGACGTCGATCGACCCCGCCAGCTCCGGCACCGGGTTCAGGTCGGCGTCGTAGCCGACGAGCCCCCGGCAGACCTGTCGCACGACGAAGTTGGTCGGCACGTCGCGCGAGAGCGCCGGATCGAGCGAGGCGATGCCCTGCACCGCTCCCGCCAGTCGCAGCCCGTCCGCCGGCGACCACGGCGCCACCGTGGTCGAATCCTGGCGTGCGAGCGCGACATACCGGGCCGCCGGCGCCAGCGCGGCGCCCAAGTTGATCAGATGTCGACGCGAGAAGGGTCCACGCAGATTCATGAGGTGATGATACAACCCGGCCCCGTCGCGAATCCCGGGCGTACAATAGGCAGCGCGGCCCAGCGCCCGTTTCGCCGTTTTCGCCACCCGGATTGTCTCCATGTCGACCCAGTTGCCCCTTTTTCCGCTCGGTACCGTCCTCTTTCCGGGGATGCCGATGCCGCTCCACATCTTCGAGCCGCGGTATCGGCTGTTGATGGAGGATCACGGCGAGGACACGCTGCCCTTCGGGGTGTCGCTCATCAAGTCGGCGCGCCAGCCGGAACGCGACTGGGAGGCCCATGCGGTCGGCACCGCCGCGACGATCGTCCAACGCCGGAAGCGCGCCGACGGCCGCTGGGATCTCATCATCGAGGGCCAGCGACGCTACCGCGTGCTGGAGGTCGACCACGCCCGCGCCTACGACCTGGCCACCATCGAGTGGTTGGACGACCGGGTCGGCGATCAGGCCGGGGCGGACGCGCTGTTGCGCATGGTTTCCGCCCAGTTCCATCGCTACGTGGGCGGCATCACACGCATGACCCGCCGCGAGTTCACCGGCGTCGACCTCGTCGACGACCCGATCCGCGCCTCGTACGACCTCACGTCCCGCTTGCCGCTGCACACTTGGGAGCGCCAGCGGCTGCTCGAGGCGGAGACCGCCGTCGATCGCCTGACGGAGCTCTCGCTGATCGTCGAGCGCGAGCTGGCGCTCCTGCTGCATGCCGGCGCGGCCGGCCTGGCGCTCAACCACCCCGGTGGGATGTTCACGCTGAACTAGCGCGCATGGAGCGTGGCGGGCCGGAACGCTCTCGTCGCCCCTCACCCCGGCCGAGCCCATCGGGCGAGAAGCGAAAGGCCCGCTCCGCTTTTCGCCCCAAGGTGCTCACCCGGGCAAACCCTTGATGTGCGGGGAGCGGTCGCCACAAGCCTATTCCGATGCCGGAACGATCGCTCGTCCCGGTAGCCCCGGGTCTTGAACCGCACTTGCGACCGGGGTCGCTTACCGCAGTCCGCGTCCTACCCCGCACGCCGCGCATCCACACCGCCCCCTCATGCTGAGCGCAGCGAAGCGACCTACGCGAAGCGACGTTCGCCACCACCGCATTCGGCCTCGGTCACGCCCCTTCCCTGTCACCCCGAGCGACGTCAAAGGCCCGCTGCCGCTTCTCGCGCTGCGCGCTCGGCCGGGGGATCCCCATCGATGCGCCGCGTCGATCTGGTGCGGCCGGAAATGCCGGTTGCTCATGGAGGGGTTGTGACGACAAACGCCGGGAAAGAACGTCGCCGCAACGGGAAGGAGATCCCCGGCCGAGCCGGAAGGGGCGTGCCCATGCATCGCGCCCTAAGGGGCATCGGGCCGACACAGGCTTCGCCAGGTACGGCCCCTACGATCATGACGGCGCCGCACCTCCCTGACTACGCCCTCCGCTACGGGTGATCACCCCGCGAGTCCGCCAGCCACGCCATGACCAGCCCGGCCACAGCATCCTCGTCGTGCGCATTGGTGTCGATAATGAGGTCTGCGGCGGCGAATGCCCGCTCGAGACGCAGCCGTTGCGCGCGATAGATCTGCTCCGGCCACACCGGGGAGCGCCGCAGACGGATCGTCGCGAGGTCGACGTCGAGCGCGATCACGACGTCCGGGCCGGTGCGCCGCCAGAGGTCACGCACGGCGCTGTGCTCCTGCCCGGAGACGAGCGCGTCGTAGCCAAGCGCCTGTAGCCGCGTCACCAGCGTCGTCTTGCCGGACGCGCAGGGGCCGACGACCACGATGCGTCGCCTGTCCGCCGCCGTGGCCTCGCCGGATCCCGACCGAGCATCCGCCATGTGCCCACCTGCCCCTGATCCCGATACCGGTGCACCCTACGGCATCGGGAATTGTGCCTGCATCCGCCGCACGATCATCGGCGTCTCGCGTTCGTCAATCGCCACCACCACCACCGCCATATCGTCGCCCGGGCGACCCTGGTCCCGCTCGATCGCGCAGGCGAGGATCGCGTCGGCCATCTCCTGCGCCGGCGCCTCGGGCCGCAGCGTCTGGTCCGCGAGACCGGCGAAGTCGACCGGCGGCAAGGCGCCCCGGCGCCCCGAGTGCGGGATGCCATCGGTGAACAGTGCCACCTTGACGCCGGGCCGCAATGGGAACTGGGCGACCGCCGGCCGCGTCCACTGATAGCGCCCGATCGGGCCGGAATCGACGGGAACGACGCGGATCTCGCCGTGCTCCGCCATGAGCATGGGGGCCTCGGCGTTGCGGGTGACGACGATCGTGCGCGTCTTGAAGTCCACCGAGAGCAGGTCGAGCGTGGCCGACACCTGGCCGTGCCGGAAGGCGAAGAGATGGTCGTGCGTGGCGCGAGCGACGACACCATCGCGCACCCCCTCCTTGATCAGACCGACCGCCTTTGAGGAAAGCAACAGGCTCAACGTCTTTGCCGCCCGCCCCGAGCCCTGCCCATCGATCATCACCAGCGAGAAGCCGCCACCTGGACGCTCGACGAGCTCGACCGTGTCGCCGCTCTCACGGCTGGCGTACTTTTCGGTCTTGGCCAGACCGATATCGATCGTCACCGACTGGGGCACCGCGGGTCCTTTCTACCGGAGGCAGCGATATTGCGCGACAATAGGTTCATCGAGCGAATCATATCGGTTCCCGTGCGAACGGGCAGGAAAAGCGACGAACTACCCGGGCAGGGGTCACGGGTGAATTCCATTCGTGGCATAACCTTCGGCCTAGCATTATTGCCTGTGACCCCCCGGACGAATGACAGGTTGACACGAAGTGGCCATTTGGTTATCTTCATGTCAGAACAACGAACCGTTCTTTTCACAAGCTTCGGCGGTTCAACACCACCAGATGGAAGAGTGGAAACACTGTTCCACTGTGAACTGACTGGCACATGTGACAGGAACGCACATATAGTTCGGTTCAGCAAAGAAGCAAAAGTTCATCGTCGAGGCGCAATGGCCGCCTCTATGGGCCGGGAGTGATCCGCCAATCGTCCCAGCCGCTTCGATTCATGACCAGGAGGCACACATGTCGGCGCTCAAGTGGGTGTGACCCGTCATATTCCCAGAATTGCATGTATCGCCATGACGCAACACCAGGAGGTCACGATGAACGCGCTTAAGTGGGTCTAGCACAACAAGGCTCCGATCGAACAGCCAATCGTCACACTCCGGAGGACATGATGAACGCGCTCAAGTGGGTTTAACCAACTGCACAGCTCAGCACCGAACAGCCGTCACCAGCATCCAGGAGATCACGATGAACGCACTCAAGTGGGTCTAGCAAACGACACCGGACGCCGTCGATCACGTACATGCCTGGAGGACACGATGAACGCGCTGAAGTGGGTTTAGCAACACGAGACAACGACGTTTGGAATCGCGAGACACGAGCAACGGGAGCAACCATGAACGCACTCAAGTGGGTCTAAAGCACAACGGAATGACGCCAAGCTCGACACGGCACTGCACAAGGAGCACACGGTGAACGCACTCAAATGGGTTTAGGAAAATCGGAACGCATCGCATCGCACACAGGAGAAGGTCGTGAACGCACTCAAATGGGTTTAGCAGCCGGCAGCGGACGACGAATCAACGCACATCTGGAGGACACGATGAACGCGCTCAAATGGGTCTAGAGACAGTTGGAAACGATCGACATATCAGGCAACGCACACGGAGGACGACCATGACCGCTTTGAAATGGGTCTAGCGCACATCAGCATCACCGCCGCGCAGGGGCGCCTCGCCCTGGTCACGCGGGCATCCTCAAACCACCGCCCCTTCCGGATCTGACAGACATCCGGGAAGGTCCCCCCTCCGAAAACACCCCAACAGACCCTTCGTCGCATCCGCGTCGAGGACCATACCTAGCCTCTCTGCCGCCCATCGGAGGCCCCAGTGTGCCTCAGGCACCCCGTGGGTTCTTGTCGAGGGGGCCATTTCGTCGCATAATGCACAGTAAGCGAACGGCAGAGCATCGCACTCGGCACCACTTCTCCTTTTCAGCGTTGACACGGGTTCGAACCCGATACGAATAGCATCGCCATGATGACCGTAATCCCCATCAGAGCGCGGGTCGGCCTGGTAGTACTGGCGGCACTCGTTGCCACGGTTGCCGGAGTCGAGTTCGCGGATCGCGGGCTGCTCACCACGAACGACTGGTGGGTGCTGGTTGCGTTGTGCGTGATGATCGTCGTCGTGGAACGTATCGACGTCACGATCCCGGTCGGCTCGGGTTCGCTGACCATGTCGATCGGCGCGCCGATCGCCTTTGCGGCCGGCCTCCATTTCGGCATCGGCATCGGGGCACTGATTGTGCTCGTCGCCCATCTCATCGATTCCACGCTCGCCCGCCGCGATCCCATCAAGTCCCTGACCAACATCAGCACCCACGTCCTGGCGACCTGTGTCGCCGCCGGGACGTTTGCGCTGCTCGCCGAGCCCGACGTGTCGGTGCTGGCGACCCCACGGAACGTCGGCGCCGTCCTCATCGCGTCGCTCGTCTTCTTCCTCGTCAATTCCTGGACGTTCGCGTTCATTGTTGGCCCCGTGCTCGGTCTATCGCCCGCGGCCTTCTGGCACACGAACCTCAAGCTGACCTCGCTCGATTTCCTCGCGCTGCCGACCATGGGCGGGCTGGTCTCCGTGCTCGCCGAAGAAAACGCCCTCGCACTCCTGCTCTTCCTTCTTCCGCTCCTGCTGCCGCAGGTCGCCTACCGGGCGCTGCACCGGGCCGAGCAGAACGTACGCGAGGCGATCGAGACGCTCTCGGACGTCATCGAGCGCCGCGAGCCCTTCACGGCGAACCACTCGGTGCGCGTCGCCGAGCTCGTCCGCGGCATCCTCACCGAGATGCCGGACGTCCCGCACGAACTGACCGACACGATCGTCTCCGCAGCGCGCGTCCATGACCTCGGCAAGGTCGCCACCAGCGACGCCACCCTGCTCAAGACCGGCCCGCTCACCGCCGAGGAGCGGATGGAGATGGACCAGCACGCGCCGATCGGGTCCCAGATCGTCGCGTGCTGGTCCATCTCCATCCGCTCCTCGGCGGTGAGCGGGCCGGTCTTGAGCAGGGTGGCGTCGCTGGTGGCGACCTTGCCGAGGTCATGG
>DATLHE010000110.1:0-3855 GCA_035540335.1 Thermomicrobiales bacterium | reverse complement strand
CATCCACACTTTGGGCGGGATGCGTCGCTGGCCATGGCGGCGGAGCGCATCCCCGGGAGTTGCGACCAATGGCTCACGAAGGTGGTCTGCTTCCGGCCACGCGCTGGCAGAAGGCGCTCTTCATCCTGCCGGCCTTCCTGCTCACCTTCTTCATCGTCATCTTCCCGACCATCTTCGGTCTGCTCGTCAGCTTCACCGGGTGGACG
Source organism: Thermomicrobiales bacterium (assembly GCA_035540335.1). GTDB lineage: Bacteria > Chloroflexota > Chloroflexia > Thermomicrobiales > UBA6265 > UBA6265. The sequence continues at coordinate 3,649 of DATLHE010000110.1, read as the reverse complement.
CGCACCGGCACGACCCTCGACGGCCCCGGGTCGGGCTTCATCCTGCTTCGCCTGAGCGATATGGTGGGGGACATCTCGGAAGCGATTCGCTCGACCTGGAACGGGCTCGAGAATTTCCGGGACATGGCGAGCGACAACGCCTTCCGCACGGCGCTCAGGAACAATCTGGTCTTCGCCTTCATCGGCGTGCCGCTTCAGTACCTGATCGCGCTCGGGCTCGCCCTGCTCCTGAACCAGGAGATCCGGGCCCGGAAGTTCTTTCGCGTCGTCTTTCTCCTGCCCTTCATGATCAGCCCGATCGCCGTCGGCTGGATGATCGGCAAGGCGATGTTCGATGCCCGGTTCGGGCCGTTCGCCAGGGTGGCCCGCGAGCTCGACATCACGCTCAGCTTCTATGACACCGGCTTCAAGGCCGTCTTCTGGCTGATCGTCATCAGCGCCTGGTATGCGATCCCGTTCGTCATGATCATGCTGCTCGCCGGCCTGCAGGCGATGCCTGCCGAGATCTTCGAGGCGGCGAAGATCGATGGGGCGGGCCGGTGGCGCACGTTCGCCGACATGACGTTCCCCCTCCTGCTGCCCGTCAGCCTCACGGCGGTGGTGCTACGCATCATCTTCGAGTTCAAGCTCATCGACATCATCTACGTCGTCACGGGCGGCGGACCCGGAGACGCCTCGCAAACCCTCTCGCTCTACGTCTACAAGGCGGGGTATCTCTCGGGCGATATCGGCTATGCCACGGCCATTGCCGAGGTGTTCCTGATCATCGTGATCATTGTGATCGCGCTGCTGCTCGTCACCGTCGGGAGGAAGATTCGCTCGATCCAGTGAGGATCGGCGACAGGGCACGACACATCCGGATCGAGGAGTCCTGCTTCGATGCACACACCGAAATGGCTGGTGATCACCTCATATGCCCTTCTTGCGGTCTGGGTTGTGATCGCCCTGTTCCCGCTCTACTGGATGGTGACCCTCTCGTTCAAGAACCTGCGGCTGATCACGACCGGGCCATTCTTCTTTCCGTGGGTCGATTTCGACCCGGTCACGCTCGGATGGGACGACATCTTCCAGAGCGGGCAGCGCGATCGGTTCCTGACCGCGATGCGCAACAGCCTCGTCTGCGCGATCGGCTCGGGCGCGTTGTCGCTCGCGCTCGGCGCGATGGCCGGCTACGGCCTCTCGCGCTTCAGCTATCGCGTGGGCATCTGGCGGAACCGCGACATCTCGTTCTTCTTCCTGTCCCAATTGATCCTGCCGCCGGCCGCGGTGATCCTGCCCCTCTACATCCTGTTCGTCGAATCCGGTCTTTACGACACCCTCCTGGGGCTGACGCTGCTCTACACGGTCGTCGGTCTCCCGATCGTGATCTGGATCATGCGCGACCAGTTCGACAGCCTGCCGGTCGAGCTGGAGCAGGCCGCCCTGGTGGACGGGCATAGCGCGACCGGCGCTTTCCTGCGCATCGCCGTCCCCATCGCGGCGCCAGGGATGGTGGCGTCGTTCATCCTGGTGGTGATCTTCAGCTGGAATGAGTATCTCTTCTCCGCGGTGCTGACCTCGAAGAGCGCCTATACCCTGCCGCTCCTCATTGCGACGCAGGTCAGCAGCCAGGGCGTCAAGTTCTGGACGATGGCGGCGATGGGCACCGCCACGGTCGCTCCGCTGCTGATCATCGCGATCCTGCTGGAGCGATACATCGTTCGGGGCCTGACGGCTGGCGCCGTCAAGTAGTCCGACCCTGGGGGTATCTGCCGTCCGTTCGCGCGGACGTCACCCGTCCAGCCTAGGGCGTGTCGTCGTTCGGCTTGAGCGCGTCCTTGCCCTTTTCGGGGAGGTCGACGAGGTCGTCGCCGAGGCCGCCACCGCCGCCGAGATCGCCGGTGCCGCCGCCGAGCCCGGCATCGCTGCCGCTGGTATCGTCGGGCACCTCGCCGACGGTGCTGATGTTGCCGAGCTCGGGATTGCCACGGCCGGCGCCGATCGTGGCGCCGCCGCCCGGCTCACCCTTGCGCATGTTCTTCGCCTTGCCCTCAAGGGCGGTGCCGACCTCCACCTCGTCCTTTCCGGCGCCGCGATCGTCCTGGGCGCGGCCAGCGTCCTGCGCGTGGGTCTTCTCTCGCTCGTCCATGGCAGCCTCCTTATGTCGTGTGAATTGGCCAAGGGGACCTTGGCCAACCAACGCCCGGGAGGGTGCATGGATGGTGCCATGGAGGCGCGTGTCAGGCGTTGTCCTTCGCCAACCGAACGGTACCGGTGGCCTGGACGTCCTCGGCGCGGGCGAGGATGAATAGGAGCGACGACAGCCTGTTGAGGTAGCGAAGGATCTCCGGGTTGCGGACCTGCTCGGCGTGGGCCAAGGCCACGGCGAGGCGCTCGGCGCGGCGGGCGATGGTGCGGGCGACGTCCAGCGCGGCGCCGGCGGTGGTGTCGCCGGGGATGACGAACTCGCGGGGGAGAGAGACGGTCTCCTGCACCTCGGCGATGCTGCTCTCCAGCCAGTCGACGCGCTCGGGCGCGAGATGCAGCGAGTCCGGCTTGACCTCGGTGACGAAGGCGAGCTCGGCCATGATCTGGTAGAGGTCACGCTGGGCAGTGACCAGCATCTCGTTCGCGCCAGCGAATGTCGCCAGCGAGCGCCCCAGCCCGATAGCGGAGGTGGTCTCGTCGAGGGCGCCGAGCAGCTCGATGCGCGGGTCGTCCTTGCCGACGCGCTCGCCGAGGAGGTCGGTCGCGCCCTGGTCGCCGCGTGCCGTGTAGATGCGCATGTATCTGGTTCCCTTTCGAAAAAAGCGTCAGCGTTTACCGGGTCGGCCTTGTGCCGGCCCATGGGCGCACACCCTTCGGGGTGCGCCGCTACGGTAGGGTGTTCGTGATTCGCCCAGTCCGCCCGGCCATGGAGGGCGCCGGTCTGGTAGCATGAAATGCCGCAACACGTGCCGGGCCGCACCACCTTCCCGCACATGGTACCCGCTGGTGACGACAGGCTCGTGTGCCGCATGTGGAGACCCATGGGCCTTCTTCGATGTGCCTTCGCGACGCCATGGTCTTCGCCGCCCATATCCAGATTCGCCCGAACGCCGCCGGTCGTCCCGCCACACATGACGCCGCCACCGGCCGCGCCGTTCACCGTCCCGGGAGACGCTTCCTTGACTGCTTCGTTTCGTGCCGGCACGCATCCCTCGCCCACCCGCTCCGACCTCTCGAAGCGCAAGATCCGGGTCGCGGTCATCGGGACGGGGTTCGGCGCGGCCGTGCACATCCCCGCGCTGATGCACCTGGACGCCACAGAGGTGGTCGCGGTGGTCTCCCGGCGTGAGGAACGAGCGTCGGCCGTCGCGGGGCGCTACAACATCCCGACGGCGTCGACGGACTGGCGCGACGTGATCAACGATCCGGCCGTCGACGCGGTGGTCGTCGCCACGCCGCCCTACCTGCACCACCAGATGGTGATCACGGCGATCGAGGCAGGCAAGCACGTGCTGTGCGAGAAGCCGCTGGCGCGCAACCTGGCCGAGACGCGGGACATGGCGAAGCTGGCGGCGTCGGCCAACGTGGTGGCGATGGTCAACCATCAGTTCCGCTACCTGCCGATCCGGCGGCGGGTGAAGGAGCTGATCGACGAGGGGTACATCGGCGACCCCCACAGCGT
>DATLHE010000109.1:0-6701 GCA_035540335.1 Thermomicrobiales bacterium | reverse complement strand
GACGACGTCCTGGGCGTCTCGCTGATCGGCGTCGACCCCGGCAACGTCGCCGCGCCGGAGCCGCGGGAGGGTGACCCGGTCGGGACCGGCGGGAACGGCGTCGTCATCGACCAGACGCTCGTGGATGAGGGCGTGGCGATCGGCGACACCCTCGTGACCGAGCCGGGCGGGGTGACGCTCGCCGTCGTCGGCACGGTCAGCGGACGTTCGTACCGGCTGGCGCCGACGCTCTTCGCCCCGCTCGAGATGTGGCAGCAGGCACAGGCACAGGCCGATGGCGCGGATGGGGCCCCGGTGAGCGCGGTGCTCGTCCGGGGCGAGCAGGACGCCATCGAGGCGCTGCCCGACACCGTCGAGAACGTGATGGTCGCCAGCAAGGCACAGATCGTCGAGAACCTCCCCGGCTACTCCGAGCAGGCGCTGACCCTGCTGCTGATCCAGGTCTTCCTGGTGATCATCGCGGCCGGGATCGTGGCGTCCTTCTTCTACATCATTACCCTGCAGAAGATGCCCGAGCTGGGCGTCATGAAGGCCATCGGCACCACGACCGGCTATCTCGCCCGGACGTTGACGCTCCAGGTGCTGCTGCTGGGGCTGGTCGGCGTGATCGTTGGCTCGGCCATCGCCTTCGTCGTCTCGCTCGCGATCGGCACGGCAGTGCCGTTCGAGCTGTCCACCTCACGGTTCTTCGTTTTCGGCGGCATCCTGCTGGCGGTGGCGATGCTCGGCACGGTGCTCTCGCTGCTGCGCGTGGCGCGGGTGGATCCGCTCGACGCGATCAGCAAGGCCGGCTAGCGCGCTCACGCACCAGAACGAGGAAAGCACCACCATGGCGACCACCATTCTCGCGCTCAACGACATCAGCATGCAGTTCGGCAAGGATGACTCTCTCGTCGACGCCCTGAAGCACGTCAGCCTTACGGTCGACGCCGGGGAGCTCGTCGCGCTCGTCGGCCCCTCCGGGTCTGGCAAATCGACGCTGCTCTCGATCGCCGGGGCGCTGCTGACGCCCACGTCAGGCCGGCTGTTGCTCGATGGCGACGACATCGCCGCGACGAGCCCGGCACAGCGCACCCGGATCCGCCTTGAGCGCATCGGCTTCATCTTCCAGGGCTCGAACCTGATCACCTACCTCACCGGGCGCGAGCAATTGATGTTCATCGCCTCCCTGATCAAGCTTCCGGCCGACGAAGCCGCCCGGCGGGCCGACCACCTGCTCGACGCGCTGGGGATGACGAAGCGCGGCAACAATTACCCTGAGGAGATGTCCGGCGGTGAGCGCCAGCGGATCGCGATCGCGCGGTCGCTGATGAACGACCCGCGGATCATCCTCGCCGACGAGCCGACCGCGAGCCTCGACTCCGCGCGCGGGCGGCAGGTGGTCGAGATGCTGGCCAACGAAGTGCACGAGCGGGAGAAGGCCGGCATCCTCGTCACCCACGACGAGCGTCTCATCGACCTCTGCGACCGCGTCGTCCGCATCCAGGACGGCGAGCTGCGGGAGGCGGGAGCGGCCGTCGCCGATGTGGCCGGATGACATGGTAGGGGAGGCCCTTGTGGCCTCCCGCCACGACCGAAGGTCGTGATATCCCGGACACGGGCAGACATAAGAGTCTGCCCCTACAAGCCATATCCGTGGCCGGAAGACCTTCATCCCGAGCCGAGAAGACGGCGTAGCCGGCGAGTCGCGTCAAAGGCTCGCTCATGGGCGATTGCGCAGCAATCGAGCGACCAGCAGGGGCGATGCGGCCCCTTCGCTTCTCGCCTTCGGCTCGGCCGGGGGATCTCTGCGCCCGCTAAACGGGAGTCGTGGCCAGAGCACAGATTCCTCGACCGCGCGAAGCGCACCGTGCCGCCGGCACGGAAGGTGTTGGCGACACAGGGAAAAGGGGCACTGCCATACAACGTGGCCTCCTAACGACCCCGGACACGAGGTCCGGGGCTCCGGGATAGCGGGGCCGTGCTATCGTCTCGTTCTGAGAATCCGGGACATGCGGGGAGGAGGCGGGATGACGGAGGGGTGGATCACGGTCAACGGCGTCGAGCTGTGGGCGGCGGAGTCTGGCGCGGGGCACCCTGTCCTGCTCTGCCCGGGCGGGCCGGGGTGCTGCGACTACCTCGGGCCGGTCGCCGCAATGATCGACGACATGACCCGCGTCATCCGTTTCGAGCCGCGCGGCTGCGGGCAATCGGACCTGACCGGCCCCTACGACGTCGCGACCACCCTCGCCGACATGGACGCCATCCGCGAGGCGATGGGCATCGAGCGCTGGGTCGTCGGCGGGCATTCGGCCGGCGCGTTCCTGTCGCTGGCCTACGCGCTGGAGTTTCCGGATCGGGTGACCGGCATCCTCTATCTCGCCGGCGCCGGCGTCCAGAACGACCGCAACTGGCACCTCGCCTACCACGACGCGCTGGACACCGCCGGCGAGTGGCAGCCGGAGTTCGCGTTCCCGCAGAACATGGACGTCAACCGCGAGGGCAACGAGAGTGCCCGCGAATACTGCCGCGACCCCTTCCTGCTGCGGCGGCTGGCGAACCTCGAGGCGCCCATGCTGGCGGTCAGCGGCGGCGAGGACATCCGCCCCAGCTGGCCGGTCGAGCAGATCGTGCATCTGATCCCCAATGCCGGGATCGTGGTGCTGCCCGAGGCGGCGCACTACCTTTGGCTGACGCACGCCGACACGCTCGGCGTCGTCATGCGCGGGTTTCTCAAGCCGATCATCGCGACGTGGGACGAGGACGACGGCTAGACAGAGTGTGAGGAGAGCAGATCCCTCAACGAGGCGGTCGCCGGCAACGCCGGGATCGAGGAGAGCAACGTTTCGTCCGCATCAAGAATCTCGAAACCGACCGCTTGCCCGTCGGCATCGAGATCGAGATAGACGCCCTTGGCAAGCTCCACTGTTTCAAGCACATCTGAATCGGTCAGTTGGATATACAGCGCTTTGACGTCGGGGTCATATGTAAGCGTTGGTGTGTCCTTCATGTTTGTTTCCTGAGGCGGATGACGGTGACGACGTGGGCATTCGTATTGCGCTCGACAATGACAACGCGGATGTGACCAAGTTCGAAGGTCCAGGTTCCGTCCTCTTCCAGAAACCCATCGCCGATGCGCAGCACCAAAGCTACGTCGGCTCGTGTGATGCGTCTCTTTCGCATGCGGCGTTCCGCGTGAGTGCTCCACGATATTTTGCGCTGGCCCGAGCTAGTTATCGACGAGGGAGCCCAGCGCTTCGCGGTGCGTCTCAATGAGCTCGTCCACGATCCTGTCGATCTGTTCTCGACGGATCCGACGCGAAGCGAGCGGCGTGATATCGAGGATGACATTCTGCTCGTCTATCAGGCTGAGCCGCTCGGCATTCGCTCGTGGGATTTCGACGACTTACGTGTCGCCTTCTTTGCGAACCGTGCCTTGGATCATGGCGTCATATCCTGCACGACCTCGTGATGCGATCCTGGCAGGTCACCCCTTGAGATACGCCGCCAAGTCGGCCAGCCGTGCCTTCCAGACCGCCTTGCGCTCGGCGGCGGCGTCCTTGGTCGGCAGGTTGCTGATCTGGACGGCGACGGACGACTTCCCCGGGCCCTTGTCCTCGAACCAGAGCGCGGCGATCCCGCCCTGCTCCAGATCGTCGAAGCGGGCCGAGCGGAGCTCCTGCGACGTGCGCAGCCGCAGCGCGCCGGGCAGCCACCGCTCGCGCCGCTCCTCCTCGACCCACGCCGCGACGAGCGTCGCGACCGGCACCGGGAACGTCTTGCTCGCGCTGGCGTCGAACGAGCCGTCCGTCCGCTGACCGACGACGCGCCGGCCGCGGGCGCGCTCGTAGCCGACGGTCACGCCCTGCGCCCACCAGCCGTCGACGCCGTGCTCCTCGACGAGATGGCGGGCGATCTCGGGGTGGGGACGGTCCACCGCGCCCCAGGCGTCGAGGATGGTGAACCACTCGTCCCACGTCTTGCCGGTTCCGCGCTGGATCGCCTCGTCGCTCATGCTCTTCGCGGTAGGGGAGGATTCGGTCGCCATCGTGGGGTGTGCTCCAGTGTACGTACGGGTCTTGCGTGACGTCACTGTAGCAAAGGGCGGGGATGCGAGGCCAATGGGGGGTAGGGGCGACCATCCCACGATGGGCGACTCAGTCGCCCGCTTTGGACAGGCTCCGGATCGCCCCTACCGGTTCGTGCGTTATTCGTACAGATGCGCCGCGCGGGCCTTGTCGCGGAAGGTGGCGAGCGGGAACGCCCACGTCGCGATGATGTCCTCCGCGCTCGCGTCCGCGTCCAGCATCGTCCGCAGGCGGTCGCTGCCGTAGAGGCGGTCGACCGACATCCCGAGCGCCGGGCCCCCGCGCCATTCGAACCGCGCCGCGTCCTGCGCGCGGATGGCGTGCAGCAGGTGGATGCCGACTTCCACCGGCTGCATCGCGTCCCGGTCGCGGATGTGCACCTGCACGCCCCGGCAGGTCTCCCCGGCGTGCTTGGAGAAGGTCGGCACGAACGACGACGGGCGGAAGGTGACGCCCGGCAGCTTGCGCTGCTCCAGGTCGGCGACCAGCGCCGCCGGGTCGATCCACGGCGCGCCGATGTACTCGAACGGCCGCGTCGTGCCGCGCCCCTCGGAGAGCGTCGTGCCCTCGAAGATGCACGTCCCGGGGTAGAGCGTCAGCGATTCGAGCGTCGGCAGGTTCGGCGACGGCTGGACGAACGGCAGCCCCGTCTCGTCCCACCACATGTCGCGCCGCCAGCCCTCGACGCGGACGACGTGCGGCTCCGGCCAACCACGGTCGAGCGCGACCAGCCGCGCCAGCTCGCCCATCGTCAGCCCGTGGCGGGTCGGGATGGGATGGATACCCACGAACGACGTGAACGCCGCGTCGAGGACGGGCCCCTCGACGCGCGTGCCGGTGATCGGGTTCGGCCGGTCGAGCACGACGTAGGGGATGTTGCTCTCGATCGCCGCCTCGAAGGCGAGGATCAGCGTCGAGATGTAGGTGTAGAAGCGCACCCCGGCGTCCTGAATGTCGAAGAGCAGGACGTCGATGCCCGCCAGCATCTCCGGCGTCGGCTTGCGCGTCTCGCCGTAGAGGCTGTCGACCGGGAGGCCGGTGGCGTCGTCGGTCGCCGCGCCGACATGGTCGCCCGCCTGGGCGTCGCCGCGCACGCCGTGCTCCGGCCCGTAGAGGTGCACGAGGTCGAAGCGCTTGTCGCGGTGCAGCAGGTCGATCGCCGAGCGCAGGTCGCGGTCGACGGCGGTGTGGTTGGTGACGAGGCCGATGCGGCGACCGTCCACCAGCGGGTGGCCGCGCTCGATCAGCACGTCGAGACCGGTGCGGACGAGGGGGAGCGTCATTTCGCCTCCGGGCCGAGCATCGCCACCTTCTTCCGCGAGCCGTAATAGGTCTTGTGCTCCATGAGCGCGACGGCCTGCTGGAAGCCGACCTCCGCGCCGCGCATCATGCTCGCGCCCCGGTACCACTGCTCGTAGGGGAACTTCGCGGCCTCGCCGCGGAAGAGGCTGTAGGCGTGGATGGCGTGGATGTAGCGGTCGAAGACGTCGGTCGTGTCGAGGTAGATCTCGGGCACGAAGCCCTCCTCGTCCTCCCAGTTCTCGGCGAAGTAGATCTTGCTCACCCAGTGCTGCGGGTACTTCCGCTTGAAGGTGCGCAGGCCGGCGAAGAAGAGCGAGGCGAGCACGTTCTCGTAGGTATTCGTGTGGTCGCGGTGGATGCTGCCCTTCCAGTGGGTGAGGATGATCGTCGGCTTGTACTCGCGGATGACGTCGCCGATCGCCATCTGGACCTCTTCATCGACCGGCAGCTCGCCGTCCTTGTAGGGGAGGAAGACGGACTCGGCGCCGAGGCGCTTCGCGGCCTCGTCGGCCTCCTGCTTCTTGATCTCGAGGTATTCCTCGGGCGAGAGGCTCTTGTGGCCCTTCTCGCCGCCAGTGAGGTGGACATTGACGGCGCGCCAGCCAGCGTCGACATGCCTGAGGACGGACGCGCCGCCCATCACTTCGGCGTCGGCGGCGTGCGCGCCGATGACCATGATGCACTTGTCAGAGTTGTCGGTCATGAGCTGTGTATTTCCTTTCGTGATGGCGTGACAGCTTGCCGTGTCGCCGCGTTCTCAATACACCGTCATCCTGAGCGAATGCGAAGGATCCCCCGGCGAAGCCGGTCTCTCCGGCGTCGGAATGGAGGGCGCTTCGCGCCGTTTGGAACGACCGGCACCGTATGGTTCCGGGGGATTTCCCACGGCTGAGCCCGCAGGGCGAAAAGCGAAGGGCCCGCTCCCGCTTCTCGTCCTTCGGACTCGGCCCGTGCGGGACCTTGCTGCGCTCTGAATGACGGGTGTTTTTAGGTGCGGGGCGGGCCAGATCCGTGAGGATGACGCTGACGCGGCACGCCGACGGCGCACACGCTTCGGGTGCGTGGCTACGACGATCGTGGGGCGCTCTCCACGACATCTTCTGGCCTTGTGGAGTGCAAATGCGGGAGCAGGTCGCCCACAAGGGGCGACCGTACGGAACGAGGCTACCGCACCGGGACGCCGGCGGCGACGGCGGGGAGGTCGCGTACGTCGAGATCGTCGTCGAGCGGGACGTCGGAGAGGCGGAGCGAGAGCACCTGGGAGACGCCGTCGCCGCCCATCGTGACGCCGTAGAGCGTGTCGGCGATCTCGACGGTGCCGCGGTTGTGGGT
>DATLHE010000108.1:0-5049 GCA_035540335.1 Thermomicrobiales bacterium | reverse complement strand
CGGCTCCGGCGGCCTGCGCGTGGCCGGCCAAAGCGCGACGCCCGATGCCGCCACCCCTGTCGCGACGACGCCCATCGCCCTGCCTGGCGTGCCGCTCTGGCGAACGGCGTGGGAGCGTGGACTCCTGTACGGCACGTCGCTGGCGACGTGGCAGGCAGAGGATGCCGAGTATCTGCAGGTGGTCGATCACGAGGCGGGCATCCTCTTCACCGAGGACGACCTCCTCTGGTGGCGGCTGAAGCCCACGCCCGAATCCGATCTCGACTTCCAGTACGGTGACCAGTTCATGGCGATCGCGGAGCGTCAGCGTCAGCTGGTTCTCGGAGCGCACCTCGTCTGGGACGAGGGCTTCGGCGAGGGATGGACGGAGGACGACATCTGGGGACTCGACGCGGACGCCGCGCGCACGCTGATGCTCGACACGATCGACGCCGAGGTGGGGCGCTATCGCGGGCGGATGGCGGGGTGGATCGTCGTCAACGAGGCGATCGACGCCCACGAGAGCGACGGGCTGCGCCGGGATTACCCGTGGTACGCGACGATCGGGCCGTCCTACATCGAGGAGGCGTTCCGCGCCGCGCGGGAGGCCGACCCGGATGCCGTGCTGGTGCTCAACGAATTCGGGTTCGAGACCGACGACACGTACGACAGCGCGGCCGACAAGCGGCGCAACGCGCTGCAGGTGCTCGACCGGCTGCTCGACGCCAAGGTGCCGGTGGATGCGTTCGGCGTGCAGGCCCACCTGGCGGCGGGCGGCTTCGCCGAGTCGTTCGACGCGGCCGCCTACGCGGCGTTCCTCTCCGACCTCGCGGACCGGGGCGTGCGGATTCTGATCACCGAGATGGACGCGCTCGACGACGGGCTGCCGGCCGACGTAGCGGAGCGGGACCGCGCGATCGCCGACGCCTACACGCGCTATCTCGACGTGGCGCTCGCCGAGCCGGCCGTTGCCGCGCTGATCACCTTCGGGCTCTCCGACCGCTACACGTGGCTTCAGGAGGACTACCCGCGGGCGGACGGCGAGCCACGCCGGCCGCTGCCCTACGACGACGCGCTGCGTCCGAAACCTGCCCACGATGCGTTGCGCGCCGCGTTGGAGGGCGCGCCCATGCGCGACCCGCTCTGGCAGCCGCTCCGGCAGGGCTGACAGGCCGGTTTCACCATGGAGGCAGCGCAGGGCGCGGGCCTGCCCCATCCCCGCACGCCGTTGATCGGACGCGAGCGAGACCTAGCCGCGTTGGACGCGCTGCTCCGGCCCGGCGGCGCGCCTCTGCTCGTGCTCACACGGCGCGCGGCGTTGCTCGGCACCGCCGGTGGCCGTCCACGGCATCCGCCTGGAGATCAGTATGCCGTCGGAGGCCACGCGGGGCTTCGCTCTTCTGACCGAAACGGTCGCCGGCTTGCATGTCGTGGCCTTCGCCTGCCTGATGCTCCATCGGCTGGTCACCGTCGTCGCGCGGGCCCCGAATGGGCCCCTGGGGAAACGGAAGGAAGGACCCATGCAAGGGCACGTCGTATTCATCCAGGGTGCCGGGCGCGGCGCGTACGATGAGGACAGACGTCTGGCCGAAAGCCTCCGGCGTCGCCTCGGGCCGCGCTTCGAGGTTCGTTATCCCGCGATGCCAAACGAAGATGACGCGTCCTACGAGCCGTGGCGGCGGCAGATCGAACAGGAGCTGGCCGCCGTGCCAAGGCCGATGATGCTTGTCGGTCATTCGGTCGGTGCGTCGGTGCTCGTGAAGTGGCTGAGCGAACGGAAGGACGAGAAGGCCATTGCCGGCGTGTTTCTGGTCGCGTGTCCGTTTTGGGGTGGAGATGGTTGGCGGTACGAGGGCTACGAGAAGCTGGCGCTGCCACCCGGGTTCGCCGCCGAGCTCCCGACGGGGATGCCCGTCTACCTGTACCACTGCCGCGACGACGCGACCGTGCCGTTCGACCACCTTGCGCTGTACGCCCAAGCCCTGCCGCGGGCGACGGTGCGCGCGTTCGACGAAGGCGGCCACCAATTCAACGACGACCTGTCCGCGGTGGCGCGGGACATACAATCGCTGCCCTCAAACCCTCTGAACGGTATGTGAAACCGAATCGATCATCTGGTGGCATTTGGGACAGGGCATCGCACATCCGCCTGGCGTTGGTGTCGCTGCCCACATTCGGCGTGTTGGCACCGCGACAGGTCGCACGATGAACGCCGAGCGGGGTTCAGGCGAGTGAGCCCACAGCGAGCATCGCTGCTGGATGGAAACGTTCCGGAAGAGCGGCGGCCCGTCACGCCGCCGCTCTTCCGGTCCCACGACACGTTGTCGACGGTCATCGGCGGCACCCCGGTCGCGGATCTCACAGTTGGGTGATCCGCGCGTTGTGAACTGGTTGTGCCAGCGATGCACATCACGGCGGAGCGACACGAATCACGGGAGGGGTGGCGAATGGCCGAACATGCGGTCGTGATCGTCGGCGGCGGTCCGACGGGGCTGATGTTGGCGGGTGAGCTGGCGTTGGCGGGGGTCGACGTCGCCATTGTCGAGCGGCGCGCCAGCCAGGACCTGATCGGCGCGCGCGCAGGTGGGCTGCATGCTCGCACCATCGAGGTCCTCGATCAGCGCGGGATTGCCGATCGTTTTCTCTCGCGGGGGCAGGTGGCCCAGGTCGCGGGGTTCGCCTGGATCCGGCTCGACATCAGCGACTTTCCGACGCGGCACCCCTATGGGCTCGCGCTCTCGCAGAATCATTTCGAGCCCATCCTCGCCGAATGGGTTGGCGAGCTGGCGGTGCCGATCTATCGCGGATGTGAGGTGACAGGGTTCGCGCAGGACGATACCGGCGTCGATGTCGAGCTGTCCAGCGGCCCGTCGCTGCGGGCCGAGTACCTCGTCGGGTGCGACGGCGGACGCAGCGTGATCCGGAAAGCCGCCGGCATCGCGTTCCCCGGCTGGGATCCGACGACCAGCAACCTGATCGCCGAGGTCGAGATGGCCGAGGAGCCGGAATGGGGCCTGCGCCGCGACGCCCACGGGATCCACTCCTTGAGCAGGGTGGATGATGGATCGACGGTGCGGGTTCTCGTGACCGAACAGCGCCCCGGCCGGACCGCCGGGCCCACCCTGCGCGATCTCGGCGAGGCGCTTGTCACCGCTTACGGGACGGACTTTGGTGTCCACAGTCCCTCCTGGATTTCCCGGTTCACCGACATGGCCCGGCAGGCAGCCGCCTACCGCGCGGGACGGGTGCTGCTGGCGGGCGACGCCGCGCACGTGCATTACCCGACGGGCGGACAGGGCCTCAACATCGGCGTGCAGGATGCGGTGAACCTGGGGTGGAAGCTGGCCCAGGTCGTCAAGAAGACGTCACCGGCACGCCTCCTCGATACCTACCACGCCGAGCGGCACCCGATCGCGGCCCGCGTGCTGCGCGACACGATGGCGCAGGTGGCGCTGCTCCGCCCGGATGATCGCACCGATGCTTTGCGCGAGATCATGTCCGAGCTGCTGGGCATGGACGAGCCGCGCACGCGGCTCGCCGCGATGATGTCTGGGCTGGACATTCACTACGACCTCGGTGCGGGACATCCGCTGCTCGGGCGCCGGATGCCCGATCTCGATCTGATCGCCGCCAGCGGCCCGCTGCGGGTCTTCACCCTGCTCCACGATGCCCGGCCGGTGCTGCTCAATCTCGGCGAGCCCGGCGGTTTCGACATCACCCCATGGGCCGATCGCGTTGAGGTGATCGACGCCACGTTCGCCGGACCGTGGGAGCTTCCGGTCCTCGGTGACGTCGCGGCCCCCACTGCCGTGCTGATCAGACCCGATGGCTACGTCGCCTGGGTGGGGGAGGGCACCGAGACCGGATTGTGCGACGCGCTGACGACCTGGTTCGGGTCGCCATAACGCGAGATGATCTCAGGTCGGGTCGGCCTGGCGGAACGCATCGGCGAAGCTCAGGACATAGGCGAGGATGTGCCGCTCAGCGTCGGGCACCGTGAATCCCTCGTGGTCCGCCACCTCGTGAGTCAGAAGCGTGAAGAGGCGCATCGTCGCCTCCAGCGCGCGGAAGCTGTCGGCGGCATCGAAGTGGCCGAAGACGCCGTGCAGCTTCGCCCACGTTTGGGGATCGGTCCAGCGTTTCATCTTCGTCCCGATGTGCCAGATGTCGGTGTCCGGACCACGGGTTACCAGGGCGTGCCATTCCAGCATGCGAAGCAGCATCGACTTCATCGTTCCGTCGCGCAGCTTGACCACCCAGAGATCGCCGCGCGTGAGGTAGATCGGCATGTGGGCCGCCTCGAACCAGAACTCCGTCACCGTCGCGGCGAACTGCTCCTCCGTCGGGAGGGGTGCGCGGGGCGCGCGGCCGGTGGGCGCGGGCAGGCCGCTCGTCAGTCCATCCTTGTCCAGCAGCACGCGGTAGCCGCGATCGTAGAGCGGATTCAGGTCGCCGGTCGCGATCATGGCATCGAGACGGGAGCGATCGGCGATTGTGAAATCGACCTTGCGGCCTCCCTCGTAGAAGACCAACCGCGTCTCGAAGTCGTCCGGGTCGTTCTCGAGGGAGAGGGCGACCCAGACTGGAGCAATGGCGTGGATCCACGCGTCGTCGGTGAGCAGAGGGCCGGGATCCCGGCAGATGAGCTCGATGTCGCGGTCGGAGAACCGGTCCGAGGCGCCCTGTGAGCGAGATGCTGAGCCGGTCTGGACGATGGCGCGGATGTTCTCGTCGCCCTGTGCCCAGCGCAGGAGGGCCGCCATGATGCCGGCATATGGATCTTCGTTGTCACCGGGCGGATGTGGTCCGGGGTCGGACATGAAGTTGCTCCTTTGTGCCACCGAAATGACGCTTCGTTGGAGGCATGTATGCACCCACGTCGCATTCTGACCTGGCCGATCCACGGTAGCTACTTCAACACGCTCTCGCGGCTCGATGATGAGTGGTTTCTCCCGGTGAAGGCGGGCGCACCGGATGGGTATGGAGGGCGCGGTTCGGCGGATTTTCCGCTATCCGTCCGCGACGTGCCAGCGGCGTCCATACGGGAGCTGGATCTTGACCTGGTGCTCA
>DATLHE010000107.1:0-3174 GCA_035540335.1 Thermomicrobiales bacterium | reverse complement strand
GGGGGCATCTGGGTCGTTCAGGATGGCGTTGAGTTGCTCTTGCAACTCCGGGAGGTCCCGGCAGCAGGTATCCCAAATGATCCGGTGATCGATCGCATCATAGGTATGCGCAATGAGGTGCCTCAACGCGATCCACTCGTGGATACGAGGGATGTGCGTCTCGGCCCCAGCTAGCGTCCGCCGCACGCTGTTCAGGGCCTCCCCGATGATTTCGAGTTGGCGCTCGACGCCGGCGCGCAACCAGGCGTCGACCAGATAGTCGTCGAAGGTCATGTCCTCGACGGCCTCCGCGATCATGTCCGCAGCGATGCGGGCGTCACGCAGCCGCTGTTCGATCGACCGCGTCATAGATTGTCGTGGCTGTGGACGCCAGCTCTTCCCTGAACCATTCACTCTTCACGGCGTGGGTGGTGATAATGTCCACGTCGCGCTGGAGGAGGCGCTCCATCGCGACGATCAAGCCGAGATACCGGCGAGCCACGCCGGGCTCGTAATCGCCCAGATCGACGAGGAAATCCACGTCGCTTGATGCCGGGTCGAACGTGCCGGTTGCCGCCGAGCCGAACAGGGCGAGCTTGCGCACGCCGTACTGCCTGCACAGCGCGACGATGGCGTCCTTGTTGTCGGCAACGAGCGGAATCATGGTCGTGCAATCCTCCAGATGCCCCAGCATAGCGCACGCTGGCGCTTGACAACGCCACGCGCAGCCGGTAAGGTGCGCAATCACAACCGAACTCGTACTGGCGACGACAGGGACGAGTACCTGGCAGGGTGGATGCAGAGAACCGCGCTCGCTGCGATGCGGGATCCGGAATGCCAGCGAACAAGACCCTCGAGCCGCGCCCCGAACCACGGCTTTCCGTGCAGTAGGCGGCGACGGGCACCCCGGATAGCTGGGGAAGACGGCTCCCGTTACAGGGCCGATGCATCGCGCGATGCGCCGCGTTCCACCGCGGCGGACAGCATCTTGTCGCGCCGTGCAGCAAAGGTCGCGGATCGCAAGATCGCGGCAAACAGGGGTGGTACCACGGGCCAAACGCCGCTCGTCCCCGGTCGAGGGGGATGACGGTGTTTTTTTGTACCCATCCGGGCGCAGGAGCCATCCCCGATCCGGCGTCGTTCCGCACGCGCGGAACACGTGTTTGCCGTGGAGGTCAGCAGCATGACCGCGATCTGGACCCGTACGACCCGCTCCTCGTGCACGCACAAGGTCAAGGACAAGCCCGGCGCCTGACCCTGGCGATCCCGCCCGGTCAGGCATGCCGCGTTCTCGACGTTCCGTCTGTCCGCATCCCTGTGCCTTCGAGGAGCTTTCCACCATGACCACGACGACCGCATCCGCCATCCCGACCGCCGACATCCGCCCGACGCTCGACCTGCGCGGCACCTGGACCGCGCTCATCACCCCGTTCCGCGACGGCCGCGTCGATGAGCCGGCGCTGCGCGCGCTGGTCGACCTCCAGATCGCCGGCGGCGTCCGCGGGCTCGTCGCCTGCGGCTCGACCGGCGAGACGCCGACGCTGACGCCGGACGAGTACGAGCTCGTGATCCGCGCCGTCGTCGACCAGGCGGCCGGCCGGGTGCCCGTGATGGTCGGGACCGGCTCGAACGACACGACGACGGTCATCGCCCACAACCGCGTCGCGGCCGAGGTGGGCGCCGACGCGGTGCTCGTCGTCATGCCCTACTACAACCGGCCGACGCAGGAGGGGATGGTGCAGCACATCCGCGCCATCGCCGAGCAGACGCCGCTACCGATCGTGCTCTACAACGTGCCGGGCCGCACCGGCAGCGACATCCTGCCGGAGACGGTCGCCCGCCTGGCGGCGATCGAGAACGTGATCGGCATCAAGGAGGCCAGCGGCGACGTCGACCGGGCCAGCGAGATCGTCCGCCTCACGCCGGCGTCGTTCGCGGTGCTCTCCGGCGACGACTCGCTGACGCTGCCGATCATGAGTGTCGGCGGCCAGGGGGTCATCTCGGTCGTCAGCAACATCGTCCCGGAGGCGATGTCGCGCCTCACCGCGGCGGCGCTGGCGGGCGACTTCACGCTCGCACGGACGATCCACCACGAGCTGCTCGATCTCTGCCGGGCGATGTTCGTGGAGACCAACCCGGTGCCAGTGAAGGCCGCCGCGGAGCTGCTGGGGATCGCGACGTCGGACGTCCGCCTGCCGCTGGTGCCGCTCGCCGCGGCGTCGCGAATGCGCGTCTTCGAATCGCTGCTGGCGTGCCGCTACACCGGCGGGCGCATCTTCCACGGCGAGGAATCGGCGCACATGCGGGCGGTCATCCGGGGCGAGGTCGCGGCGTGACGCCGCTGCGGATCGGCCTCATCGGCCACACCGGCCGGATGGGCCGGGAGATCGCGCTCGCCGCCGAGGGGCAGGAGGACGTTGCGATCATCGGCGGCGTCGGGAGCGGCGACGGGGCGGAGACGCTGCGCGCGCTGGCGCGGGACGCCGACGTGCTGATCGACTTCTCGCGGCCGGAGGGCACGATGCGCGCGGTGCCGGTCGCGGTCGCGGCAGGGACGCCGCTCGTGATCGGCACGACGGGCCTGACGGACGACCAGACCGGCGCCCTGCGGGAGACTGCGAGCACCATCCCGGTCTGGTACGCGCGGAACATGAGCCACGGCATCGGCGTCCTGCAGCAGATGTTGCCGCGGATCGCCGCCGCGCTGGCCGACTACGACATCGAGCTGGTCGAGGCGCATCACCGGCACAAGGTGGACGCGCCGTCCGGCACGGCGCTGGCGCTCGCCGAGGCCATCCTGCGCGGGCTGGAGGGCGAGGTCCATCCGCTCGTCTACGGCCGCGAGGGGCACGCGCCGCGGCAGCCGGGGGAGATCGGCATCCACGCGATTCGCGGCGGCGGCAACCCGGGCGAGCACCAGGTGATCTTCGCGAGCGACGACGAAGAGATCCGGATCAGCCACCGGGCGTTTCACCGGCGGGTGTTCGCGAGCGGGGCGCTGCGGGCGGCGCGGCGGCTGGTGACACTGCCGCCGGGGTGGTACGCACCGGAGGAGGGCATCGAGGACGGGTAGCCCCGGACCTGGTGTCCGGGGTTGAAGCGCGGCCACCGCCCGCAGCTGCGGCCCGCTGGGGCAGGGCCGACCATACGATGCTGGACGCACGTTCCGCCGTCGTAGGGGCCGCATCGCCCCTG
>DATLHE010000106.1:0-11208 GCA_035540335.1 Thermomicrobiales bacterium | reverse complement strand
CCCAACGCTGATCAAGGCGCGCAGCGCTCAGGCGGCCGAGGACATCGACCTCTACGTCATCCACGTCCAATTGCGGGACGAGGCGCAAGGCCGGTGGGCCGCCCTGTTCGTGGTCAACCTGGAGGTGCCCCGCTCGCGCGGCCACGTGCGCTTGACCGGCGCCGATCCCGCGGCGACGCTCGACATCGATCACGCCTATCTCACCGACCCGACGGAAGTGGAGGCGTGCTGCGATGGCGTGGAACTGATCGGGCGCCTCGTCAGTACCCCGCCCTTGGCGGACGTGCTCGCTCCGATGCCCGGCCGAGTGCCCACGTGGCAGGACCGCGAGGAGCTCCGCGCCTGGGTCCGCGACCGTGTCACGACGACCTTCCACCCGTCGAGCACTTGCCGGATGGGGCCGGCTGCCGATCCGGGCGCGGTGGTCGACCACGCGGGACGGGTCCACGGCCTCGCCGGGTTGCGCGTCGCCGACGCCTCGGTGTTCCCGACGAGCCCGCGCGCCAACCTGCACTGCACCGTCGTCGCGGTGGCCGAGAAGCTCGCCGACATCATCCGGTGCGACCTCACCTCGTGAGCGCCGCCGCACCGCGGTTGGTGCGGGGTGCCGCGCTCGGCACCCGCGTCAGGCGCCAGGAAATGTCGGCAGCATGGGTGCGGGCCAACGCAGAATGCGGGAGAATGGAATGATCGCGATCCGCCCCGTCCGCTTGCCCGACGACGAGGCACAGCTCCTGGCGCTCGGCCGGACCTTCACGACCGACCGCGTCTACCGGATCGCCCGCACGGCGCACTCCTTCACGCTCGACGAGGTCTCTGTTCGCCCTCCACTACGCAAGGAGTTCCCGCTTGCGGACGAGCTTGGGGAGAATCGGGCCTGGGAGCACGGCTTCGTCGCCGAGGAGTCGGGCGCGATCGTCGGCTTTGCCGCGTTCACTCACCGCCCGTGGAACCGGCGGACGGAGCTCTGGCACCTCTACGTCGCGCCCGCCGTTCGCGGCCAGGGCGTCGGCCGCGCGCTCGTCGACACGGTGGTCGCGGCGGCGCGGGAGGCAGGCGCGCGTTGCGTCTGGCTGGAGACGTCCACCGTCGCCTACCCGGCGATCCAGTTCTACCGCCGCCTCGGCTTCGAGCTCTGCGGCCTTGACCTATCGCTTTACGAGCCGGCCAGCGTCGCGCCAGGCGAGGCGGCACTCTACTTCGCCCGCGCGGTCTAGCAGGCGCCCGTCTGCTCGATCGCTTCCCAATACGGAATCTGCGTGACCTGTGCGTCGTCCGTCGTACGGGCGGCTGGCCGCGAGCCCCTCGGCCGAGCGCATCAGCGCGAGACGCGGAGCGAACCCTCGCCGCCCTGAGCCCTTGCCCCAGGGGACACGCGTTCGCGCATCAGGCCTTCTCGCGCACCAGCGGCAACATCTGGCGGACGTCGTCGAGCCATTGACCGGGGTCGACCGTGGCCGGCGGCACGAGGATGACGGCATCGGCGCCGGCGGCGTGGAGGCGGGCGATGGCGCTCGCGCCCTCTCCCGGCGTTCCGGTGATGGTAAGGTCGTCGAGCCACGCGTCCGGCAGCTCCCGGGCCAGACGGTCGGCGCCGCCGGCCGCCAGCTCCGACAGCTCCGCGCCATAGGGCAGCGGCGCGATCTGCGGTGATTCGCCGCCGGCGATCATCTCCGCCATGGCGGGGCGGACGGCCGACCGCGCCGCGTCCGGGTCGGTCCGGCTCACGGCGCACAACGCGTAGATCATCAGCCGGTGCGGCTGCGTGTTCCCGGCGGTGCGCATGCCCTCCTCGATCCGCTCCCGCGCCCAGGCCACGTAGGCGGGCGCGGATGCCTCGGCGAGGATCGTGCCGTCGGCGTGGCGCCCGGCGAGCGCGAGCGACTTCGCGCCACGCACGCCCAGCGAGATCGGCGGGGGCGGGTCCGGCACGTGCTCCAGCCGCACGTCGCGCAGGCGGACCGTCTGCCCCGCGACGTTCACTTCGTCGCCGCGCAGCAGCGCGCGGACGGTGACGGTTGTCTCCTCCAGCGCCGCCAGCCAGGAGGCAGGCTTGGCGCCAATCTGCTCCATCCACTCGGCGACCCCGTGCCCGATGCCGCCTTGGAACCGGCCGGGGTGCATCCGCGCGAGGGTGGCGAACTCCATCGCCAGGAACGACGCGTTGCGGGCGACGGCCGGCGCGATGCCAAGCCCGACTGCGATCCGGCTGGTCGCCGCCAGCGCGGTGGCGGCCTGAGCGATGCCGCCGGTGTAGAAGCAGTCCTCCACGACCCAGAGCTCATCGAACCCCGCCGCCTCGATGCGGCGAGCGTGCGCGAAAAGGTCTTCGGGCGGTTGCTCCCGGCGGAACATCACCCCCACGCTCACGGACGTTGCCATGCACTCCCTCTTCCCAGCGACTGAGCCGATCTGGCCATTATGAACTGTCCGCCATCATATCCGGCCGGAGATCGGCCCGCATGCGGAGAGGCTGGTGTCAGCGCCTCCAGGTCGGGAGGTCGGGCAGGGCCGAGCCGGTGCTGCTCCGTGGCGAGTAGGCGCGTCAAACGACGGCGCATCCTCCGGCGACACGCATGCCGCGTCAGGTCGGCGCGAAGGGAGCCGGAGCGGGCGCTGGGGAGCGATGGCGCGATCTCCCACGGGTGCACGTAGATCATGCCGGGAGTGCCGGCCTCGTGCTGCCGGCGCATCCCCCATCGCACGACGAGCTCAGGCAAGATGCGCACATAGGCGCCGCCTGAGAAGCCGATCGGCAGGCGGGGCGACAGGAGCGGCACCGGGAAGACCAGCAGGCCCGTATCTCCAAGACGCGCGGGGCATCGCGGCGCGCCCGGCCACCCATAGCGATCGTTTCGGCCCGGATAGACGGATGCGTCATAGACGAATCCATTCCTCGCCAGCAGGTCTAGCGCCCACGGCGTGGCGGGCGTCAGCGAGAAGTAGGGTGCCCTGAATCCGCGCACCGCGTCGCCGGTGAGATCTTCGAGCCGCCCCTTCCAGTGTTCGAGATCCCGGGCGAACTGCGCTGGGCCGACCTCCTTCAGGAAGCGGTGCGTGGCCCCGTGGAAGCCGATCTCGTGGCCGGCGCCGGCGATGCGCCGGACGAGCCGTGGGTGCCGTGCCGCGACCTCCCCCAGGACGAAGAACGTCGCCCGAACGTCTTGCTCGTCCAGGCTCTCGAGCAGCCAGGCGGTGTCCTCCGCCAGTCGTTCAGTCCCGGGCGGCCGGCGACACGCTGCACGAGGTGGCTCAGCCCGTTGATGGGCACCGGCTGTTCACCTCCTAGGTTCACCACCCGGCCGACGAGTGTTTCCTCCCGTGTGACCGCGAGCAGCGGTCCACGGCGTCCGTGACGTGGAGGAACGTTCGTTGTTGGAGGCTGTCACCATGGATCACCATCGGCTTGCCGGTCACCGCTGCCTTGGAAAGGGCCGAGACGACATGACCGGCCTCGGGGCGTTGGCGGGCGCCCGCGATGTTGAAGAGGCGCACCGTCCAGGTTTGCACGCCGGCTTCCTGCGACAGCCCCATGACGAGGTGCTCCACCGCGAGCTTCGCCATCGCATATCCCCGGCGTGGCTGGATGCCGAGGCGCAGGGGATCGCTCTCCCGCATCGGTCGCGTGCCGGCATCGCCGTAAACCTCGGAGCTGGATGTGAACAGGAGCGGGCATCGATGTCGCTGGCAGGCCCGGACGACGTCGATACCGCCGCGCATGATGGCATCCGTGGTCGCCAGGCGATGGCGATGGGCGTACGCGACGCCCATGGGACTTGCCAGGTGAAACACCATCCTGGCCCTGGAGATGGCGATCGAGTCGCCGGGCATCCTCCGCGCCGCCGCCGATGTCGGCGTGTTCGATGGTCAAGCCCGAATTGAAGACCAACGATGTGCCGAGGTCCGCGGGGATTGCCCGGTCGAGGACGTGCACGTGCGCGCCAAGTGCCAGCAGGCGATCAACCAGGTGAGAGCCGATGAACCCGGCGCCGCCTGTCACGACCACGCGATCACCAGGCGCAAGACGCAGCGCACGACCCTTCTCGTCGTGATTCTTGCGAGTCTTCCGTCGAATGATTTGTTCCGTGGGCCACATGCTTCGCATCATCAGAAGATGAGGACGGTGACGTATATGAATCCAACTGGCTATGTGTGTATTTTCGTCGATATCGCTTATGACGCCGGGTCGCATCGGCCGCAGCGGTGACGTTCTCCGATGCGCGGCACGGAACGATGCTGTGGGTCACGGTTCCCATTGCATCGTTCCGTGCCGCGCTCGGTCACAGGTGCTCGCGCTCCGGTAGGGTCCAGAGGACCACGAGGATCACCGCGATCAGCACCACGGCTGCCAGGTCCATCGCGCGCCGTTCCTCTCTAGCTCCGGCTCCGGCCGGCGGCGAGCGCCTCCTCCGCTTCGGGAAGAGCAGCGGCGCCCTGGACGCGTTGGCCAGCTCGGACGAGAAGGTCGCCAAGGTACCGCCGCACCGGGTGGCTCCGCGGCTGGGCACCAACGGGACCCGTGGTGACCATCTCATGCTCGACGTGCATCGGAAAGCCGTTCTCCGCCCAGTACCGTTGCTGGTTCTGGGCTGACATGAAGGCTGCCCGGGCGACATTGGGGTCCATGGCGGAACCTCCTGCGGCGCGGCGTCCTGCGGGCGCCCGCTCCGCTCGCGGTCGTGTTGACGACGAGTCCCACCCGCATCATCCGTCTCACGGGGGCGAGGCACATTGTGGGAATTACCGATTTGCGGGCGGAAGGATGGAACCGGCTACCTACGTACATCACGCAAGGCCGTGACGGTTGGAAACGCCACATGGGCGACCGCGAACGGTCGCCCATGGTGCCGAGATATGCGGATGGTGATGCGGAATGCGGGCGGACGCCGCGTCTTCCGTCCTACGGGCGGATGGCCCTAGCCTCCCCGCCCTGCACCTGCGGCAATGGTCCGCGGGGCCAGCGCACGACCCGGGATCACGTGGTCTTTTCACGGATTCCGTATTACTTCAGGAACCACTCGTCGGTCGTGTAGTTCGTCCGTCCATCGCCGGGCGCGAACCGGTTATCGACGTACACCCGTAGGTACGTCAGGCCGGGGTACGTGTACGTCTTCATCCAGACATAGCTGGTCTTGTACCCAAAGTCATAGGTGACCCGGATCCACCCGTCGCTCCGTTGGGGACCGTAGACAGTGCCCCAATCGCAGTCCGTGGGGCGGCATTTGCCGAAGAGATGACCCGAGAAGGTGGTCTCACCACCAGTGCAGTTCCCGTCCTCGTCACAGCGGATCACGTCGCCGCAGTCGACCATGCGGATCACCGCCCGGGTGATCGAGCGCGTGTTCGTGTTGACGTTGTGCCAGTCGCCCTCGATCGCCGGCGTTGCGCAGAGCGCGGAGGCGGTCGGGACCGGCGTGGTCAGCAGGGCGAGCCCGCCGCCAGCGGCGACGGCCAGCGCCATCAGGAACAGGGCCAGCCCGCGGCGCAGCATGACCGGCCTAATCGACCGGGTTCGCCGCCGCGCGGCGGCGATCGTCGGAAACCAGGTGTCAGTGAACACAGTGCCCATCCGTGGCTCCTCTCCGTTCGGAAACGTGAACGTCGACGGTGGCACGGTCGACGTGCCAGCCGGGCCGGCGGCCACTGCGCGCATCGCTGCCAGCGTGCGTCTTCTCCTCGAAGCGCCCGCCGCAGTCGGCCGCGTTGCCCATATATGTGTCCCACTTGCATATTGCTGGGTCGCGGAGCCATGCACATTGTGCAAATTACGGATTCGCGCGAGGAAGTAACGTCGTTCGTCTGCGTAATTCCCGCAACGACGCTCAGGTTGTGGCGCCCGGGAGAGGGAAAGCGGACGCCGGGGCCGGGATCACGCCCGCGGGCGGGCGGTGGACAGGGCCGTGATCGCCGCGCCGTCGAGGCAGATGTTCGCGGACAGATCGCGGGCGAAGACCACCCGGGGCCGGGCGCGAGGCATGTCGTCGAGGCGACGGCAGAGCGCGTCGCGATAGCGGGCGAGTTCGAAGGTGCCGCCGTGGTAGACGACGACGCTCTCCTCGCCCTCGGGGAAGGCGTAGCGTTCCATCACGCCGGTCGTCGCGTGGGCCAGCGCCAGCGTCGAGGTCTCGTAGAGCGTGGTGGCCAGCGCGTCGCCCCGCTCGTAGAGCGTCCCGAGCGCGACACCGTCCTTCGCCTCGCCCGTCTGCCGGCGGTAGAGGTCCTCGATGCCGGCGCGGCCGGCGGCCACGCGCTCGACGCAGACGTAGTCCTTGCCCGGCACGCCGCACGGTGTCGCCTGCCCGAGCGGGTTCAGCGGCGCCATCAGCGGCACGTGCGCCGCCTCGACGTGGATGGCGGTGCCGTCGTGGATGACCGACGCGCCAAGGCCGCTGCCGCAGATGAAGAAGGCGACGTGGTCGGCGCGCTCACCGCGCAGCGCGAGCAAGGTGCTCGCGCCGCAGATGCCCATGATCGTGTCGTTGGCGACGAACGCGCGCGCGCCGAAGAGATTCGCGTAGTCCGCGTCGTATTTCTCGCCGAGCTCGGCGAAGAACACCGGCAGGTTGACCGTGCGGGTGATGACGCTGCCCTCCAGCTTGGTCGCCGACGAGATGCCGACCGGCAGGTCGCGCGCGGCCGCCTCCGCCGCCAGGCGCTCGAGGAAGGGCAGGTAGCCGGCCCCGCCGGTCGCGCGAAGCACTTCCTCGTCGGCCCGTGTGAGCACGCCGTCGCGGATCGTGTAGGTCGCCCGGCGGATCTTGTCGCCGCCGAGGTCGATCGCCATCACCTCGTGCGTGCCCTGGAGCGTTGTCGCCGCCCGCGCCGGATCGAAGGCGCAGACCGCCTGCGTCAGCAGGTGATCGGTCCGGTAGACCGCGATCTGCTCCGGGACATAGCGTGGCAGGGCGATGTCGGGTTCCATGTCGCTCCTCGATGCCGCGGGCGGCTCGTCAATGTCTGCCCCGCATTCTGCGGCATCGCGCGCCAACCGGGAACATCTGGCCGCCCCGCTCGCTCGCTTCGTAGCCCCGCATCTGATGTGCGGGGTGGGTTCGCCACCACACCACATCGATGCCGGAATGGTCGCTCACCCCAGTAGCCCCGGGCCTGGGTGCCCGGGGCACGCTCGCAAACAGGGCGTTTCGCTGCCGCCCATCCCGCTCACCCTGGTTGCGCCGGGCCTCGTGTGCCGCACCTGCGGCCGACGTCCGCTGACGACCGTGATCCCTCGCCCGAGGGACGGCGGTTCGCCCTGGTAGCGCCGGGTCTTGTACCCGGCGTCCGTTGGCAACCAACCGCAACTAATTACCCGAACGGCGTTCGCCGCGGTAGCCCCGGGCCTGGGTGCCCGGGGTCGGCGCCCGCTGGTCGCCAGGCCGTGCCGAACACCGGTAGGGGCGGACCTTGGTGCCGGCCGAGCCGCAGGCGAGAAGCGAAGGGCTCGCTCCGCTTCTCACCCTCCGGGTTCGGGCAGGCGGGCCATTCGCCCGATGGACCGCAGGGCGATATTCGGCGAGCAACTCGCCACGCGCCCAAACTCCCTCACTCCGACCCAGAGCGACGCGTGGGGGAGAAACCCGACGCGAAGCGCTGTCTAACATCGGGACGTTTCGCTCGCCACGCCCCCATCACCCGTCATCCCGAGCCCGAGAGCGGAGCGCAGCGACGCGAACGGTGTCGAGGGTTCTCTGCTCCGGCCAAGGCGGCGGTCTCCCGCACACGCTCTGACCGCTCGGACATGTCGATTCAGGAACGCCCCTCCTCGCGGGCCCGCTCGTCGAGGACCCAGGTCGGATCGAACGTCAGCTTGCGCAGCGCGGACGCCTTCGGGTCGAGCACCCGCCAGACGGGTGTCACCTCGGCCAGCGCCCCGCCGTTCCGACGGGCCTCGTTCGCGGCCTCGGCCACGATCCGCAGCATCATCGTGGTCGTGACCGGGCAGGTGATGCTCGCGTCGTGACGGCGGGCAAGCTCGACCCGCAGCTCCCGGGGCGTGATGGTCTGTCCCTCCGGAATCGCCCGGATGGCGTCGTCCAGCGTCCTGGCCGAGGGATAGAGCATGGTCTTGCCCTCGCCGGCGCCGCGCCGCCCGGCCGGTATCGGCCGGATCTCGAACTCGCTCGACGCCGCGAGCTCGTCGGCCCAGGTGCGATCGCGTTCTATCATCCGCTCGCCCATCACGCCACACCGTCGCTGATCGGGAAGGCGATGTCGACGACCTCATCGTCCGGCCCGGCGTTCATGAAGTCGTTGAAGTAGACCTCGCGTGGCGGGCCAGACATGGTCTTGCCATTGCGGGCGATCCACTGCTCGACGGCGTCGTAGGCCGAAAGGATCTCCGGAAACGCCACCTGCGACTTGCGGAGCCGGGTGTACGCCTCCCGATGCGCAGGCTCGATGCGTGCCGGCACGTCCGTGGGCAGCCCGTTCGCCCCGTCGATCGGGGCGCAGATCTCCACCGGGCCATCGCTGTCCTGGTTGACCTGGCCGTGGAAGATCGCCAGCAGCGGTCCGGAGATGCCGCCAAACCGGGGCGCCATCTCCCACATGCGCCCGAAGGCCGCGCCCATCCAGTCCGGCAGCGCGTCGACCGTGATGTGGCGTTGCTCCGTCAACATGGTCTCCTCGGCGATGTCCCGTTCCTGGATCTCGAACATGTCGAAGGTCCTTTCCTTGCCCGCTAGGGCGATCAGGAGATACATCAGCACCTCGCGCTGGCCGGCGATGCGTCGCTCGACCGCCTCCCAGTAGTCGATGAGGGCGTCGCTGCGACTGTCCTCCGGCGCGCCGACGACCTCCGCCACCTGGGCGAGCGGCATGTCGAGCTGCCGCAGCCGCGCGATCAGGCGCGCCGTCGCGAGCTGGCTCTCGCGATAGCGGCGATACCCGTTCCCCGGATCGACGTCGGCAGGCGACAGGATGCCCAGGCGGTCGTACAGCCGGAGCGCCTTCGGCGAGAGCAGGGACCGGCGCGCGAACGCGCCGATGCTCAGCCAACGGTCCGGCGCGTCGCCTGGCCGCTCGATTCCCGGCGTCGGATCATGTCCCATCCATCTCGCCTCCAGATCGCGTCTCTCTCCGCCAGCAATGCCATGCTAGGGCTTGTCCCAAGGGCAAGGTCAAGCGGCGCCGGCGGATTCCTTGCGGGCATCTCTGCGCCTTCCGTCATCGGAGCAACGGCTCGTAGGGGTCGACCATGAGCCTGCCCTGAGCGCAGCACAGCGGAGTCGAATGGGTGTCGACCCGATGGCCCGCAGGGCCATCGGCGCTTCCATGTGATGGGACCATACCCCTCCCGTCCTGATCGGGCTTCGTGTTGGGCCGGACACGCCGAGACGGCTCACCCTGCGGCGAGCCGTGTCAGCCTTGGTCCGTTGCCGGGCCCCATGGTCTTGCGTGATGCGCTTACTCGTTCGGGTTCTCGTCGCCGCCCGCGTCCTTGTGAACCGTGGCGGTCTGCGGGGCGACGCCGCTGGCGCTGACCATGATGTCGAACTGCATCTCGTTCTTCGAGGCGTGGTAGAGGCTGAACTCGTTGTCCGGGTAGTGATCGGTCGCGCCGGTGTTGTCGAAATGCACCGTGCGCTGTTCGCCGGCGGGGATCGTGAAGCCCTCCAGCGGGGTGCAATACCCCTCCTTGGCGTCGGTGGTGAGGTCGGTGATCTCGTAGTAGACCTCGAACCCGCTCAGCTCCTGGTCGCTCTCGTTGCTCAGCGCGATCTCCAGGTGGTCGGCCGCGTCCTTGCCCGTCGCCGGGTCCACGTTGTCCTCGACCAGCACCTTGTCGATTTTCAGCCCGGGCGCCGTCGACGTGTTGACGATCGGGTTCGCCGGCACCGGCAGCACAAACCCACCCGTTGCGGGTGCGCAGGTGCCGCCCGCCGTGGGCGATGCCTCCGGCGTGGACGCCTGGGAGGAGCGGGCGGTCGTCGCCCCGCCCCCGGCCATCACCAGGGTTGCGGTCAGCAGAAGGGCAACGATCATGCCGAAGGTGCGTGTTCGGTAGGTCATTGGGCTTCTCCCTTGGGATGGGCGGTCGACCGCCCCACGGTCCATCGCAGGGCGCCTGCGAGCGCGACGGCGTAGACAAGCATCCAGATAATGTCCCCCTTCATCACGCGGAAGAGATCACTGATCGGCATTGCCCCGTGCGTGTCCCGGATCTTGACATCGAGAAAGGCGAAGGAGAATCGCTCGTAGTGCTTGGCGAACGACACCTCCTCGAGCTGGTTGCGCAGCCGCTCGTAGGTGCTGAACGAGTCGAGCACGCGATCCGCGTGCGGCCTGTCGAGGTTGAGCGCGGAGAACAGCCCGCCGGGAATCTGGTTGTCGGGGTCCATCGTGTCGCCGATCTGCGGGATGATCAGGACCACGATGAGCCAGATCACGAGCGCGGCGACGAGCCCGTTGGCGAGGACACTGCTGCGGGCGGTCAGCGCCGCGCCCAGGCAGTAGAACACGCCCATGTAGACGATCGAGCCAATGCACCACAAGAGGAGCTTGATCGCCTGCTCGCCGTTGATCCAGTCATGCCCCCACACGCCGATCGAGACCACGCCGATGGCGGCGGTGACGACGACCAGCGTCGTGATCAGCCCGATCGCGCCCAGCGCCGGGCCGAAGGTCAGCTCACCGGCGGAGACGGGCCGCGTGCGCAGGAGCCAGAGGGTGCGATTGCTGCGCTCGCGGGCGACGCTGAGATAGCCGAGCGCAATGGCGATCACCGCGCCCACGATCTCGAGGTACTCGACCACGGCGCGCATCAGCTGCAGCGGCCGCAGGGGCAGCGGTGCCACGGTGGTGATACCGGCGGCCTCGGCGGCGGCCTTGTAGCGGTTGTATTCATCGAGCTGGGTCTGGTAGTCGAAGGCGGCGACGACCACCGAGACCGTCGTCACCACGAGCAGCGTCAGCAGCAGCGCGGCCAGGATGCGGTTGCGCACCGCCGCGCGGTAATCATGGCTGGCGAGAGCCAGCAATCTGGCGCTAGTCATTGGAACCTTGCTCCGCGAGGTTGAGGCGGCTGACAAGCAGGGCCGTCAGGATCCCGAGTGCGACCAGCAAGGCGCCGATCGGCAGCAGCTGGTCGATACCGGGGGTCGTCGCGCGGTCGGGCGCGGTCTGCAGGATGCCGGCGCTTGCGTCGCGATAGAGCTCGCTGATCGAGACGGACCGGAAATGGGACGTCACCTCGAAGAAGCGTTGCGA
>DATLHE010000105.1:0-2899 GCA_035540335.1 Thermomicrobiales bacterium | reverse complement strand
CGCCGTCCGGGCCGGCGACCCCAGCTTCATGCCCTGTTCCGGGGCGGCCGGCGACTCCTCACTCGGCGCGGCCTCCACCGCCGACGGCTTCGTCTCCGCCTTGTCGTCACCCCCGCCGCCGCACGCGGTGAGAGCCGCCAGAAGCATCGCGGCCACAGCCGCAGTAGCGCGTGCGCGCATGAGTCCCCCCAAGGTTGAACGTCGGATCACCGTAGACCACACGCGCCCTACAGATAGCCGCCCGTCACCGAGCCGTGACAGAGACAAGCGCCCCCGCGCCTCTGCCGCAGCAGGGGCGCGGGGGCGCGGCGCTACGTTAGGCGAGCTCGCGAGCCCGCTTCTCCGCGCGGCCGATGAGCTCCCTCTCCCCATCGCGGAGGTCGTCGAGCGTCCGGGTCGACAGGCCGGCGAGGAAGACGCTGGCTTGGGCGGAGACGTCGCGGATGCCGAGCGCCTGGAACAGCATCTCCTGGTCCTGCTTGGACGTGTCGCGGCGGACCAGCGTGTAGATGGCCTCGTTGAAGAGGGCGCGGTCCTGCTGGTCCTGGATCCACTTGTCGAGGGTGGGGCGGCTGATGTTCAGCGCGTCGGCGATGGCCGCCTTCTGGATGCCCATCCCGCGGGCCTCCCCGATGAGCTCCGCCTTGCGGTGGTGAATGAGGCCGACGAAGCGCTCCTCGGCATCGGCTACCTTGCGCATGGCGTCGAGCTTGTTGTGCTGCGCCTGTTCCTTAGCGTCCTCGTCGCGCTGCTCGACGGCGATCTCCAATTCCCAGCCAATCCAGGTGAGGAGGTCGGCGCGGGTGGTGTCATCGTCGGTGGCGACGCTGGCCTTCTCGCTGTGCTTGAGGTCGGCGATGTAGCGGTCGGCGATGAGGCCGTGGGGGAGGGCGCCGTTGAGGAGCTGGTTGAGCTCGTCGGGGGTGACGTAGTCCTGGAGGCCGGGGCCTTCCATCTGGAGCAGGTCGATGATCGTGGCGTAGGTGCGCATCGGGGTCCCCCGTCGTCGTGCGGTGCTGACGTAAACCGACTTTACGTCATGGCGGGGTAGATGTAAAGCGAGTTTACGTTCGTTGTGTCAGGGGGCATCGTGCGAGCCAGCCCCCCCCCGGGGGCGCGTCCGTGATGCAAGGTGGCGCGCAACGCTCCCCGGGGCGCGCCCGGTTGGCCGGTGCCACTCTCGATAACATGCCGTATCGCGAGCCCCGCTCCTCTACCGGAGTGGGGTCTTCGTCTTGCGCGGAAGCGCTGGCGAACGCCCAACACCATGATTGATAATGACAGTTATCCTAGTCTTGGAGAGTTGATGAGCACTGCACTAGTGGAGTTCCTTCGGGCACGCCTCGACGAAGACGCGAGCGTGGCACGCGCCGCCACACCGGGCCCTTGGGCGGTCGACAACGTCGAGTACGCAGAATCCATCCTCGCTGCCGACCGAACGGCCGTCGTGGGTGGCGGACGGTGGGGCGGCGAGGCTTCCGTCTTCGAGACAACGGAAGATGCGTTGCACATCGCGCGCCATGATCCCGAGCGAGTGCTCGCCGAAGTCGAGACGAAGCGCCGCATCGTCTTCCTTGCCGAGCGCCTGCCGGAGCTGACGGCCTCGACGGACATGTTCGACAACAACCGCGACGCATGGGCGGAGGTGCTGAAGCGGCTCGCGCTTCCTTACGCCGATCACCCCGACTATCAGGGTGCGTGGAAGCCGTGACCGCCCTCGTTCCGCGTCCGTCGGCGGAGCTGTCGACCGACCGGCACGACCCCCGCGACGACTGGCCCGACGAAGCCCGCGCACTCACCGACCACCTCACCGGCATCTACGGCGACCGCGATCCGCTCCCCACCATCGCCGGAGGATGGATCGCCCGCCAGAAGTCCCGCCACACCAGGCGGGCTTACGTCCGGACGTTCAAGGGGTGGGAGGAGTACGCCCGCAGCACTGGTATCCACCCGCTCCAGGCGAAGCTGCCGCTCGCCGACGCCTACGCCAAGCACCTCGCTAAGACCCCCACCCGCAACGGGCGACCCCCCGCAGAGACCACCCAGGCGCAGGCCCTCGCCGCCGCAGGGAGCTTCTACACCTACGCCGCCCGGCTCCAAGCCGTCGACAGCGACCCGTTCGCCGCCGTCAACCGGCCCTACGTCGACCCCGACTACTCGCCCACGGAGGGGATGACGGAGGAGGAGACGATGCGGCTCATCGAAACCGCACGCGACTGGGCGCCCCGCTCCTACGCCCTCGTCATGCTCCTCTACCTCACCGGCGCCCGCGTCGACGAACTCCTCTCCCTCAACGCCGACCAGCTCGGCTACGACCGAGGACACCGCACCCTGCCCCTCACACAGAAGGGCGGGAAGAAGCGACCAGCGCCCGTGCCGCCGCTCGCCCTCGACGCGCTCCTCGGCTACCTCGGCGAGCGCACCGACGGCCCGCTGTTCGCCACCGAGTCCGGCCGCCGCTGGACACAGCCCGAGGTGTGGAAGCACCTCCGCGTCCTCGCCCGCCGGGCAGAGATCCCGCAGGCCGCGAGCATCAAGCCCCACACGCTGCGGCACCAGTTCATCACCGACAACCTCGCCAACGGCGTCCCCTTGCAGGACGTGCAAGACGCCGTCTCCCACTCCGACCCGCGCACCACCCAGCGGTACAACCGGCGACGGCGACAGCTCGACAACCACCCGGCCTACGCCCTCGCCGCCAAGCTGGGGGAGCGGCTGCAGCAGGACGGCACCTGACACGCGAACGCCCCCGCAGCCAGCTGGCTGCGGGGGCGTTGTGCTGTCGGAGGGCTCAGTCGCCCCAGGTGGTGTCGCTCATGGTGCCTCCCCTGAATTAAGGTGCGGCCACCCAGGCCCCGAAGGGCTCCACCGAAGTGGCTGCGAACTGTGGTGGCCGCCC
>DATLHE010000104.1:0-6152 GCA_035540335.1 Thermomicrobiales bacterium | reverse complement strand
CCCGGCAGCTGCTCGAGAAGCCCGGCGATCGGCCCATCGGCAAGGCGCTCGATGGTGCTGACGTGGTCCGCCGTGGCGCCGGCGCGCGACGCCGCACTGATCGCGACCTCGTGGCCCAGATCGACCGCGCGCCGGATCAACTGCGGCGATCCGTTGACGGCGTCGGCGGTAAAGGCCACCGTCGCCGGTATGTCCAGATCCCTCAGCACGTCCAGGAGACGCTGGAGACCGGTCGCCGTGTAATCGACCCCTACCAGCTCCGGCTTCGCCGGCTCGTCGGCGCTCAGGCCAACGCCCGCGACGTGGACGACGACGGAGAGCGCGGCGCGGTGGCCGCCGGGCCAGCGAAACGACGTGAGGGAATCGGTCATGGTGCCGGACGCTCCTGGTTGCTGCGATCGGATGCGCGCCCGGAACCGG
The DNA here is from genome assembly GCA_035540335.1 of Thermomicrobiales bacterium. GTDB lineage: Bacteria > Chloroflexota > Chloroflexia > Thermomicrobiales > UBA6265 > UBA6265. Next base: position 5,732 of record DATLHE010000104.1, on the reverse strand, counting down.
ACGCCAGTCTTCGATCTTACTCCACGGCCCGCGTCAGGGCCTGATCGATGTCGGCAATGATGTCCTCGACCGCCTCGATCCCGACCGACAGCCGGATCAGGCTGTCCTTGATGCCGAACTCGGCTCGCTGCTCGGGAGACAACCCCCGGTGCGACGACCGCGCGGGGTAGAGCGAGAGCGAATAGACGTCGCCGAGGGTCGGCGCCGGCTGGATCAGCGTCAGCGCGTCGAGGTAGCGGAAGACCTCGGCTTGCCCGAAGCCCCGCGCCTCGAAGGAGACAATCGCGCCCCGGTCGCCCGAGAGGAACTGCGCCTCCAGGGGGTCATCGTGCAGTCCGGGATAGTAGACGCGTTCGATGCGATCATCCCCCTCCAGCCACGCGGCGACGGCGCGTGCGTTCGCGCTGTGCTCCCGCATCCGCAGATTGAGCGTCTTCAGGCCCCGCGCCGCCAGCCAGGCGTCGAACGGCCCCGGCACCGCCCCGTTCAGCCGCGAGATGAGCCGCAGCTCGTCGACCATCTCGCGCGGACCGGCCACCACGCCGCCCGTGACATCGCCGTGGCCGGCGATGAACTTGGTTGTCGAGTGCAGAGTCAGCGTCGCCCCCAGCGCCGTCGGGCGCACGAGCGCGGGCGAGGCGAACGTGTTGTCGACAACCAGCTTCGCCCCGTTCTCTGCCGCGATCGTCGCCAGCCCGGCGATGTCGGCGACTTTCAGCAGCGGGTTGGAAACCGTCTCCGCGAAGAGGACGGTCGGCTTCACCCGCGCTGCCGCCTCCTCGACCGCTGCGAGATCGGTGATGTCAACGAACGTCGTCGTGATGCCCATCTTGCAGAAATGGCCGGCCAGCAGCGTCAGCGTCGCGCCGTAGACGTCGCGCGAGGCGATGACGTGGTCGCCCGGCTTGGCGAGCAGCGTGAAGATGCCGTGGATCGCCGCCATTCCGGAGGGGTAGGCGAGCGCCGTCTCGGTCTCCTCGATCGCCGCGATCGCCGTCTCGAACGCGCGTATCGTCGGGTTGCCGTACCGGGAGTAGACATAGCCCTGCGACGGGTCGTCGAATGCCGCGTCGAGCTCCCCGGTGGAGTCGTAGGCGAACGACGTGCTCAGGTGGATCGGGTTCGCGGTTGGGATCGCGTTGCCGACGTCCATGCGCTCGCCGCCGTGCACGGCGCGGGTAGCCGGTCGCAGGCCGGTCAGATCAGAGGTTCGAGTCGTCATGGCGTGGTCCTTGGTTGAGGGTTCCGGGCGGTCTCATGCTGATCAGGCAGTCTAGGAGTCTGCCCGGGGAGCGTCAACGCCACCGGCGTCGGACATTGACAACCATGCGCCTCCCTTCATAGTGTGACCCTCGTGTTCGGCATGTCGATTGGGCCCCCCGGGGCAGGGAGCGCGAGGAAGTTCGATGGCTGAGGAAATCTCGAAATGGGTGGCGACATCGTCGGAGTACCGCCCCGATCGCTACTACCGCTACGAGCATCTGACCGGGATGCTCCACAACTGGGCGACGCAGCACCCGTCCATCGCTCAGGTCGAAAGCATCGGCAAGACCTATGAGGGTCGCGACATCTGGGTAATGACGCTGACCAACGTCAACACGGGCGCGGCGAGCGAGAAGCCCGCGTTCTTCGTCGACGCGAACATCCACGCCGGCGAGGTCACCGGCAGCGCGACGGTCCTCTGGCTGCTCAACCACCTGCTCACCGGCTATGGCAACGACCCGCATATCACGAAGCTGCTGGACGAGACCGCGCTCTACGCCGTACCGGCGATCATGCTCGACGGCATCGAGATGTATCTCACGACACCGGAGCGGATGCGCTCGTCGGTCCGCCCCTACCCGGAGCCGGAGGTCAAGGAGGGCCTCGTCCGCGAGGACCTCGACGGCAACGGCATCGTCCTTCAGATGCGGATCAAGGACGAGAACGGCCCATGGAAGATCTCGCCGGATGACGACCGCGTGATGATCCGCCGCGAGCCGGACGAATTCGGCGGCGAGTATTACTACGTCCTTCCGGAAGGTCGGATCAAGGACTGGGACGGCGGGGCGATCAAGCTGGCGCCCGACCTTCTCGGCCTGGACTTGAATCGGAACTTTCCGCACAACTGGGCGCCGGAGTGGAAGCAGAAGGGCGCAGGCGAGCTGCCGCTCTCAGACCCTGAGACGCGGGCGCTGGCCGAATTCCTGACGTCTCACCCCAACATCTACGCAACCCAGCACTTCCACACCCAGTCGGCCGTCATCCTCCGTCCCTCGTCGGGCGAGCCCGACGACGACCTGCCGAAGCTCGACCTCGCGATCTACAAGGCGCTCGGCAAAATGGGCGAGGAGGAGACGGGCTACAAGTGCGTCTCCATCTACCACGACTTCGCCTACGACAAGAAGGTGCCGATCTACGGCGCCGTGCTGGACTGGGTTTACGGTACCTTCGGCGCCTACGCCTTCTCGACCGAGCTCTGGAGCCTGCCCAAGAAAGCTGGCATCGAGATCACCGACCACATCGGCTGGAGCAAGGATCACCCCGCGTCGGACGATGTCGCGATCGCGAGGGCGCTCGATGAGCACGCCAACGGCGACGGTATCTATCCCTGGACGCCCTTCGAGCATCCGCAGCTCGGCGAGGTCGAGATCGGCGGCATCGACTACAAGTTCGCCTGGCAGAACCCGCCCGGCTCGCTGCTCGAGGAGGTCACGGCCGGCAACGCGAAGTTCGTTGTCCGCAAGATGGGAACGGCTCCGCGTCTCGTCCTCGGCGAGACGACCGTCGAGCCGATCGCCGACGGCCTCTACCGCATTGCCGCGATCGTCCAGAACACCGGGTTTCTCCCCACCTATCTCAGCGAGCGCGGCAAGGCGACCGGACGAATCAAGCCGGTCCGGGTATCGTTAGGGACGTGTGACGGGGTCGAACTCGTCTCCGGCAAGCGGGAGCAGGATCTCGGGCACCTCGACGGTCGCGCCAACCAATACGGCCCACTCGGCTATCCGCCCCGGTGGTCGAACCTGTCGCGAGGACGCGCCGAGTGGATCGTGTCCGGCGCCCCCGGCACCACCATCGAGCTCTGCGCGACGACCAGCAAGGCGGGCACGGTGCGCACGACCGTGACGCTGACCTAAGAAAAATGAGGAAGGAAGCGGGTATGAGCCGCGCGACGGAAGACAAGTTTCTCGGTGCCCTGCTCGGCGTCGCGATCGGCGATGCGCTCGGCCTGCCCGTGACGGGCATGGACGCCGCGTCGATCGCGCAGCGCCATGGCGCATTCACCGGCTATTTGTCGACCGGAGAGGATGGCGGGGACGATCAGCCGGCCGGCCAGATCTCGGACAAGACCGACACGGTGCTGTGCGTCGTCGAGTCGCTGACGACCAACGATGGTCTGCTCGACCCGATCAACATCAACGCGCGACTCGGCTTCCTGATCCAGGGGACATCCCGCCAGTGGATGTCCGACGCGGTCGTCCACGGCATCGAGGACGCGGCCGCCCGCGACGGGCTGGTCTCCGAGGAACTGGTCTCCGAGCAGGAGGCAACCGTCGCCGTGCGCGGCGTCGCCGTTGGGCTCCTCCACGCGGTTGGCGCGTACGACGCCGCCGAGCTCGAGCGCGACGCGTCGACGGTCACGCGCCTTACTCACGGCGGCGACCGCGCGGCCCGGCCGGTGGTCCAGGTGGCCCAGGCGACCTGCGCGGCCGCCCGCTTCGGCGATGACCTTGCGCAGTGGGCCGATCTCGTGCAAACGACCATCGAGGACGATCTCGAGCGGCGGATCGCGGAGATCGTGACCACCGTGCGCGACGCGGCGACCTTCGAGGACGCCGTCCTTGCTGTCGTCCGCGAGGGTGGCGAGGCGAGCGCATTGGGCGCCATCGCGGGCGGCATCGCTGGCGCCCGATTCGGCGCGAGCGGGATTCCCCAGCAGCTGATCGACGATCTGGATGCTCGCATCTACCTCTCGATGGCCGCACCCTGGTACTACCGGACGGTTCTGCGTCGCGCCGGCACGGTCATCGACCTGCGCGTCGAGAACGACGGCTTTCCGCGATAGCGCCTCCGTCTCAGGTCAACGTGATCTCAACGATCTGGTGGAGGGGAAGCAGAGCGTCTCCGGGCTTCAAACGGAGCTCATACGCCCCCGGCGAGAGATGATGCAGGACCAACACGGCGTCATCCGGCGGGCCGGCGAAGCCAGCCGGAACCACGATTCCCGTGTCGAGCGTCCTGCCGTCGTCGACGGATCTCAATGTGTACTCGATGATCGAGTCCTGCTGATTGTCGATCCCGATCGCCGTGATCCCGGCGGCTGGGAAGGAAACCGAGGTGGGTGTCGCGCCGCGTGCGGTCAGTGAGATGGTCGCCGCCTCGTCGACGTCGCCGGCGAACCGCACCGCGCTGTCGCTGAGATACCAGTAATCACCGGTTCGCTGGAACACAAGCGTCACGATAAGCAGCCGGTCGTGGTCGAGCAAAATCTCGGCCCGCCCCGCGATGTGATTGGCATCGGGCCTGGCCGCACCAGTCACGTTCAGCAGCCGAAACCCGTCGACCGCCGCGATCGAGTGGCGGACATCGTCCGGCGAGGGCATGGCCATGTGCTCCGCGCGGTACCGCCCGGTAGCCAGCGTGGCGAGCGCGCCGACATCGCCATACACCACGCAACGCACGATGTTCTCAATGGGGCCAGCGACCTCATCCCGAAGCGACTCGTCGGTCGCGGGTGTGGTGGGGTTCTCGAAGGCCGCTAGCGTGCTGGGAAGATCCGTGTGCGGCCCAGCCATCACCGTCTCGATCGTGAATGGATCGGACATGACCGGCGCGGCGATCGCGTAGTCGACGGCGCTATCGATCACCGGCTGATCGATGCACGGGATGGCTGCCGACGCGGAAGGGAGCGTGGACAGCGCGATGGCGAGAGCGAGTACGGTCGCGGCCGCGACGTTCGACCAGGGATTTGTCATGGGCAACCTCTCACGGGTCATGGCGAATATCGACGTCGAAGCGCCGTTTCCGGGAGAACGTTGGCCGGGCCGCTCTCGTTCCGGTGCCGAACATTGATATGTGCGTTGCATACCTCGTTATACTTGGGAGGTCAGGGACCACACGGCCACCGGCACAATGGTGGCCGGCTCATGGTGCGTCCAATCCCTTTGGCTTCGCTTCTCATTCACGATATGGACCATGGCAGAAAAACGCGACTACTACGAAGTGCTCGGCGTCTCCCGGACGGCCACCGAGCAGGAGATCAAGCGTGCTTACCGCGCCAAGGCGCGGCAATATCACCCCGACGTCAACAAGAATGACGGGGCCGAGGACCATTTCAAGGAGGTCAACGAGGCGTACGAGGTCCTCTCCAACGACGATCGCCGCGCGGCCTACGACCGCTTCGGCCACGCCGCCGCCGGCGCTGGCGCTGGAGCGGGTGATCCGTTCGGATTCGGCGGCTCGCCGTTCTCGGACCTCTTCGAGAGCTTCTTCGGGGCCGCCGCTGGTGGCGCCTCTTCTCGCCGGGCCGCGCCACCGCGCGGAGCCGACATCCAGGTCTCCGTCACTCTCACCTTCGAGGAGGCCGTATTCGGCGCCGAGAAGGAGGTTGAGATCGACCGCCTGGAGACGTGCGACGTCTGCCACGGCACGCGCATGAAGGACGGCAAGACGCCGCCGACGTGTGCGACCTGTGGCGGCAGCGGGGAGGTGCGTCGCGTCCAGCAGACGATTCTCGGGCAGTTCATGAC